>JAHFIZ010000042.1 GCA_023246145.1 Candidatus Uhrbacteria bacterium | reverse complement strand
TGCGGCCGGTGTACAGCACAAGATGTTGAACGCTAAGAATCATGAGAGTGAAGCAGAAATTATTGCGCAGGCTGGAAGAAAAGGCGCCGTCACGCTTGCTACCAACATGGCGGGACGCGGTGTGGACATTATTTTGGGCGGTAACCCTCCGGACAAAGCTGAGGCGGAAGAAGTGAAAGCGCTCGGTGGTCTTCACGTTATTGGTACGGAGCGTCATGAATCTCGCCGTATTGATAACCAGCTCCGTGGTCGTGCTGGTCGCCAAGGTGATCCGGGTTCCACACAATTTTTCGTATCGTTGGATGATGATCTGATGCGCATCTTCGGTTCAGAGCGCGTGAAGGGCATGATGACCACGCTCGGCATAGACGATGAAACGCCAATTGAGAGCAAGATGGTCACTCGTTCTCTTGAAAAGGCACAGCAGCGCGTGGAGAGCCATCACTTTGATACCCGTAAGCATGTTTTGGAGTATGACGATGTGTTGAATCGTCACCGCACGGCTATTTATAACGAACGCCGCGCGCTTCTGACTGATGAGAACATGAATCCGCATGGCGAAATTTTGGCCATGGTGGAGAGCGAAGTAGAGAGAATTGTTCACTTCCATACTACGGAGACTCATGGAGATGTTCCGGCTGCATTCTCTGGTGAGAAGAAGGTGACGGGCGATTGGGATCCAAAAGAAATTGTAGAGAGCTTGAACACTATCATTTCTCTTTCAGCAGATGAGCAAGATCAGGTGAAGACCACGCTCGCCAAGCTTTCTAAAGACAAGGAAGAGCTGGCCGGTCAGCGTACGGGCGTTATCGAGCTCGTGATGAAGGCGGTGAATCGCAAATACGAGGAAGTCACAGAGAAATTGAACGGGGGAGCTGACATGAAGAACATTGAGCGTGGCACCTTGCTCCGTTCTATTGATAGCCTATGGATGCGTCATTTGGATGACATGACGTACCTCCGCCGTTCCATTGGCCTCCAGGGCTATGCCCAGCGAGATCCACTCGTGGAGTACAAAAAGGAAGCGTTCCGTCTGTACACCACGCTCCGTCAGTCTATTGCCAAAGAGGTGGTATACAACATCTTCAAATATCTTGATCAGTGGGTCAGCGCTTACGGCAACATAGATGCGGCCGTCAAAGGCATGAATGCGCTCAACAAAATGTTAGGCGGCAGCAATTCCTCAAGTACAAACGATAAGCCGGATACGACGATAGGCGGTTAGTTGCGGTTGAGATGTAGTTGTGGCTCGGGTCATTGCGAGGGAGTGCAGCGTTCGACCGAAGCAATCTGAATGGTCGTGCTAATCTTTGCCTTTATTCGTATATGGACGATCGAAGGTACTACACGTACATCATGGCGAATAAGTCGAATTCTGTTTTGTATGTAGGAATGACGAATGACATCTTCCGTCGAGCCGATGAACACAAAACGAAAAGAAATCCAAGCAGTTTCAGTGCTCAGTATAATTGCTCTAAGCTTGTCTATGTTGAAGTCTTTTCTTCACCATATGAAGCAATTTTAAGGGAGAAGCAGATAAAGGCAGGCTCGAGAAGAAAGAAGAATATGCTTATCTGGAAAGAGAATCCGAAGATGGTCGACATTCTGGATAAACTACGGCTAGGCCAAGAGCAAGGCTGATCGTTCCGATCGCTTCGGTCGGTCGAATAACTCCCTCGCGATGACCCAAGGGTACGGCTCGACCTACAGTTCGCTACGAAAAAGCTCAACATCCGGTTCCATCACCACATTTTCCTTAGTCACCTCGACGATATTTTTTGATTTCACCACGTTAAAGTATCTGACGGGTTTCTTGTTTGCTTTAGCGATTTTGATTTCCGCGAGCGCGCCGTCGCTTACGCTTCCAAAGACCCAGACTTCGTCCGCCTTTTGGACAAGCGTGTTATTTCCTTGTCGCACCACGTTACGATCGATGGTATCAAGCATGAAGTATTCAAAGATCATGAAGGGATTGAGCGGCACCTTGCCTTGCTCAAGGACAAATTTTGAGATATGCATCCTGAAGTAGAAAAGATGCTTGGACATTGCCGTATACACTAAGGGCTTATAGTCCGTGAGGCTGAGGGCCTGGTGCTCAAAAGTGTCTGCCATATGTTTGCCCGATAATAGCTACTGATCTCTTCTTTTGTCTATATGATTGGTGTCTTTGATTCCGGGGTAGGGGGACTGGTGATTTTACGGGAGCTAGATAAGGCTTTTCCGGAATACGATTTTGTATATTTTGGCGATACGCTCCATTCCCCGTATGGGAATAAATCGCCTGAGCAGGTTTTTGAATATACGTTGAAAGCGGTCGAGCACTTATTTGGACGGGGCTGCGAACTCGTGGTTCTGGCATGTAACACTGCGTCCGCAGTGGCACTCCGAAAGATTCAGCAGGAAGTATTGCCGGTGAAGTATCCGGGGAAGAGAGTGCTCGGGATTTTGGTGCCTACGGTAGAGCAGGTGACGGGAGTGAATTGGATTCCGGAGATACAAACTCCGGCATCCACGGGTGAGCCGATAGAACCAGTAAAGAGTGTTGCCGTTTTTGCGACTGCTGGCACGGTACGGTCGCACGCGTACGCCAATGAGATAAAAAAGCGTCAGCCTCTGATGAGCGTTTTTGAAATTGCCTGTCCCAATCTCGCTACCATGATTGAGCAGGGGGAGGGGGAGCCAGCGATGGCACGGGAGATTGGGGGAGGCGTGGAGGAGCTGAAGAAAGTGATGGGAAATGAATTCCCACCGGAGGCGGTGCTGTTAGGTTGTACCCATTTCCCGTTAGTTCACCAGTTGTTTGTAAAAGCGTTGCCCGTAGGAGTGCACATTTATGATCAGGGGCAGATGGTGGCAAAGAGCCTGGCAACGTATCTCGATCACCACAGGGAGATCGACGAGATGATGGGGAAGGTGGGCGAAAGAATATTTTTGACTACGGGAGATGCGGCGGCCATGATGGCTCTCGCCGAACCTTTTTATGGAAAGAGGGAGGAGTACGAGAAAGTTACGTTAGCACCTTAAGTAGTTAAGTTACTAAAGTTGTTTAGTAACTTAACTTGTTTAGCACCTTACGTAGATGACAGCACTTTGAACGTAGCCTTTTTTCCTTTGCGGAGTACTTTCTTTTCTTCTATCGGCAGTGCAGCGATTTTGGCACATTCCTCTGAACAGGCGCCGAACATCTTTTCTTTGCAGGATGCGCACTGGATGAAAAGGGCGTGGCAGAGATCATTGGCGCAATTATCGTAGCTGTCAGCCGGGGATTTACAGGTGAAGCATTTGCCGATGACGTCAGCAGTCACAGCCTCGGCCATTCGGCCATCAAAGACGTAGTTTTTGCCGATGAACTTGGACTCCAATTTCTTTTCTTCAATTTCGTGCTTATAGTTAATGATGCCGCCGTAAAGCTGGCTTACGTCCTCAAACCCTTTGTGTTTAAGGAAGGCGCTCGCTTTTTCACATCTGATCCCACCCGTACAGTAAAGCAAGACTTTCTCACCTTTTTTATCCTGAAGCTTTTCCACCACTTCATGAAGTTCATCGCCAAAGCGCTGGGTATCAGTAGTGACTGCGTTAGAAAACTTGCCGATGTCACTTTCGTATTTGTTGCGCATGTCTACCACTATGGCGCCGTTCTCTATTTCGCGGTTGAACTCCTCGGCATTTAAATGTGTACCAACATTCGTAATATCGTATGTACCTGCTGGCAAATTGTCCGCCACGATCTGTTTCCGAACCTTGATCATGAGTTTCCAGAAGGAGGTAGCGGGCTCTTCGATCGCCAATTTGAAAGGGACATCCTTGAAATACGGAGATGTATCGATGCTAGCGCGGAAAGTCTCGAGATTGGGAACAGGAACGTTAATCTGCGCATTGATGCCTTCGCTTGAAAGATAGACTCGGCCAAGTACGCCGAGCTTGTGCCACTCTTCAAAAAGTTGATCGCGCAGCTCCTCGACATTATCCAAAAGTATGTAACGATAAAAACTGATCGTCTGCCGAGAGAATGATTCGGCGGCAATTTCTTTCATTGCTTGTTCGCGGCTCAGATGATTGGCAAGCTTTCTCATGAAGGGGGAATGATAGGGAATTTTCACGTTCTGGTCAATCTATGGAATGTGTTACAATAATTCGCGTTATTCATAGACTCATTATGCATTCACTTGAAGAAATTTACGCACGGTTGAAGGGAAAGAAAGCAGAACGCCGAGATTTGAAGACGTCCTTCCAGGATGAGCTCAAAAATAACCAGCGCTACCAGGAAATTTTGGAAGAGATGCTGAAACTGCGCGTAGAAAAGAAGGCACTGGAGAATGAAGTGCTGTCTCGTGAAATGGACAAGGCAAAATTTGAAGAGCTGAGCGTAGAAATCAAGACAGATACGGAACTTTTGACGGATGTGGCGCTGAATAAGTTTTTGGCCAGTGAGCCGGTAGAGATTGTGGATGAGATCAATATCCGCTGGGTTCCTGCCTTCACGGTGAAGTTCAAAAAGGCGTAAGGTCAGCAAAATTTGGCTAAGATCAGGCACCGGTACACACCGGTGCTTGTGTTTTTGCCATTGGTTCTCTAAACTACTCCCGAACTATGAAAAAATTCGCTGTCCTTGCGCTCTTTCTTCTTTTTGTTGGATGCGCCGTTGTGGCCTATCCAAAACCGTGGAATGACGCCATGCATGCGCTTGATCAGAAGACCGGCTATCACTTGCCGTATCTTCCTGACATCGCCTTCCGTTTGGGCCTTGATTTGAAGGGTGGAGTACACCTGGTGTATGAGGCTGACATGTCAGCTATTGATAGCGCTTCCCGTGCGGATGCGCTTTCTGGCGTACGTGATGTGGTGGAACGCCGCGTGAACTCTTTTGGCGTGGGCGAACCGCACGTGGAGACCACCATTGCGGACGGTAAGTATAGAATTTTGGTAGACCTGCCAGGCATCACGGATGTGGCGCAGGCGGTGAAGCAGATTGGAGAAACTCCGGTGCTGGAATTCAAGCTGCCGGATGAAAACGTGGATGTAAATCCAACACCGGCACAAGAGAAGCAGATTACGGACGCACAGAAGACTGAGCGCGCTGCCGCACTTGATGTGCTTGATAAGGCCTTGGAAAACAAGGGGGCCAATTTTGATGCGTTGGCAAAGGAGCAGTCTATTGACGCTGCCACCAGAGATAACGGCGGATACCTCGGATTTGTAAATGGAGATGACGCCGAATACGGTGGTTATCTGGATTCTATAGTGAGCAAGCATTTGACCCCGGGTGTGACGAACGGCCTGTATGAAGGTACGTCCCGCATCCACATCATGAAGTACATCTCCCGTAAGGTGGAGACAGAACCTAAGGCTTCCCACATTCTTATTTGTTACACGGGAGCGCAGGGTTGTCAGACAGAACGTACTAAGGATGAGGCCTTGAAACTCATTAGAGATTTGAAAGCACAGGCCACTAAGGCAAACTTTGCTGACTTGGCCAAAGCTAATAGCGATGACGGCAGTAAGACGGACGGGGGAGAGCTTGGGTACATTCCCAAGGGAATGACGGTAGCTCCGTTTGAAGCCGCTCTGTATAACCTGAAGAACGGTGAGATCTCAGACGTAGTAGAGACGGACTTCGGCTATCACATTATCTACCGCGAGTCTTCACGCAAGGAAACGTATTACGAACTGGCGCACATTGAGATGCCGTGGACTACGGCATCAGATGTAGTGCAGGTTGACCCTTGGAAGAACACGGAACTCTCCGGAAAGAACATCAAGCGCGCCTCCGTGGCTTTTGATCAGAATTCCGGCGCTCCGTACATCATGTTGGAGTTCAACGCTGAAGGCGCTGATCTCTTTGGCAAGCTGACCTCTGAGAATGTAGGAAAGGTTATTGGTATCTTCTTGGACGGACAGGCTGTTACTACGCCTACCGTGCAGGAACCTATTTACGGCGGTACCGCTTCCATCACCGGTTCTTACACCCTTGCGGAAGCCAAGATGACCGCGCAGCGTTTGAACGCTGGTGCTCTGCCAGTACCTATTAGTGTGGTGAGCCAGCAGACTATTGGCCCAGCGCTCGGTCAGTCATCATTAGATAAGAGTATTGATGCAGCACTGGCGGGATTCATCCTGGTAGCGCTCTTCATGATTCTCTACTACCGCCTTCCAGGAGTTATGGCTGGCTTGGCTTTGCTCTTCTACGCAGCCGCCAACTTGGCGCTGTATAAGACCATGGGCGTCACCATGACACTTTCCGGTATTGCGGGATTTGTCTTCTCCTTTGGTATTGCTGTGGACGCCAACGTGCTCGTGTTTGAACGCTTGAAGGAAGAGCTGTGGAGCGGTCGGGATCTCCCGAGTGCCATTCAGGAAGGCTTCCACCGCGCTTGGCCGAGTATTCGTGACGGTAACATGACCACGCTTATCGCTACTGCCGTGCTCTATTCTATGAGCACCGGATTTATCCGTGGCTTTGCGCTCACCCTCACCATCGGAGTCTTAGTCTCCATGTTCAGTTGTATGGTGGTGACGCGTGCGCTCATGACGCGTTTGGGCAAGATTAAGGTATTCCGTAAGCGCCTCTTCTACCGGGGGATGACCAAATAACCGTATGAAGAAATTGAACCTGAACATCATCAAGTATTCCAAGTTCTGGATTGGTCTCTCCGTCTTGGTAGTAACGCTCTCTGTTGTTTCTGTGGGCGTGTTTGGACTGAACTTTGGCATTGATTTTACGGGTGGAAGTTTGATTGAGCTCAAGGCACAAAATGCTTCCGTGGATGGTTTGCGTGCTGCGGTTATGGGAACGGGACGCGAATCTACGGTGCAGACGGGAGAAGCCAACCAGTACTTTGTCCGCATGTCGCCTATTGATGAGGCAGAGCACCAGGCGCTCCTCACTGCCGTGAAGGCCACGTATCCTGATGCCGTTGAAACCCGGTTTGACTCCGTAGGACCAACCATCGGTAACGAATTGAAGCGAGCTTCTTTGACTGCGCTCGTTCTTCTCCTTGTGCTTATTGGTGCGTACATTGCTTGGGCTTTCCGTAAAGTGTCTGACCCGGTGCCATCTTGGAAATACGGTGTGGTCACAGCGGTGGCAGCATTCCATGATGTCATCATTCCGCTTGGTGTGTTTGCCATCTTGGGCAAGGTGCTCGGCTATCAGGCAGATACGGCTTTTGTGGCCGCACTTCTGACCATTCTTGGTTACTCCATCAATGACACCATTGTGGTGCTTGACCGTACGCGTGAAAATCTCTTCCGTCACCGACATGCAGACATGACCTTTGGCGAGATTGTGAACCAGAGTATTGTGGAAACGCTCGGCCGGTCTTTGAACACCACGTTTGCTACGCTTTTGCCACTCATCGCTATTGCGGTCTTGGGTGGTGAAACCACGCGTCCGTTCGTTATTGCACTTATTGTGGGTATTCTCTCTGGTGCTTATTCCTCTATCTTCGTAGCTAGCCCACTCCTTGTTTTGTGGGAAAAGTGGAGTGCAAAGAAGTAACTATCAGAGGGTGAGTAAAGGAAGAGAGGTCGCCGCGGCGCGACCTCTTTTTCGTTACCCCCTTTACCCCTTCTCTCTCCTCTACCCCTCGTGTTTTTTATGCTATCCTATAGCCAACACTATGCTCGGCATTATCCTCAACCTTCCGCCGTTTGTCACACAATATTTAAATAGCACGCCGCCGGAGGTCATGGCTTCCCAGGCGCTTCTTGTCTTTGGCTGGATACCTATTTTTGGGATCATTGTCTGGGGCATGACGCATGTTTGGCTGGATTACAAGCAAGAACAGTACGCGCACCACGTGGAGTACCAGCTTTTAGAAATTAAGATTCCGCAGAATACTATCCAAACGCCAAAGGGCATGGATAACTTTTTTGCTAACCTTTCCGGTAGCCGCAGCTCCATCACCTGGAGAGAGCGCTGGCTTTTGGGTAAGGAACAGCCAGTATTTTCATTTGAAATTGCGAGCAACGGTGGGGATGTGCATTTTTATATTCGTACTCCGGATAAGTACCGTGATCTCATAGAAGCTGACCTTTACGCGCAGTATCCGGAAGCGCAAATTACGGAAGTGGAGGATTACGTGAACCGTATTCCGCATAAATATCCTGATGATGAATGGGAAGCTTTTGGCGCTGAGTTCACCCTGAAGAATCCGCAGTATTTGCCTATTCGCACGTACGAAGATTTTGAGCACCAGGGTGAAAAAGAAGGCAGATTCAAAGATCCGCTTCTGTCCATCATTGAGCTCATGGGCAAAATGGGCGAGCATGAGAATTATTGGATGCAGATTTTGATCCGCATGCCGGATGATCAGGACTGGACCAAGGAGGGCGTGTCCTTTGCGGCAAAGGTCATGGGTAAGGAAGAGAAGCACAAAACCACCATGATGGGGGATCTTATGGGTGCAGCGGCCGGGCTGCCTATGGAAGCCGTGCGGCAACTTTCCGGACTGGAGATGGGCGGTGCTCATGGTGCAGAGAAGAAGGCGG
>JAHFIZ010000041.1 GCA_023246145.1 Candidatus Uhrbacteria bacterium | reverse complement strand
ACCTTAAAACCGTCCTGAACGGGCTAGGGGCACGAGGCTTCACCGCGGCGGTAATAGCCGGCGGAAGCAATGTCTACGGCCAGTTCCTGAACGCTGGGCTCGTAAACGAAATTGCTCTCACCCATGAACCCATACTTTTCTCAAACGGTATCCCACTCGCTGCAAGTTTGGAGAAAGAAGTGAACTTGGAAACCATTTCTGTGGAACGACTGGGCGAAAAAACGGTGCTCATCCGCTACAAAGTACTTTAGATCCCTCGCCTACGCTCGGGACGCTTTTCAACCGAAAATATCTTAGTTGAAAAGCGAAAGCCGGTGGGCAAGCATGGCGCCCATCGGCTTCAGGTGCGACTGTGCCACCCAAGGACACGCGGGTCAACGATCAAGTGTGGATAGGTAGTCAAAAGTCGTGAGACAAAAGTCTAAAGTAGAGAAAAATTCTATGATGAACGTGAAGATTCGCAGGCTCACTCCCGACACTCCACTCCCTGAATACAAAACTACCGGTGCGTGCGGCTTTGACGTAGCCGTCATAGAAGGCGGCATCATTTTGCCGGGCGAACGGAAGAAATTTAGGACCGGACTTGTGGTCCAAGTGCCGGAAGGCTACGTACTCCTCACCTTCCCTCGTTCCAGTAACGCAAAAAAAGGCTTGCGGTTAGCAAACGGCACGGGCGTCATAGATCAAGACTACTGCGGGCCAGAGGATGAGATTTTCATCTTCATCCATAATTTTAGCCAGGAGCCTTACACCGTGGAAGCCGGTGAACGAATAGCCCAAGGCGTGATAGTTCCTGTGCTCCGTGGCATCACCTTTACTGAATCGGAGGATATGGGGACAGAAAACCGCGGCGGCTTTGGGACAACGGGCTAATCTTGGTATACTTTCTCTAAATATGGCAAACCTCATTTCAATAGGTCAGGTATTTGATAAAACGGTTGAGCACTATAAAGAGCACTTTGGAGAACTTTTCCGCATTTCCGCCTGGATGATCCTGGCTGCAGTCCCCGCTGCCATAGGAAAACTCTTGGCTCCGTTTATTGTGGACGGTCGTTTTGATTTTGTGTATTGGGCATCAGTTATTCTGAATGATCTTGGCGGACTGCTTCTGACCGTGGTCAGCGTCATTGTGCTCATCATGATCGTACTCGCTGCGCAAGATCAGCAAAGCGGAGTAAAAAGTAACTCCGCAAAGAGCGTAGCGACAGCCAAGAAACTTTTCTTCCCGTACGTCTGGACCAGCCTGCTCTTCATCCTCCTCGTCATTGCCGCTGCACTGATTCCGATCATTGGCTGGGTCTTGGTCATGGTGACGCCGGTGACGAGTATTGGTCTTTTGATTTCCGGTGCGGGTGCGCTGCTCCTCATCTTTGGTGGAATCCTCTCGCTTATCCTCATTGTAAAGTTCACCATCTCGTACTCTTTTGCTCCGTACTCCCTCATCCTCACTGAGGAACCAAAACTGAAAACGATCAAGGAATCTGCTTCTGTATTGTCCTATCTGAAACAAATTTTTAACGCCGGCGTTCGCTCCATGAAAAATTCTGGAGCACTTGTAAAAGGACGCTGGTGGGCTACCTTCTTCCGTTTTGTCATCCCGCAGTTTATCTATGCCTTGGCACTTTCCCTGGTCAATTTCCTCCTCCTCTCCGGTTTTATGCTGCTCATTGCCCTGACACTCGGCTCGGGCCAGCTTGGCATAGGCGTAGGGAATTCCGTCTGGTTCCTCATCTCCATGCTCGTCACCGCACTTTTCACCCCACTTATTGCGCTCACGGATTTCTACATCTTTGATAGTCTCCGAAAAACGAGGTAGGGAAAGTTGGGGAAAATGGGATAATCGGGGAAGGGAATGAAATTTCGCTACGAATCACTCGAGATCACGAACGACATTCACATACTCATTCGTGAAACATATCTCCTAACCGCAGACTTTCCGTCCGAGGAACGTTTTGGACTAACCTCTCAAGTCCGCCGAGCGGTCGTTTCTGTCTTACTTAATCTTGCAGAAGGGCACGCCCGAAGTAGCACAAAGGAGTATGCGCGCTTTGTCAGCATATCCATTGGATCACTCGTCGAAGTCGACGCGGCCATAAAGGTTGCAAAATCCTTAGAATTTGTTAAAAATGGGTCCACGCCTTTATTCGACGAACTTGTCCAAAAGGTTTACTTTACCCTAGTCGCTATTAGAAAGCGCCTCGAACAAGATTCCAGGGCTTCCTAAAATCCCCATCTTCCCCATTTTTCCCACCTTCCCCACCCTATGCGCTTAGAACCGATCATTGGACTAGAAACCCACGTTCAGCTGAACACCAAAACAAAGCTTTTTTGTTCTTGTTCAGCGCACGTGGATGAGGCTAAACCTAACACCCACATCTGTCCGGTCTGTACCGGCCACCCGGGAACGTTGCCCGTGCCAAACGCACAGGCCGTGGAATGGGCTGTCATGCTAGGGCTGGCGCTTGAGGGACGCATCACGCCGCATTCTAAGTTTGACCGTAAAAATTATTACTACCCTGACCTTCCTAAGGCCTATCAAATTTCCCAATTTGATTTGCCAATCATGAGCGAGGGTAAATTAGATATTGATGTTCCTGGTGAAGGCGTGGTGCGCATTCGTTTGGAACGCATGCATTTGGAAGAAGATGCCGCTAAGAATATTCACGGCGCAGATGGAAAGACCTACGTGGACTACAACCGCGGCGGAGTTCCGCTCTGTGAAATAGTCACTCGTCCGGATTTCCGTTCCGCCGCACAAGCTAAAGCGTACATGCAAGAGCTCCGTCTCTTGGTGCGCACGCTTGGGGTTAGCGAAGGAGATATGGAGAAAGGCCACATGCGTTGTGACGTAAACATTTCTTTGCGTGAAGTAGACGAAAATGGAAAACCTGTCTCTCCTGATCTTTCGCCAAAGACGGAAGTGAAAAACGTAAACTCTTTCCGCGCCGTAGAGCGCACTATTGCGTACGAGATTAAACGCCAAACGGAACTGTGGGAAAAAGGCGAACCACCGCAGATCACCATGACGCGCGGTTGGAATGACGCTAAGCAGATGACGGAAGGTCAAAGAGAAAAAGAGAGTTCCGCTGATTACCGCTACTTCCCGGAACCAGACATTCCACCGCTCGAGCTCGAAAGTATTGCCAAGGATGCGAAGCGCAAGCTTCCAGAACTCCCGGCAGCCAAGCGTGCCCGCTTGGTGCGTGAATACGGTTTCAAGGAAGATGACGTGCGGCAAATTGTGGATGACCCAGCACTGGCGGACTTTGCGGAACGCGCCCTGTCTGAACTTGGCGCTTGGCTTGAAGCACAGCCAGACATTGCTCCGGAAGGCGTAGAGGATGCCCGGAAAAAGCTCATTAAAATCTTCTCTGGCTGGCTCACCTCCAAACTGCTCGGACTACTTGAGGAGCGCAAGAGCGATATCCGTATCATGAAACTCACGCCGGAAGACTTTGCCGAGTTTATTACGCTCATTGCTGACGGAAAACTCACGGGACCCAAGGGACTGGAAGTGCTCGGCAAGATGCTTGATGACGGTTCTGATCCTTCTCACGTCATGGAAGAACTCGGCGCTACACGCATGGATGACGTAGCGGCTCTGCAAAAGATTGTGGAGGAAGTGGTAATCGAAAACCCTAAAGAAGTAGAACGCTACAAGAACGGAGAGTTCAAACTCCTCCAATACCTTGTAGGACAAGTCATGAAAGCTACCAAAGGCAATGCTGATCCAGAAAAAACCGCAGACGTGATCAAAAACGTGCTCGGGTAGGACCTCCCCGGCCAGCCGAGCTGGCCTCCAACCCCCTCCTGGAAGGAGGGAGACCATGCAAAAACGAGGCCTAGGCCTCGTTTTTGGTTGCTACCTCAACAGCTTCTTTAGCGCTCTTCACCCAAGTGATCCGCTCGTCCCGCTTAAACCACGTTTCCTGACGTTTAGCGTAATGATGGGAATCGTATTTGATGCGGGCAATAGCGTCTTTGAGCGGCATTTTTCCGTCCAGAAATTCGCAGATCTGTAGGTACCCTATTCCCGTCATGGCGTTGGCATCCGATCCGTACTTGCCACGAAGCGCTCGCACTTCATCCACCAGCCCCTTGGCGACCATGGAATCCACGCGACTATCTATACGCTCGTAAAGTTTCTCTCGATCAACCTCAATCCCAATCTGCAGCGCCTCGTATTTTGCCGGCGCTTTCGCTCTCGCCTCAGCTAACGTCTTGCCAGACTCTCGAAGAATCTCGACGGCACGCTCTAGACGACGGCGATTCTTCTCGTCGATAACCGCTGCGGTATCTGGATCTTTGGCGGCGATCTCTTCCAGCAAATCGTTATCTGATAACGTAGCGAGCTCTGCGCGGAGATTTTCATTCGGTGGTACATCCGTAAACGTGGGACGATCGATGACTGCCGAAATATACAAACCCGTACCGCCTACTAAAATAGGCATCTTCCCTCTTTTCAAAATCTCCCCGATCTTTTTATCGGCGTAGGTTTGAAACTCGGCCGCCGTAAATGTCTCGTCAGGATCGATCATGTCGATCCCCCAATGCGGAATTCCCTCCACCATAAGAGCGGCCTCTTCTCCGAGACCTCTGACCACCCCTGACCCCTCCTTGGAAAGGAGGGGGAACCAATCCCGCTTCCCCATGGGTTTAGCGGTTCCAATATCCATGCCGCGATAAATGGTCCGAGAATCCGCAGCGATCACTTCTCCATCCACCGCCCGGGCAACCGCAATACCTACGTCCGTTTTTCCGGACGCCGTAGGGCCTACTATGGCGATTATCTTTGGGAGGGTCATATGGGGGGGGTAGATGGGGTAGGAAGGGGTAAAGGGGGTATTAATAACACTCTAAAAGATTCTTTTTGAGTGATTCATTACCCCTTCTACCTCCTTTACCTCCTCTACCCCACAAGTTCTCCAAGAGTACAAAATATCCTCTAAAAACGCGAATGCTCACCCCCGGGTGGAGTGAGCATGTGTGCCCGAGAGTCGCGCGTGATTACACCGCGACCTGGCAATTCTTCTTGTCTTCCTCCTCCTGAACCTTCACCCGGCTCCGCAGGAGAAGTCTGTCCACCGCGAGCCAGATGAGGCCAAAGGCGGTCTTGAACCGCCTGTCGGCATGGCTCGTATACCCCGTTCCGGGGAGGAAATTCCTGCGGTAATGCCGCCGGAACTCCTCGTCCGCACGGAGTCCGAACTGGATGCGGAGGCGCTCCTCCATGAGCTCGCAGGTCTCATGGAGAGTGAGCTCCCGATCGACGTCGAGTGGCGCCTTGAAGGCGGCCACAGCCCTCACGGCCACCTCCCGATGAGCATCCGGGAGCTCATTCTTCATGAGGAACTGTCGCAGACACAGGACAAAGGCCGCTGCCTGTCCAAAGTCCATGGCAGAAGCCTGATTCATCTGGCACATTGAGTACCGCAGAACCCCCCACGTCAATTCCTTGAACACCGGCCACTCGCTCAAGTACTGCGAGCAGAGCCGGTTGATGAAGACAGGCGCGGGCACGAACTCCCGAAATTCCCGCCTATCAATCTCCTTACCCGCTTCGGCAGTGGCCGAAGGAAATTCGATAATGTGCATCTGATATCCCCTTTTCAGTGGGCTAAAACTAGCAGAAAAAACGGAAATTGTCAATTCTTCACCCCTTTTCTAGCGCCAAAAAGAGCCTCCTTTTAACCTGTCGAAAACTCCCCTAAAGATACGGAAACCTGCGGTATAATGGGGCTAATCTTTTTATCCTCCCCTATGGCAGGTTCAGTAGCGAGAAATCATGAAGAATACATTCCGGAAGTTCCGGCAGGACTTTTAAAATCTCTTCAAGAAAAGTCCCCCGCTGTTAAAGCGAAATCAGTGGCCCCCAAAGAGCAGAAGGAAGCTGCACCGCAAGAAACAGCAGAACTCATGGGTCCTAACGGAAAAATGGGAAAATGGGGCGTGGAGAGGAAAAAGGGCATGGTCCTTTTGACCTCCAAAGACGGACGCACCACGCTCGAATATCCAGCAGCCGAATACCAAGCCATCCTTGAGACCCAGGAGCGGGCAAAAAAGCTTGAACAATACTTCAGACCGTTTGTGGACGTAGCCACTTCAGCCTCAGGAAATACGGAAGAGCAGACGGACCGAGAAAAAGCGCTGGCTAAATTCCTTGAAAAAAATAAAGGCGGCATTTTGGAATACGCTGCCGCACTGGTCAAGCACCATGATGTGCCTGAGGCTATGGCCGTAGGAATTGCCGTGGCAGATGCAGAAAAAATTGATTTTGAAAATCTTGGGCAAGCCATTAATAGCATCATCCTCGACCGATTCCCGAAAGGTGAAAATGCAAAGGAGGAAGAATCATCGGAAAATAAAATCCTACGCGCCAAATCTAAACTCGCCCACGTTCTGAATACCTACCGGCGCGTAGCGGAAGGAAAAACGCTTTATCCTGATGGTGAAAATGCAAAGTCCCGAGAGGCCAACTTGCGCCTTGATTTTGTGGATGATCAAGAAGCGCAAAGCATCCTCATAGACGGTAAAGTGGATCTTGATACTACGGAGGAATTAGCCGTAGTTACTGCGCGCTGTGAAGCGGACAGAAGAAAGGCTCTTGATCTCATCCACAGTGAAAAAGCCACGATAGAAGAGTTTGAAGCCATGACCAAGACCATGCTGCAAGACATCATGGCGCTTCGCTCTGTGCAGGCGCGAGACATTCTTTATCCCATGAGAAAGCGAAAGACTGTTTCAGAAACCGCCGCCACCGTCCCTTCTGCGCCAGAGCGTGTCCGCACACCGGAAGTCCCAATGGAAGAAGAGATTACGGAAGTAAATCCGGCAATCTATCAGAAAACCGTAAAAAGCGCGCCGCAAAGAAAAGTTACTCCTAGACCCCGGCCTGCCGCCACGCCTGAAAGAGTAGAAAGCAGCGTGTCCCCTGATGCCGAAACAGAAGTAGCTGTAGAAGAGAAGCCGAATGTCTTCAGTCAGGTAGTGAGCGCATTTAGTAAGCTCTTAGGCGGGTAATCTGTAGCTTTATGGAACAATCTTTAGATAAAGGAAACGGAGAAGAAACCTCAAGCTTAGAGGCCGCTTTTGCGGAAGCGCGAACACTTGAGCCTGAAAATAATACCCAGGAGCAAATTGAGGATCACCTGAAAGACGGGAGTCGCGCTGAACTTCAAACGGAAACCGGAAAAATTTCGGCACGCGTCTTGAGGTACTCGGCAGATGGCAGTGTGGACGTTGCATACCAGAACGCGAGCGGCATGGTGGAAACAAAAACGCTCACCGCCGAAGAGTTTGGAGCTCAGAGAGAAAAGTCTAGACAGCAAGCAGAGGCGCAAGGTGAAACCGTCGTTTCTCCGGAAGCAACGTATCTTCCGAGAAGTGAGTACGAGAGATTTGGTGATTTCCTGGAAAGCGTGACCAAAGAATCCGAAAAGGATCTGGAGACTGTGACGAGCAGCAAGTGGCAATTTTTGAAAAATGCGGGCAGATTACTGGCGAGCGGCGTACAGCAGGTAAAAACAGCTGGGGAAAATATGGGAAGCACGGCTCGGGATATCGTTATTGATATTGCCACGCCGCTTGGCAAAAGCCTGGGATCAACCGCAGACTCTCTCCCTAAGACGATGAACATTGACGGCATAGAGCAAGAGCTTGTGGGCGAGAATGAAGGATATTTTGGCATACTCCGCGGGTCCCGCGGCGGCGGACTCTCAGAAGCCACCAAAGGTCTCCGGGAAATCCCTGCCAGCCTCTGGGGAGCGCCAAAGGAAGTAATCAAGGCTATTGAAAAACGCGGGGGGATGCAAAAAGAACAGGCGGCTTTCCGCACACCGGTTGATCTGGTTCTTGCGGGCGTAAAGGAAGCTGCTCGCGCTATGCTGGCCGTACAATCCGCTGTTGAAGAAAGAGTGCCGCTCATGGCACCTGATCTTGCGCCCATTTATACTGCAGCGAGTGCTGAACTGAATACGCGCTACGGGGAAATTCAAGAAGTAGAACGAGAGCTCGCGTACCAAGAGGAAGAATGCCGGAAAGCACTCGCCCGCCCTATTAACCGCATGGCCGAAAAGAGAAAAGCAGTGCTGGCCAAAAAAGTGGGAGAACAGGCTGTGCTCATGGCCAAGTGGCAAAATGGCGATGACAGCGAAAAGGAGAAAGCAAAAGCACTTGGGCGAGAAATTGAAGCCATGAAGACACAGATGGACAAGGAGGCCAACGCTTGGGAGACCTGGAAGGCCGCACAAAAGAGTCTGGATAACCTAGCCACGCTTGAAGCGGCGGCCGCCGTAAAGCCTGAGACTAAACCCGCGATCAACATCACAGAAGAGAACATAAAGTCTGGAGATGATCAGTTCATGAAAGAAGCCGCAAAGATGATGGCGGAAGACGAAGAAGACCAAGAGGAACAGTTAGCGCAAAAGGCGCGGAAGGCCAGAGCAGGAACAGAAGATGAGCAGGATAAGCTCATGAGACAGTTAGCGCCGGACATGGGTGACGACGAAGAATCTCAAGCCGCCGCTTAACGCATATATGGAAGCAACTAAAGCAAAAATCGGCGA
>JAHFIZ010000040.1 GCA_023246145.1 Candidatus Uhrbacteria bacterium | reverse complement strand
TCTCCGATCGTGCGCCTTAGTGAAATACGATCCTACGCGTTTCTTTAAACTCGTCGCCTTCCCCACGTACAACAGCTTCCCCGCTGCATCATAATGAAAATACACCCCCGGGCTATCCGGAAGTTCGCCGTTTTGTATTTTCACTTGGGGGGGAATCATAATCACTCTCGAATGTATCAGGTTCCCATCCCGAACGAAAGTGAGGGATCACAGACTCCGCGGAGATAGCGACCTTTCGCCTGCGCTCGAGGTGGTAACAGTCTATTTCTTCAAGTATTTACGTAAGTACTTTCCCGTGTGGCTCTTCGCATTTCTCACCACTTCTTCTGGCGTGCCAGCTACTACTAACGTGCCACCCATGTCTCCCCCTTCGGGGCCCATGTCGATGAGATAATCGGCCGTTTTAATGACATCAAGGTTATGTTCGATGACCACCATGGTGTTGCCCTTGTCTACAAGCTTGTGCAGAATTTCGAGCAGGCGTTTTACATCATCAAAGTGTAGACCGGTCGTCGGTTCATCGAGCAAGTACAATGTTCTGCCGGTTTGGCGACGAGCAAGTTCTGATGCCAGCTTCACGCGTTGTGCTTCGCCTCCGGAAAGAGTCGTCGCACTTTGGCCTACTTTGATATAGGACAGTCCCACTTCATCCATGGCCTTCAGCTTCACGTAAATGTCCGGAATGTCCCTGAAGAATTCCGCCGCATCTTCCACCGTCATATCCAGCACGTCTGCAATGTTCTTTTCATTGTAAAGCACCTCAAGTGTTTCTCGGCTGAAACGTTTACCCTTACAGATTTCGCAGGTCACATACACGGTAGGCAAGAAGTGCATCTCAATTTCGATGAGACCTTTTCCTTCACAGTGTTCGCAACGGCCGCCGGGAACGTTAAAACTAAAGCGTCCGGATTTATAGCCGCGGAAACGGGCCTCTTCTGTAGCGGCATAGAGATCACGGATTGGTCCCCACGCTCCCGTGTACGTGGCCGGGTTAGAACGCGGGGTTCGACCAATGGCTGCCTGATCGATCAAAATTGCTTTATCAATGTACTCAATCCCCTGTACCGAATGATGTTTGCCTGGATTGTCTTTTCCGCCGTAGAGCTTCTTGCTGACCGCCTTGAACATCACATCGTTCGCCAGAGACGACTTGCCTGAACCCGAAACTCCCGTAACGCAAATGAATCGGCGCAGCGGAAAATCTACGTCTACATTTTTCAAGTTATTCTCGGTCGCTCCCCTGACTTTAATAGCTCCCGCGTCCTTAGTTCTCCGTTTCTCAGGAATAGGAATAGAAAGATCGCCGCGCAGATAGCCAGCGGTTCTGGACTTTTTATCCTTCAAAATATCCGGCATCTTGCCCGCTGCCACCACTTCTCCACCGTGCACTCCCGCACCCGGACCAATTTCCACCATGTAGTCTGAAGCACGAATAGTGTCTTCATCATGCTCCACCACGAGCACGGTGTTCCCGAGATCGCGCAAATGAAGAAGCGTGCTGATCAATCGCTCGTTGTCTCTTTGGTGCAGACCGATCGTCGGCTCGTCCAAAACATACGTCGCTCCCACCAAATGCGAGCCGATCTGTGAAGCCAAACGGATGCGCTGTGCTTCTCCGCCTGACAATGTGCCGGCAGTTCGATTCAACGTCAGATAATGCAGACCTACGTCTAACATGAATCCCAATCTGTTGCCGATCTCTTTCAAGATAGTTGCGGCGATTTCCAGGTCTCTCTCAGAAAGATTGAGCCCAAGGAAAAACGTAACGGCTTCGTCCACTGACAAACTCGTAACGCCCACGATCGACTTCCCGCCCACATAGACATGCAAAGCCTCGTCACGTAGACGGTTGCCGTTACAGACCGGACACACTTCGTCTGAGAAGAGATCGACGACACCCAAACCTGAACAGGCCTGACAGGCGCCGTACGGAGAGTTAAAGGAGAACAAACGCGGTTCAATCTCTGGGAATGAGAAACCATCATCAGGACAGCTAAACTTTGAAGACAAAAGTCGGTCGCCGCCCGGTGTTAAAACCTGTGCCAGGTCTGGCGAGCGGTGAATGGCTTGCTCAAGCGCGTCTGCCAGACGCTGACGCGCATCTTTAGACGCGTTCGTAAGCATGGAGGCCGGGATCGTATCGATCACTACCTCAATGGTGTGTTGCTGATAGCGTGACAACTCTATCTTCTCGCTCAGACGGTGGAACTTGCCGTCAATGCGCACTTTGGCGAAACCGGAATTATAAAGATCGTACAACAGCTGGTAGTACTCACCTTTTCTGCCTCTGACCACTGGCGCCATGATCACCACCTCTTCCCCGGATTTTCGACGCGATCCAGGGCCGACAGGGACGTCGGCCCCTGCGACAGCACTGATATCACGCAAAACAATGTCCACCATCTCATCAATGGATAGTCTCTCGATCTTCTTGCCACAAGTAATACAGTGCGGTTCGCCTACGCGGGCGTACAAAACGCGCAGGTAGTCATAAATTTCTGTAATGGTAGCAATTGTCGAGCGCGGATTTCTGGAATGCGCTTTTTGATCAATAGAGATAGCTGGCGAGAGACCTTCAATTTCATCCACGTCCGGCTTCTGCATGTTGCCCAAAAACTGGCGAGCATAGGCTGACAAGGATTCCACGTAGCGGCGCTGCCCTTCCGCAAAAATGGTATCAAAAGCCAAAGACGATTTTCCGGATCCGGAAAGTCCCGTAAAGCAGACTAATTGATTGCGCGGGATCTCAAGACTGATGTTCTTCAGGTTATGTTCCCGGGCTCCCTTGATGATTATTTTATCCTGCATAGGTAATAATTTTCAGGCACAACTTCGTGCGGAGGAATTCATGAGTTCAGGCGGAGGCGTAGATTTAGGCGCTGGCGGGCTCGGACCTCGCCCGAGCGGAGATACTGCCGATCTCCCGGTTATTCGGGATGATACGACGGAATTCGTGGAGAACGATCTCCCACGGGAGGCGAGCTGTACGGATGACGTGGGCGGCCCGGTCAAAGTCCCGGCACGGGACGAAGACCCATGGTGGCCCAAGGAAGGCGTCATCAAGCGTCCTCCGAGCGCCCATCCTGATACCAAGCCGCAGACCTGGGATGAGCAGTATGCGGAAATGAAGCAGAGGGAGTCCACCCTGGTTGGTCAGCGCGAACGCTTCGAGGCAGCGGGCATACTGACGGAACGGGATCGAAAAGAATTCGATGATGATCTAGCCCAGGTTCGCGCGAAGATCGTGGATCATGAGGCGCACAGGTGGGGGTGACATCTGCGTCGTCATCACACCGGAGCTCCCGCGCGCGTCGCCCGGGAGCTTCCCTTTTTCTTAGCCTTGCCGTGTAGTTCCTTTTCCAGTTCTGCTATCTCATCTCTGAGGAGCGCTGCCGTTTCAAACATGAGGTTCAGCGCCGCAGATTTCATTTCCTTTTTCTTGTCTGCGATGATTTCTTCTAACTCCCCTTCTGACGCCGTCATTTCTATCTGCATGATCTTCTTGATCTTCTCTTCACTGACCGCCTCATCTCCGCCCAACATGGCGCGGATGTCCGTAATTCTCTTAGCAATAGTCTTTGGGGTAATACCGTGCTCTTTGTTATAGGCGAGCTGAATATTTCTGCGTCTCTCCGTTTCATCAAGTGCCCGCTTGAGGGAACCCGTCATGTGATCCGCGTAGAGAACTACCAATCCGTTCACGTTACGAGCAGCTCGACCAATAGTTTGAATGAGCGAAGTTTCTGATCTCAAGAATCCTTCTTTATCAGCATCCAGAATGCCGATCAATGAGACTTCAGGAAGGTCGAGTCCTTCACGCAACAAGTTCACACCCACCAAAATATCGTAAAGTCCTTTGCGCAAGTCCGAAAGAATCGTAATGCGCTCAAGCGTCTCGATATCAGAATGGAGGTACGCCACTTTCATTCCATCTTCCTTGAGATATCCCGCCAGGTCTTCTGCCATCTTTTTGGTGAGTGTAGTCACGAGCGCACGCTCGCCCTCAGCCACACGCTCCCGGATTCTCTGCATGATGTCTTTCACCTGGCCTTCATAATTGGCTGGTACTTCAGCGTCTATTACTCTGTCCGGTCCATTATCCTCACCGGCAGCAGTGAAGGTTCCCGTTACTGGCATGATAATCGTCTGCGGATCTACGAGTCCTGTAGGACGAATGATCTGTTCCACCACGTTTTCTGAAGTTCCTTTCTCATAAGGCCCCGGCGTGGCGGAGACGTAAATCATCTGCCCCACGTTATCTATGAACTCATCAAACTTCAGCGGTCGGTTATCTTTAGCGCTCGGCAGACGGAAACCGTGATCCACCAGCGTTTCCTTACGCGCCTGATCTCCCGCGTACATGCCGCCAATCTGTGGGAGCGTGGCGTGAGATTCATCAATAATCGTCAGGAAGTCTTTAGGGAAATAGGACATGAGCGTGAACGGCGGCTCCCCCGGCATTCTTCCATCAAAGTGGCGCGAGTAGTTTTCAATTCCGGAACAGAAACCAATATTCTTGATCATTTCCAGATCGTATTTTGTCCGTCTGGACAATCGTTCATACTCCAGCACTTTCCCCTGCTTGTCAAAAACTTTCAGCTGCTCTTCAAGCTCTCGCGCAATATCCCGCGCAGCTCTGTCTCTCTCCCCCGGCGCGGTCATAAAATGTTTAGCCGGGAAAAGCCAGATATCTGGCACCGTATCTTTTACTTCTCGGGTTACGTGGTCTAATCGATAAATCTCTGTGACGTGCGGGCCGTCAATGATCAAGCGATAAATCATTTCTTCATTCACCGGCATGATTTCAATCACGTCTCCACGTGCACGGAATTGTCCGCGTACCAGATCCACATTCGTGCGCGTGAACTGCATCTCAATCAAGCGGCGCATGATTTCTTCACGCGTAATAGGCGTGTCCTTGGTCACGCGAAGCACGGTGTTCTGATATTCCTTTGGCGAACCCAAACCGTAAATGCAGGAAACAGAAGCTACGATGATGACATCTCTACGCGAAAGCAGCGCCTGCGTAGCCGCGTGGCGCAACCGATCGATCTCTTCATTGATAGTAGCCTCCTTCTCAATATAGGTATCCGTACGTGGCATGTACGCTTCTGGCTGGTAATAGTCGTAATAGGAAACAAAATACTCCACCACGTTATTTGGGAAAAATTCTCTAAACTCATTACAAAGCTGAGCGGCCAGCGTCTTATTATGAGCAATAATAAGCGTAGGACGCTGCACATTTTGAATCACGTTCGCCATGGTGAACGTTTTTCCAGAACCCGTAACACCAAGCAGGGTCTGACGATTCAGTCCTTTTTGCAGCCCTTCCGTCAGGTTAGTGATAGCCTTAGGCTGATCACCAGCTGGTTTATAATCGGATTTTAGGTCGAATTTCATATGAGAATACAGAAATGCCCCAAGAGTTTTTGCTCTAGGGGTGCGTTCGTATTTTGTACGGTAACGATATCATGGCCTTTTACCCAAGGCAAACCTTGTCCACCCCTCCCTTCGCGAAGGGAGGGGTCCACACCATTTATAGAGATTGACCCAGGACCGACTCTTTGCTAACCTGCATGGTCGTTTCCCCTGAACAATCAACGACAAAAAGGAGTGTGGCCGTGGAACAATTCCATCTAGGTGGAAACTGGCGGAGCCCTGAAGGCGTGGCGACCATCGCGAACATGCTGCGGCCGCCGCTCCGGCTGCCGGGAATCTTCGACCGCCGACTTCTCCGGGACGGAGGGACGAACGAAAAGCTTCTGCTTGCGCTCTCGGACGCGAGCGGCCTCCCCCTCTGGGGACGCGCCAAGCATTCGGAGGATCCCCGGCTTCCGAACAGCGTGCTCATCTACAACGGCCACTTCCGGCCGTATACGGTGTGCGTCAAAGTCTACGATCCGCAAGGCGGGCGGAACGGTAGACTCACCGTCGCTATCGGCAGCGCGAGGGATCGCGACAAACTCGAGCAGATGAAAGAGCACTACGAAATCATCAGACGCTAGCGCGTAAACGACGAAAGCCCCCGGCTGCACGGCAGTACGGGGGCAAAACTTTTTTATCTTTTCTTTTCAAGAATACCCTCAATCACATCCATTGCACCCGCCGGCACCTTAGAACGCCAGGTTCTGTCTCCCCTTTCCATCATGGCGCGGATGTCTGCGCCCACTATCCCTGGGACGGGAACAATTTTCTTGGTGGCAACTCCCTTTTTTTCAAAAATTGCACGAATGGATTCATCACCACTCCAAACAACCGG
Organism: Candidatus Uhrbacteria bacterium; assembly: GCA_023246145.1. Lineage (GTDB taxonomy): Bacteria > Patescibacteriota > Patescibacteriia > UBA9934 > UBA9934 > JAGORL01. Next base: position 2,308 of record JAHFIZ010000040.1, on the reverse strand, counting down.
TTCCGCAGGATTTCCGGCAGCGTCTATGATATGCGTGGCCCAATTTTCATGCGACTCGCTGTCTTTTACGGAAACGATGGTGGCGTCCATGATGTCCGCGGACAAGAGTGCTGCGCTGATCATCTCTCGGCGTTCATCTACAGAAAAAGGCTCGGCCTTTGTATTTTTTTCAGCGGATTCGCAAATAACAATGACGGCACTTTCAAAAACTTTCATCATGCCCTGAATGACCATGAGATGACCGTTATGAAAAGGTTGGAAGCGGCCGGGGAAAATGGGGGTTTGCATATGTGAGGGGGTAGAGGAGGTAGAAGGGGTAGAGGGGGTAATGAGTCACTCGGTGATTGCTTCCCACCTCGAGCGCAAGCGAGAGGCCACTGATCCTGCGGAATTCCGCAAAGTCTGTGATCCCTCACATGCGTTCGGGATGGGAGCTAACTACGTTCGAACGGCTTGGTTAATTCCTGCAGATCGAACAACGGCACCTCAATATCAGAAATTTCATTGGTGCCGAGGCCTTTTTTAGCACACAGCTCCAGATAGTCAATCATGTGTGGATCAAAACCCATCAGTGTGGCCGCTACGGTGTCTACTGCTACAGCATCCATACCGGCTATAGCTACACCCATATGCACCGGAGTTCCCTCCACGGGGCCCTGGCCCTCCATGCCTAGAATACCATCTATGATTGCCGCATGGCAGGGGGTCAGCGCGAATAAATCAGCAATCACTTCATGCGTCTCACTTTGGCCGAGCGTATAAAGCCACGGCTCCAAGCTCCACACTTTTCCGTGATCCGTCTGCCGTGCCGGCACAAGCCAGGTGCCCTCCACAAAACTGGAAACCGCTAAACTCGCCCCGTACGCGTAATGCGTCTTCATGGAAGAGATGCTAATGGAGAATGGAGCTTCCACAGCGATCCTCGAACGCCTGACCACGAGCGTGGTGCCATCATCTCTCTTCACGGTCTGTTCAACGAAAGTGTCATCATGCAAATCACATAGGCTGACGTTCTTATATTCATTCACGAGCACGTCATATTCAAAATTTCTGAACGCTTCCTTAGTGCCGTATTTGGCGGCGTCCGCAATAACAATCGGCACATCCGTATACATTTTGAGAATGTCCAACACGCCGCGGATGGCATCCACATGGACGGAAGCGAGCTGCAAATCAGGATGCGCCAAATCAGGCTTGATCAAGATGTATTCAATGTCGCGAACACGGGAAACAAAATCATGGCCGAGACCGTCTACAGCAGCTTTCACGGCCTTTCGCCTATTTTCCCCCCGGATGAGTTCCACCTTGGTCATACGTACGGACAGTTTACTTTAATCCGTAGCCGCGGGGAAAGAGCCCAGTCCAAGAAAGCGGGAGTGTGCCCATGAACGGAGAGGCGCCGAAAAGCCCGTCAGCCACGCCCTCTCCCTCGCTTCCCGGAAGCCAGGCGGCAACCAAAGCATCCCACTTTGGCAGCTCGTCAGAAATGATAAGAGGCCTTCCTGAGATAAGTACCACAATTACTTTTCTCGAAGACTTTCGAAGATTCTCGATCGCGGAAAGATCGGCAGAATCGAGCGACGGATGCGCGTTATCCCCCACGCCTTCCGCGTACGGCTTTTCGCCAACAATCGCTATGCCCACATCTGCCAACTCATCTCCTGCAAAGTTTCCGTTCGGGTCATACTCAATAGACGTTTCCTTTGAAGCCGTTGCTCGAATGCCTGCAAGAATGGATGTTGCGCCCGGCAGCCAATTGCCATCAATCCCCTGCCACTCCACGGTCCAGCCGCCCGCTTGCCGGCCAATATTATCCGCTGCACTTCCGGCTACTCTGATACTCTGAATGTCCGAAGATATCGGCAAAACGCCGTTGGTATTCTTCAGCAAAACAAGCGAACGCTGAACAGCTTCGCGAGCAAGTGCACGATGCTCGGCTGATCCGACTATTTTAAGGCTCGGTAAACTGGGACCCCGGTCGTCGAACAGCCCGAGGGCGAACTTGGCTCTGAGGATTCGGCGCACCGCGTCATCAACACGAGCTTCAGAAATATCTCCGCTCGCCACCGCCTTCTTCATGTCAGCAATAAACGTCTGATAGTCATACGGCACCATGCTCATATCAATGCCCGCGTTCACGGCAGACACGGTCGCGTCATACGTGTTTGGAGAAATATTGTTCACCCCATACCAATCGGATACCACAAACCCCCGGAAGCCAAGATCGTCCTTGAGCACATCTGAGAGCAAATACTTGCTCGCGGCAATGTGCGTATCGCCCCAAGAACCAATAGCGGCCATAACGTTC
>JAHFIZ010000039.1 GCA_023246145.1 Candidatus Uhrbacteria bacterium | reverse complement strand
GAAGACAGCCAGGACGGATTTGTTCTGGCGGAAAAAGATTTGCAGCTGCGCGGACCGGGAAGCATCTTTGGCACCAGCCAGTCCGGATTTGAACAGTTCAAGCTCGGCACCATGCAGGACATTGATCTGATGTCCCACGCTAAGATCTTCTCTAAAGATTTGCTTGATGAAAGTCCAGACCTTGAAAGATATCCTAAGCTCCGTGACCGTTTGGTCAGCTACGTGAATGAAGTGCACTTTGAATAATGCACGGTGCGTTATGGGGATGAAGCGATTCGATCGAAACCAAAAAATCATCGCCGTAAGCGCGGTTATCGTTTTCGCCAATATCTTCCTTGGTGTTCCCGTTGTAAGCGTTCTTGCCTTTGCCGGTTGGTCCGTGGCTGTGGCTATCCGAATATCTCAATCCCGACCGCTTCTTTTTGGAGCGGTCGGATTGTTTTCGGCTTTGTCGATCATGTTCGTGGCGGCCTACCTCACGTTTTCGTTCTCGGCTCTCCTTGTGGCGATTATCTTCGCTCTGCTCACCGCAGGGATATTGTTCCTGCCGATTGCTGCGGGACCACTATCGATTCCTGCCTTCCGCAGACCGTCAGGGCTCGAAATATTTATTTTCTTATTTCAGGCCATCCTCCTCACTTTTCTGATACTCATCCGGACTGATGCTCCGCTCGTCAGTCCGTGGATGATTCTGCCATCCATGGGATTTTTTTGTTTTTGCGCGGCGAGCTTTTCCCTCCTCTTTCTTCAGCAGTCTGAGCGATCGTATTTCTTTACCGTCATGCAAGTCTTCCTTGCGGTAGGGGTCTCCGTTATTGTTTTCGGTATTGGCTTTGGGTTTGACCCCTTTATCCATAGGGCGGCAGAAGAGGCGCTTATTACTACGGGGCATGTTTTGCCTACGAGTCTCCTCTACAGCGGCCAGTACGCGCTCATTGGCGGACTGCATTACCTCACAGGACTCTCGGTGAGAATCATCGATATCTGGCTGTTGCCAGTGCTGACGAGCTTTTTCTTGCCTGCCGCTTTGTACATAGGCCTTCGGGACGGCTGGAAAGTACGGGAAGAAGTGGCGCGGATGGGTTGGGTAACGGCGTTCTTTTTACCCTTTGCTCTTTTCACCTTTACGGTGCCGTTTGCCTTTACGTACGTGGGATTTGCGGCGCTGCTTTTTCTCTTTCCGCTCGTGAAAGATCGTTCTTGGGCGCTTCTGCTATTGCTTTTCACCTTCGTCCTCATTTTCTTTCACCCGCTTCTGGCCGTGCCGAGTTTTGTCTTTGTACTCTCCGCCGCACTGTACTATCGGTTAGATCATCAAGCAGGAAAGGCATTAGTACTTCTCGGACTCATCGTAAGCGTGGCTACCGCCGTCCCCTTGCTCCTCTTTTTGTATCAGCGCGGAGCGGGTGTGGCCGTTGATGTTACTGCCTTGATCACGAATATTTTTTCATTCCTCTCGCTTTTTGCGAATCCATTTTCTTCTTACGATCCAAACATTTTGTGGACCTATAATCTCCATTACGCTTTTCGGTATTGGCAGCCCATGGTCCTTCTCCTTGTTTCTGTTCCCGCATTCTTTTTGCTCAAGCGTAATAAGCATGAAGGAAGACTTTTGCTCGGCCTCATGCTCGGCATGTTTCTCCTCATGTATGGCGTGAGCACGCTGTTTGTCTATAAAGATATTATTGATCATGAACAAATGGAGTTTGCCCTCAGACTCCTGCAGGCGTTTTATTGTATTCCCATTCCGCTCATCGCCTTATTCCTTGAGAGAACCTACGAGCATAAAATGGTGAGATACGTGACGCTCGGGGCGCTCGCCCTGCTTGCTACTTCCTCCTGGTACTTCAGCTATCCGCAGTACAACGCCAAATATCCGTCCTATTCGCCAAGCGTGAGCGCTGATGATATTGCTGCCGTACATTTTATGGACGAGCGGAGTGCGGGGGAGCCGTACCTAGTGTTATCTCATCAAATGACCAGTGCGGCTGCGCTACAAGAGTACGGTTTCTACCGGTATTACAAGCTCAAAGGAGAAAATATCCTATGGTATGCTATTCCTACTGGCGGGCCGCTGTATAGCTTCTATCTCGGCCTCATCACCACAGGGGACGCATCACCTCTGCAGGGGCTCATGGCAGAAACGGACACAGAAAAGATTTTCTTAGCCATGCCGTCCTACTGGAATTGGAACCAAGAACTTTTAGATAAGCTCACGGCGGGTGCGGACAGAGTAACGAGGATGAATAAAGAAATAACCATTTACGAATTTGATCGGTATGAAAAAGTCCCTGCAGGTGAAGACCAAGACGGAAGTTAAGACCAATACCACGCTCCGCACGGCTGTAGGCGTAGCGCTTGGCGGGGTGCTCCTCATTGCTGCAGGATTCACTATTTCCGGACTGCTCACCAAAGAAGAAGTGAAGTACGCCAAATCCCATTATCCATACCAGACACTTGGCTATACGCCAGGCTACACGCAGGGCTACATTCCAGGAGCCATTCCGGGTTACAGCGTTCCTGGATACATTCGCGGTTACGGAACGTTTGTGAAGCTCACCACGCCGCAGTTTGTGAAAGAGCGTATGAACTGGGTGATGCGATTTATCTTGGGGAAATTGTAGAGCGAGAAATATAAAGTCGGTCTCTTCTTTGACGAAGGGCCGATTTTTTGTTATCATGTTTGGTCGTAACCCGAACCTGGAAGTGCAATGCGACATGTGACTGTGCTGCTGTGTCTGTTGTCTGGTGCTTGCTCTGACGTCAAAAAGTACGGAGTGACGTTCCCGGTAGACGCTGACGCCAAGCAGTCGGTGGAGGAGATCCGGGAGCAAGCGTTGAACGCTTGTCCGAGCGTCGAAATCGACCAGGATCTGATGAAGCGCACTCGCGCGGCGCTCGTGGATCATCGCAACCGGAAGAAGTTTGTCTCCTGGACGAACAGCTACGGGAATGATGATCATAATCCTGGGAACCTCTACGTGGTGTACGTCTACAAGGGTAGCCGCTACACCGTGTGGCACGCGCCGCCACATGAGATCCGGCCGGGACTCTCTGATGAAGGCCTGATCTCCATCTGGGAACGCCCAAACGGATCAAAGGGCGAGAAAGTTCTCGATGGCTATAGCGATCTCGGCATGACTGGCTGCGTTGGCTTCGCCTTCCGCGGCGACGAGGTCAAGGACTCAACAGCGCACTTCATGCGCTGGAACGACGCCTACGCCAAGGACGAAGGACTGGTGTATCACCATGAATGGCAGGAGCGGTACCGTCGGGCCATCGAAGGCTTGGCGTTCACCCTCGGCGTGAAGAAGTAGAAAACTCAACCGTCCACCACGAGCCGCCCGCTGGCTCACCTCGGTGGGCGGTTTCGTGTTTTATTTGAGCAGCTGTCTCACGTGTTTTATTTCCTTCGGACTCATAAATGTCTTCATGCCCAGACGATCAGCTTCTTTTGTTCGTCTTTCAAGGAACGGAACGGAGCGAACCTCACCGCCCAGTCCAAGCTCGCCAATGATGACGGCATCCGCGGGATAGGTAATATCGTTTATGGCTGAGATAACTGCGGCGGCTACGGCTAGGTCTGCGGCGTGCTCGTTAATTTTGATGCCGCCCACTACGTTTACAAACACGTCTTTATCGTAAACCTTCACGCCTGCTTGTTTGCTCACAATGGCGAGTAACATCTGCAAGCGATTGGCATCATAGCCAGAGGTGCGGCGAACAGGGTTGGGGAAGAAGCTCTTTTCCACTAACGCCTGAATCTCAACTAAGAACGGTCGAGATCCTTCCATGATGCAAGCTACTACGGATCCAGGACCAGGAACTCGTTCTTTTAAAAATCGAGCAGAAGGATTGTCTACAGCTATCAGTCCCTTCTCAGTCATTTCGAACACGCCGATTTCCTCTGTACTTCCAAAGCGATGCTTCTCCGCTCTGAGGAGTCTGTAAGCAGAATCTGGGTCACCCTCGAGCGTGAGGACAGTATCGACAAGATGCTCTAGTGTCTTCGGTCCCGCTACGGTCCCTTCTTTGGTCACCTGGCCAATGATGAGGACAGGAACATTCGACGCCTTGGCGAAACCGATGAGCTCAGCGGTCGCGGCTCGTACTGCGGTCGGTGTACCAGGATAGGAATCCACTTCTCCTACCATCATGGTCTGGATAGAATCGACAATCACCATGGATGGCTTGAGCGCTGTGGCAGAAGCAATGATGCCGCCTACGTCCACCGAGTTTGAGAATGAGATCGATTTCGGATCAATGCCCAGACGTTCAAAACGTAAAAGAACTTGTCCCTCTGATTCTTCGCCGGAGGCGTAATACGAGCTGCCCTGAACACCGGCAATCTGTGCTACGAGTGTAGATTTTCCAATTCCTGGTTCGCCGGCTAAGAGCGTGACAGAACCGGGAACTATTCCACCGCCAAGGACGCGATCGAGCTCGGAAATACCCGTTGCTTTATGGCTGACCTTAGCTGCTGAAGCGTCACTTAATTTCAAAACTGGCGCTGGTTTTGCGTTTGTAATACCCCCTTTACCTCCTCCTACCCCCTTTACCCCCGATTCTTCTACGAGCGTGCCCCATTTTCCGCATTCCACGCAGCGTCCGGACCATTTCAGCTGCTGGGTATCACAATGGGTGCAGATAAACATAGGGAATTTCTATTCAAGGCAGGCCAGAATGTTCCCACCGCTATTCATAGTGATGTGGACATGCGGATTCGTAGTGTTTCCAGATTGGGTAATGGGTTGGCAGGTACAGCTTGGATTGTTTACATTCGGATCATCGCAAGATGTTCCGCTTACGTTGCATTGGGTCACCCAGCCATCTGGAACCGGTCCTCCTCCTATACAGCACCTTCCGCCCACATGTCCAATTACCTCTCCTTGTTTCACACTTCCTTCAAACATCAAACCATCTTTCCTCAAAAAGTCTTTCGCGTGACAGATAGTAATCTTTACGCCGCTCCCTGAGAGATAAATGCGGTTGCCACATAAGTTGTCTGTGTTCGTCTGTTTGGTATAGGAAACTACTCCGTCAAATGGAGCCAGGATTTCCGTTCCCCAGCCTGCGGCCCAGTCCATAGCATGAACCTTCTCCCAGTCTCCGTTCACGCCGCGGTCATACCAGTGATGTTTTCCGAGGTTTGGCAGTCTTCCGGTGGGGGACGCAATTCCTTGGGTCATATGGCAGGCCTTTGCGTCTTTCGCGGCAGCAATGATTTCTTTGTAGGGAGAAGGAATGTCCTTTAAGGAATTTCCGGAAGGCGTAGAGCCCTCACCTTCATTGCCAGTTGTATCTTCAGAGAGCAATTTTTCCGGAATGGATTTGAATTTCAGGCTCTTAAATGCCACCGTGCCCGGATCAATAAAGAAGGCGATATCAAAAGCTAGGAAGAGCAGGACGAGGCCAATGATCGCGTTTGTGATGCGTTCCTTGCCTTGAGACACCGCTTTGGATTCTCCACGCGCCGTAGCGTACTGCACCCCGCCCACCATAAGCATGGTAACCGCAATGAGCGCTCCGGCTCCTAAGAGATAGCGGTAAATAGCGGCGACGTAGAGACCGAGTAGGTTTGAGGTAACTACTCCCGTTTCTGGATTGATCTGTACGGAGTTGGCAAAATCCAGTCCTGGTATCTGGACATTGAGATTCGGAATGACGGGATCTTTTTTAGGAACAGTCTCCTCTTTAGGCACGGCATCTGCGGCGCGCGCCACTACGTAGCCATCTCCGCCGTCAGGAATGAAAGGCTCTCCGCCGGTTATGGGGGTGCATTGAAATTTAAACGTGGCGTCTGCCAGCGTGGCTGGCACCGTCAGAATGCTGCAGCTGGCCTTACAGTCACTGATAGTGGCCTGACTTTCAAGAAATCCCACTTGGGCGCCGGTTGGGCTCTCACCAGCACAAAAGCAGAGTATTTTTTTTGCGGGGTCACAGGAAGTTTCTGGAGCAGCAAAAACTGTTGCCTTCGGCAGACCAGAAAGCAGAAGAGCGGCGGCTACAAAGCTGAGGAGGAGGAGTTTCTTCACAGGCGAGCAATAACGGCTTCAATCTTTTTTACTAAGTCAGCTGAAGTGAAATTTCCACTGTAGCGTTCGCCGTTAATCCAGAGCGTAGGCGTGGCCGCTACTTTGAGTGAGGCGCCTTCTTCAAAACTGCGCTCTACGAGTGGGAGCGTTTCTTGGCTCGTCAAACAGCGGGTGAAGGAACTTTCCTTAAGTTTGAGATCCGTAGCAATCTGCTGATAGAGATCACTGCCCAAGCTGTTCTGATTCTGCATGAGCATGTTGTGATACTCCCAGAATTTATTCTGTTTGCCAGCACAGCGCGCCGCTATGGCAGCATTCATAGCTTCCGGATGAGCGGAAGTATTTGGCATATCTTTCCAGACAATGCGCAGCTGGTCCTTGTACGTAGCACTTAAGTCTTGAAGCGTGTTATCCAGAAGCGCACAGGTGGGGCAGCCGTAATCTCCGTAGTTGACTATGGTGACGGCTGCAGTTGCCGGACCCACAGAGGGATCTGCAATGGTGATCATAGGCTCTGTAGCAGTGGTTTGGTCTGTGAAGCTGATGTTATTTCCCACGCGGACAGAAAAAATGAAAAAGAGGAAGATAACCGCCGTTATGGCCACAATGATCCCAAAGATCTGAGAGAAGTAGCGCATATTATTTGAGACGGAGGTAACTTAATCGTCCTACTTCATCCGTGTAGTACAGCGTATCTCCGGCAGGGTTTACGCTCAGATGAAACATTTTTGTGGTGACCGCTGGAATAGCGCTTAAAGAAACTCTGAGCGAGGGGAGTTCAATCTTGTAGAGATTATCTGGGGCAGTGATAAGTTCTTTAGAAGACCCGCCGCCTGGGGGCATAGTGGTAGGGACGGCGCAATACGCCACGCTTGTGGACGCGAAGGTGCATTTCTCTGCTAGCGTCTGGAGCGGAATAGATTTGCGCGCGGCGCCCTTTCTGTCTCCATCCTTATCCGCGTACCAGAGTGTGGCGCGGTAATCTGCGGTGGCGTCAGCCACGGAGTAAATGAGATTATTTGAATCCGGTGACCAAACGGCATCAAAATCTGTTCCGGAAAGAATGAGTACTCCTGAGGCCTGTCCATTTTGATCCAAGAGATACATTTCCTGCTGCCCAAAAGAGCTTCCGGCCGCACCCGTGCGGGAGAAACCTAAGATGCTGCCATCCGGTGACCAGTTCACGTCCACTAATTGATCATTATCTCCAAGCGCCGCTACTACGTGCGTGCTTGATCCGTCTGCACTCGTCACTACGAGCGCGCGTGCTGAAGGGTCATTGGCAATACTTTTAGTAGCAATTTGCGAACCGTCTCCAGAAAAGGAAAAATCTTCCCAGTGCGCAGGCATACTGGTTTGCTTGCTCTGCTTGAAGTCATACGCCACGTTGCTGCCGTCCGGGAATTCCACCACCGCTTCTGTGGCATCCGCAGAAAGCGTCACGGATTCCGCGCTAGGAAATTGTGCCTGAGACAGGAGCGCGGCGTCACCGTTTTTATCTATGGTGTAAAAATGTCCATCGCCTGGATCATAGTAAGCCACCGTACCGCTTGCGGTTACCGTGGGCGCATCTATGGCGGAGGTGGTCAGCGTAAATGTAGAAGTCTTCCCCCCGTTTGCTGTTGGGGAACTAGGTAATGCTCCCGTTCCGCCTGTGCCTCCTGTACCACCCGTACTACCACCCGTGCTTCCGCCGGAGGAGGGAAGGGAAGACCCGCCGCCGTTCGCGGTATCAGAAGGCGTTGGGGTTGGGGTGACTGCCGGTTTGCTCGCAAAAAAGAGGAACCACAGTCCAAGTCCTATAGCCCCGGCCACGAGGAAGAGGACTATGATGCGGAGAATGACTTTAGCGCGTTCAGAGAGTTCAGGCATAGAATGTTATCTAGGGCGTAAGGCTTTTTACGGCCACCACCGGAATCGCAATGATGGCAATGAAGATGGTGAGAATGACGGCGAGTACGGCAACGGTGAGAATCATTTCAAGTACAAAGTAGAAAACGTCCGGTACGTCCTCCCAGGTATAGGGCGGAACAAGCATGCTCATGAAATTTTTCTTTATGGAGTCCGCCACGGCTTGGGGTGAACTCAAATCAATCTCCGGTTCTGCGTTCAGGGTCTCCGCGGCACGTCCCCAGTCATAAACGTAGCCAATGAAGCCAAAGATATAACCGTCCAGACCCACCGGGAGCATGTCCATGAGCGTGCTACCGTGTCCGCCTACTTTTGCGGCCAGGCGTATCTCATTTTTGACTTCTTTTGCGGCCGTCTGGGCCAGTTTATTCATCTCTTGTTTTACTGCATCCTTCATCCTCTCGCGAATAGGCCCGAGCTGTTCTACGGGGACGGACTGGCTTTCGCGCCGGTAGAATTCATTGTTATTCGCTATCTCTTCCTGCGCGTCTGCAAAAGCTTCTTCCGTTTCTTCACTTACGCCCTGTGGGACCACGAAATTGTCTCTGTAGGTAGCGGAAGCAAATTGCTGCCGGCGGAGGCTGTCTGCGTATGCGCTCTCTGTCTCTGCTCTGTCACCAGCTTCAAAAAAGGCGGTTTCTTCAGGTGTGTAGTCTGCTTCTTCCTGGAATCCAGCGTTGTCATTTGCGCTTACGGTTTCCTCTCTATTTTGAAAAGCATTCGTGTTATTCGCTACGCCGCGATTAGCCAGATCCGTGTTAAATGACGGCGAAGAACGCCGGACAGTATTCTGATTCCGGCGGAGCTCGGCCTTGGCATTTCCAGGATTAAAAGCTTGAGCCTGTGCGGCGCTCGCCATACAGGCACAAGTATACCATTATTTGATCTCAATTTCGCCCTTTTTGTTGGCGCGGAGCGTGTAGGAAGTGTGTGGGCGGCGGACGTGTTCTAAGAATTTATCCGCTAGCGGTTTTTCTATCTTTTCTTCTATCACGCGGCGGATGTCTCTCGCACCAAATTTGGGGTTTACGGCGTTCGCTAGTGTGGTCAAGATATTTTCTGTGGTGGCGAGCTTGACTCCGCGCTTTTTCAGTCTGTCCGTGAGCTCAAGCAACTCTTTTTGAGCCACTTTT
>JAHFIZ010000038.1 GCA_023246145.1 Candidatus Uhrbacteria bacterium | reverse complement strand
TAGCTCTCGGTCCTTTGGAAGAGGATAGGAGGGGGATAAATACGCTATACTGAGGCGGTACTATGGAGGGGAATATCCGCGTGGTTTGGCAGGGCGCCCGCCCGCTTATTGGCACCGTGATCGGGGTGGGTATTTTTGCTTTGCCTTACGCCTTTTCTCGGGCTGGTTTTGGTATTGGTTTGGCCGAGCTCATCTTGATAGGCGGTTTAAACATGGTGGCGCTCTTTTTGTACGCAGACTTGGCACTGGCTCGTCCGGGCCATGACCGGTTTATAGCTATTGCTGGAAGAGACCTGGGGCCAGCGGGAAAGCTATTGGCCGTTATTACGTATTTTGGCTCTCATCTTGGAGCCTTGATTGCCTATGTGCTTGTGGGCGGAGCTTTTGCGCATACCGTATTAGCTCCGTTTCTTGGCGGATCCATGCTCCTCTATCAGATTCTTTTCTGGACCGGGGGATCACTCTGTATGTTTGGCGGCTTGAACCTAGTGACTAAGCTACAGGCGTACTTCGTGCCGCTTTTCTTTGCGCTCATCACCGCACTTTTTCTTGGCGCACTTTCTTTTGTAAACGTTACGCACCTCTCCGCTGTTCATCCGGAGGCATCCATTCTGCCGCTTGGGGTAGTGCTGTTTGCTTTTGCCGGACTTTCTGCAATTCCTGAAATGCGTGACGTGCTAGGAAAGAATAGAGACAAGTTGAAACAATCCATTCTGCTCGGCACGCTTGTAGCTGGGGCGCTATACGCACTTTTCACCTTTGTCATTGTGGGCGTAACGGGAGAGAACACTGCACCGCAGGCTGTAGATGGTTTGCGGGTGATTGCTGGGCCAGCGGTAGTGATCATTGGTTCTGTCTTTGGCTTCCTGACCGTTTTTTCCGCTTACATGGCTATTGGTGTTTCCCTGATAGACACGCTGTTGTTTGATAGAAAGTTTCGTTATGTTCCGGCCTGGGGCATGGTGGTTTTCCTTCCAATTGCCGCGATCTTGTTTGGTGCCAAGGATTTTGTGGGCGTGATTGGTTTTACGGGCGGTGTGATGAGCTCAGTCCTCGGTATGCTTCTTATTATTTCTTACGAGCGCGCCAGGTATTCTGCTGAATTACCAAAAAGAGCGCTCCGTATGCCGCAGTGGCTGGTGGCGCTCTCTTTCTTCATGTTTGTGGCAATGTTCGTACTGACGCTCTGGAACGCACTCGCTTAAACAGCCTCTTTATCCTGGAGTTCTTTGGCTTTGATCACGTTCATGAGGAGGTAGGCAACGGTGAGTGGACCTACGCCGCCCGGGACTTGGCTCATAAAGCCAGCATGTCCTTCCAATTCTTTTGACGCATCTCCCACGGTTTTATTTTTGATCTTGTTGGTACCCACGTCAATGATGATCGCTGCTTCCTTCACCATGTCTTTGGTCAGGAAGTTTTCTTTTCCTACGGCCACTACAATAATGTCCGCTGCGCGCGTGATAGCTGAGAGTGCTTCTGTGGAACGGTTCACGAACGTGGCAGAGACGTGCGCTTCACGCATGAGTTCAATCAGTGGTTCGGCAAAAATTTCACTGTTCCCTATGATGACCGCATGCTTATTTCTGAGGGGCTGACGGGATGCCTGCAGAAGACGCATGATAGCGAGCGCCACAGGCGGAACAAGCACGGGAGTATTTGCTAAAAGTGCGCGGCGATTTTCCGGATGGAATCCGTCAATGTCTTTTACTGGGTGAATAGCGGAAATAATTTCATCCGTACTCTGTCCGCCCGGAAGCGGGAGCTGAACCAAAATGCCGTTAATGTCTTTGCGAGCGTTCAGCTCATTGACCTTGCTCACAATCATCTCTGTTGTAGCATCATTTTCAAACTGATGGCGTTCCACAAAAATGCCCACCTCTTTGGCGGCCTCAATCTTCAGGCGAACATACAGCGCAGAGGCTGGATTATCACCTACCAAAATAACACCCAGTCCCGGAGGATGGTTTAAATCCGTCACGCGTTTTTTTGCTTTCTCGCGAATATTTTTCGCCAGAACGGAACCGTTTAAAATTTCGGTCATAAGAAGCCAAGAGGATAGCGGAAAAAGCCCGTTAAGACAAATTATAACTGAAATATACAGAACCAGGCTCGACATCCCCGAAAGCATTTTGTTAAAATAGCTTCAACTCCCCAGATTTATTCGTAACGCTTTGTTTATGTTAGAGAAACAAGATATTGCGATCCTGAAGGGGATGTTTGATCTCCAGAAGGAAAGCATCGTGACGGGTATTCTTTTAGAGGTACGTGATATGATGCAAAATTTGCGTCGTGATCTTCGTAAGGAGATTTCCCTTGATATCGCCGAATTTCTTGAAACATCAATTCTTCCCCAGATTGACGATCACAGTCGAGAAATTGTGCGCATCAAACGGCACATTAATCTCGCGTAAAAGAAAATCCCTCGGAAATGCTCCGAGGGATTTTTCTATTTGGTGTAGCTAAGCCCTTCGTACAGTGGGAAGGCTTTCATGAAGTCTGCTACTTCTTTTTTGACTTCGTCGAGCGTACCGGCGTTATCCTTGCTCATAATGGCGCGATCAATCCACTCCGCCACTTTTACCATGTCATCTTCTTTTAATCCGCGTGTAGTGATCGCTGGCGTGCCGAGACGGATGCCGGACGGGTCCATGGGGGAGCGAGGGTCATCCGGAATCATGTTTTTATTGACCGTGATGCCAGCTGCATCAAGTGCGTGCTGCGCTTCTGCTCCGGTGATGTTTTTGCTTGTCACGTCTATGAGTAACAGGTGATTTTCTGTTCCGCCGAACATGAGTTTATATCCTTTAGCGGAAAGTTCGCGTTCGAGTACCTTTGCGTTTAATTTAATTTGTTTTGCGTACAACTTGAATTCCGGCTTCAGTGCTTCGCCAAAAGCTACGGCCTTGGCTCCTACGTTATTCATGTGCGGTCCGCCCTGGAGTCCTGGGAACACGGTTTTATCAATCGCCTTTGCCAATGCTTCTTTGCACATGATCATGCCGCCGCGTGGACCGCGAAGCGTCTTGTGGGTTGTGGAAGTGACAACATCGAACAGGGGAACGGGGTTATTCATTTCACCAGCGGCGATGAGACCAGCAATGTGCGCAATGTCTGCCATGGTGACCGCGCCGACTTCATCTGTGATCTCCTTCACCTTTTTATAATCGATATCTCGCGAGTATGCAGAGTAGCCCACCAGAATCAATTTGGGTTTGTGCTCGAGCGCCATCGCCCGCAAATTATCGTAATCGAGCGATCCATCAGCGGCAGTCTTATAACGGATGAAGTTATAACGCTTGGCGGAATCAGTTACCGGATGACCGTGGGTCAAATGTCCGCCATGAGAAAGATCCATGCCGAGCACGGTATCTCCGGGCTGCAAGAGCGCCGTATAAACAGCGATGTTTGCCGGAGCACCAGAATGCGGCTGAACGTTTACATGTTCCGCACCAAAAAGCTGCTTCACGCGTTCTATGGCCAGAACTTCCAGCTTATCTACCGCTTCACAGCCGCCGTAATAGCGTTTGCCTGGATAGCCTTCCGCGTATTTATTGGTCGCTACTGATCCGAGCGCTTCGAGCACTGCCGGTGAAACAAAGTTTTCAGACGGAATAAGTTCCAGTCCTTCGCGTTCGCGGTTGAGCTCTTGTTCTAGAGCTTCCGCTATAGCCGGATCATTGGCTTCAAGGGGGTTCATCATATGGAAGGGAGTGTAGTCGAAAGTCTGAAAGTCTGAAAGTGAGAAGTAGGATAACAAAAATCCCCACATTGCTGTGAGGGGTTTTGTGATGCGGCGGAACTAAGCGTAGGTCCGCGGCTAGGGCTTCCTCCGCTTTGGAGGCTGGCGAGGCTTGCCGACGAGAGGCTTTTCTGGCCATCGCCATTCCCGTCCCATGAGGAGGAGCGGAAAATAGATGATCGTGCCTACTGCGCCGAAGACCAGAGCGGACGTGAGCGCCGTTAAGGCGGGGTGAATCTTCAGGATCGTGAACATCACCGCTATGACGCTGAAGGCGAAGAGTGCGAAGCTGAATGCGATCGGCCCCGCGTTCCTACGAAGCATCCTTTGGCAGTTCCAAAGGAACAAGAGGATCGGTTTCATGTATTCTCCGAGTCATCAAAGAGAATCGTACGTCCGGCGTGCAAAAAGTCAATTGGTTTGGCATACTAGTTGGCAGTGATGGGAAAAGTGGGAAAAATGGGAAAAATGGGGATTGTCCCATTCCCAACTTCCCCATATTCCCCAATTTTCCCCTATGCAATTCGCAGAAAGACTCACCGAACGATTTGGCGCGCAGTTCAAAGAGAATGAACCTTTGGCCAAACACGTGAACATGAAGATTGGCGGACCGGCCAGATTTTTTGTGGAAGCTAAAAATACGCAGGACTTTGTAGATGCGGTGCACTTTGCCAATGAAGAAAAGATTCCGTTTTTTATTCTGGGCGGGGGATCGAACACTTTGGTTTCTGATGAAGGTTATTCAGGGCTCGTCATCAAGGCGGCTAATCGCAATGTAAAGATTGAGGGCGATCGAGTCATAGCTGAAGCCGGAGTCATCTCAGCACTCGTGGCTCGCAAATCTGCTGATGCGGGATTGCGTGGGTTTGAGTGGGCGGTGTCGCTTCCAGGTACGATCGGTGGAGCAGTCAGGGGGAATGCTGGATGTTTCGGGGGCGAGACAGTCGACAATTTGGAATCGGTGAAGCTGCTGCGTGATGGGGAGGTTGTGGATGTGCCGGCGAGTGATTTGAAATTGAAATATCGTTCGTCCATTTTGAAAGAACAGGGGAACCACGACATTGTTTTAGAGGCTACATTCAAATTAACTCCCGGCGATAGAACCGAAGCGCTCGCACTGATCGACAAAAACTTGGATGGCCGCAAGAAGTCCCAGCCACTTGGTAGCGCTTCTGCCGGATGCATGTTCAAGAATTTTGAGTACGAGGATGACGGGGAAGTTGGGGAAATGGGGAAGTTGGGAATTCCAGAGGAGATGACCAAGCGTCATCGGATTGCTGCGGGATGGATAATCGATAAACTTGGCCTCAAGGGAACCAAGGTGGGGGATGCCATGGTTTCAGATCAGCACGGCAATTTCCTCATGAATACCGGTCACGCTACGGCAAAAGATATCAAGTCATTGATCGCTTTAGTAAAAAACACCGTGTCCGATAAGTTCGGAGTCGAGTTAGAGGAAGAGGTGCAATATTTGGGGGACTAATTGACCGGATTTCGGGAATTCGCTAGATTTGAGATTGGTGACTAGGAGGTTCCATGGCCCACAGAAACGATAACGACTGGCGCGAGGACGCTCTGTCCCGAAACGGCGGACGCCGCCGCGAGCGCCCTTCTGACGATTCCGAGCCTGCGCGGACCAAGGTCCGCCGTACGGCTTCTGATGACGAGCTATCCAAGAAGCATAGGCTTCAGTAGCTACGATTCTCCGATCTCGTGCGCGTCCACACGCTTTCCTTCCCTTGGCCAGCGAATCGCGCATGGTCTCCTCCAGGTTTGGAAGTGTGTGGGCGCGCGCCTTCCCTTTTCGGGGACAAGTGGCTTCCCTCATAACGCTTTTCCTACTACCCTGAAGGCATATGCGCATTACCGAAATCAAGGCAAAGAACATTGAACTCACTGAGGCTATTCGTTCCTACGTAGAAGAGCGAGTTATGACGCTAGAGAAGCTGTGCGAAAAGTATTCACCTTGCGATGTTCGGGCTGAGGTAAGAAAGGATTCCAATCATCATCAAAAGGGCGAGATTTACACCGCAGAATTAAACATGACACTTCCCGGCGGCGTTTTGCGTGCAGAGTCCACTAAAGAAGATTTGTACGCAGCGATTGATGAGGTCAAAGATGATTTGAAGCGGCAGCTGGTTGACCGCAAGGAGCGCTAGCCTCCCCCGACCCCTCCACTGCGTGGAGGGGAGTCCGCATATGCAACAACTCGTTAATCCGATTTGGAGTAAAGAGAGGCGTCGAGAGTTGCGGAGGGACCAGGCGGAAGCTGAGAGAATTTTGTGGCAGAGATTGTCGGCACGTAAATGTGCAAACATTAAATTTCGACGACAAGTCGGCATAGGGCCGTACATCGTCGATTTTTATTCTTATGAAGGCAAGTTTGTCGTTGAAGTGGACGGTGAGATTCATAATTCTCCGGATGCGAAAGAATATGATGCCGAAAGGGACGCGTACCTAGTAGGTCAGGGCATGACGGTAGTCCGTTTCTCTAATTCTCAGATTTTCGATAGTATAGATACAGTAGTTACTGACATAGGATTCGCTTTTGCGAACGTAATGCGTCAGGCCCCTCCACGAAGTGGAGGGGATAGGGGAGGATAAAAGTATGTTTCTCGATAATTATAAAAAGATTCATTGCATTGGAGTTGGGGGAATAGGGATTAGTGCGGTGGCTAAGTTTTTACAGGTGAAAGGAAAGACGGTCAGCGGATCTGATGCCGTAGCATCAAATATTACCGAAGGCGTGAAGGCTCGGGGTGTTTCAGTTTTTGTTGGGCACGATGCAAAGAACGTGGCGGAAGATGTCGATCTTATTGTTTACTCGGAGGCTGTTCCTGAGGAGAATCCTGAGCGCCTGAGGGCAAGGGAGCTCGGTATCACGCAGCTTGGGCATTTTGACTTCTTGGGTGAATTGTCCAAAGAGTACAGAACTATTTGTGTGACGGGAACGAATGGGAAATCTACCACCACGGCGATGACCGGAAAGATTTTTGAGGATGCCGGATTAGATCCTACAGTTTTTGTAGGTACACTCGTGCCGGGATGGGAGTTAGGCAATCTTCGTGTGGGGGAGTCAGATATTTTGATTATTGAGGGTGATGAATACAAGCAGAAGATGGTGAAGCTTTTCCCGGAGACCACGGTAATCACAAATATTGAGGAAGATCACTTGGATGTTTACCGAGACCTCGATCATATTATCGCGACCTTTCAGGAGTGTGCTGATAAAACCAAGGGAACGGTTATCGTAAATTCTGACGATGCAAATTCAAAGAAAATAGCTGCGAAGAATCGAAAAACTTTCGGCTCAATCTTGGCGGAAGATATTGAACTCAAGATTCCGGGAGCGTTTAACCGCATGAACGCGCTTGCGGCTACCATGGTGGCTCGTGAGTATGACATTGATGACATCACCATCACGGCATCACTCGCTGCTTTTCCTGGCGTGTGGCGCAGATTTGAAAGAGTAGGCACGTATCATGAGGCCGAAATCATTTCTGATTACGGCCATCATCCGAGCGCTATTAAAGGAACGATCGAGGCCGCGCGAGAATTCTTTCCTGATCGCCGCATCATCCTCTGCTTCCAGCCGCATCAGCACAGCAGAACCAAGACGCTATTCGATGACTTTGTGGAGAGCTTCAAGGGAGCGGACCTGGTCATCCTAACGGAGATCTATCACGTAGAAGGAAGAAATGAAGAAGAAGGAAAAATTTCGAGCAAAGATTTGCTGGCGAAACTCGGAGATCCTACGGCGCTGTATGCAGCCGATTTGGACGATACAGAAGACACTCTGAGAGAAACCGTGGAACCTGGGGACGTAGTGCTCATCATGGGTGCGGGAAATATTGATACCGTGGCACGGAACCTTGTGGAATAAACAGCGACGCCGTCCTCAAGGGGACGGCGTTGGCGATTGGCGGCACGGTTTCACCGCGGTGCCGAAAGCTTATTGTCGTGTTCAAGGATCGTGATGGTGAAGATGGGGACTTCGTGCTCATCGAACTCGCCGTACACGTGTTCTTGTTGCGGCGGGTAGTGAAGCCGATTTTCCCCACCGTCGAGCTTCAGCATGATGAAGCGATCCGCATCCATGGAGGGCGTCCAGGGCGTTTTTCCATTGGACACGTACACCCACTTCATGTGGAAGATGACGGTGTCTCCCTCCATGTGGACCTCTTTGATATTCCCGCGTGTGGCGTTTTCACCTTGTTCGAACATGATGTCGCGGTTGAGGAAGAACCCTTCCAAGATCACCTTGCTCCAGAGCATGTGTACCTCCGGCCGGGAGGGTACAGAAATGCTTCACCTTTGTAAACTCCCAAAACTTGAATTATAGAGGCGTTTCAGGCACTATGCACCTGATTTTACTTTAGCCTGTTGTCTCCTTGGCTCTATGTCTTTCTTGACCAAAATTTTCGGTGATCCCAATGAAAAAGTGGTGAAGGTGCTCCGTAAGGACGCAGACAAAATTAATGCGTTTGAACCCGCTATTTCCGCGCTTTCAAATGAAGCGCTGCAGGGGAAGACCGCAGAGTTTAAAGAGAGACTTGAGAAAGGTGCCAAGCTTGAAGAAATTGAGCATGAAGCTTTTGCTGTGGTGCGTGAGGCTTCCAAGCGCACGCTCGGCCAGCGCCACTATGACGTGCAGCTCATGGGTGCTATGACGCTCCACCGCGGTGGAATTGCGGAAATGCGTACTGGTGAAGGAAAGACGCTCACGGGAACTGCTGCCGTATATTTAAACGCACTTACGGGAAAAGGCGTGCACGTAGTCACCGTGAACGATTATTTGGCCAAACGTGACGCTGTTTGGATGGGCCAGGTATTTCACTTCCTTGGACTCTCGACTGGTGTGATTCAGCATGAGGGTGGTTATCGGTTCGACGAAAACTTTAAGGTTCCGGAAGTAGTGGAAGAAGAAAAGAAAGCAGAAGCTGCTACCGGTTCTTTCCGCGTGCAGATGGATTTCTTGCGCCCGGTCACTCGCCCAGAAGCGTATAGCGCGGACATCACGTACGGTACCAATAATGAATTTGGATTTGATTACCTCCGTGACAACATGGCGCCAAACGCGAACGCACTTGTACAGCGTGGTTTGCATTACGCCATTGTGGACGAAGTGGACTCTATCTTGGTGGATGAAGCGCGTACGCCGCTCATTATTTCCGCTCCGGCAGAAGAGTCTGCGGATTTGTATTACAAGTTTGCAGAAGTGATTAAAGACTTGGAAGTAGACACGCATTTCAACATTGATGAAAAACTCCGCACCTCAACCTTCACGGAAGCGGGTCTCCAAAAGATTGAGTCCATTCTGGGTGTGAAGAACATCTATGAAGAGGGTTTGCAGATGGTGCACCACGCTGAGCAGTCATTGAAGGCGCATTCGCTCTTTAAGATTGACCGTGACTACGTGGTCCGCAACGGAGAAGTTTTAATTGTGGACGAGTTTACCGGACGCATCATGGAAGGCCGCCGGTATTCTGAGGGTCTACACCAGGCTATTGAAGCTAAGGAAGGCGTAAAGATTCAGCGGGAGAGCCGCACGCTCGCCACCATTACCTTCCAGAACTATTTCCGTTTGTATGAGAAACTTTCTGGAATGACCGGTACGGCCGCTACGGAAGCGGAAGAATTTGAAAAGATTTATAAGCTTGAAGTTACCCAGGTTCCTACTAATCGTGATAACCAGCGTAAAGATCTCCCTGACCGTATTTATAAGAATGAGATGGGGAAGTGGATGGCGGTAGTGCGTGAAGTAAAGGAGCGTCAGGAAAAAGGTCAGCCAGTGCTGATTGGTACGGTTTCTATTGATAAGAACGAACAGCTTTCTAAGCTGCTTTTTGCGGCCGGTGTACAGCACAAGATGTTGAACGCTAAGAATCATGAGAGTGAAGCAGAAATTATTGCGCAGGCTGGAAGAAAAGGCGCCGTCACGCTTGCTACCAACATGGCGGGACGCGGCGTGGACATTATTTTGGGCGGTAACCCTCCGGACAAAGCTGAGGCGGAAGAAGTGAAAGCGCTCGGTGGTCTTCA
>JAHFIZ010000076.1 GCA_023246145.1 Candidatus Uhrbacteria bacterium | reverse complement strand
AAAGAAACTTTTACAGAGTTAGTAATACCCCCTATACCCCTTCCTACCCCATCTACCCCACGAGTTGACACCCCGTTACGATCGTCTATCATGTCCTTATTCGCGTTGACGGGGCCTAACGATCCCTTGAGCGAAAAGACAATTTTTAGCAAAAGTGCCCTTGAAAAAGGGAAGTTGGGTGGAACCCCCCGAACCGACTCGGGGCCCGATGTTACCGCATACGCGGTGGCGTCGGTTATTTATTTTCTATGAATCCTCAAGAACTAGAACATCGCCGTCACTCACTCGCTCATCTCCTAGCCGCTGCGGTACTTGAAATGTACCCGGGCGCCAAGCGGACTATCGGTCCCGCTATTGATGACGGTTTTTATTACGACTTCGAATTCCCGGAGCCTATTTCAGAAACGGATTTGCCCAAGATTGAAAAGCGGATGCGCAAGCTTTTGCCTACCTTCAAATCTTTCGATCGCTCTGAAATAACAAAAGATGAAGCGCTGAACCTTTTTGCAGACAACAAGTACAAACAGGAACTTATTAATGAGTTCGCCACCGAAGGACAGACTTTGTCGCTGTACACTTCGGGCCGTTACATTGACCTCTGCCGCGGCGGACACACAGAATCTTTGAACACGATTGATCCGGACTCTTTCAAATTGTCCAAGCTCGCTGGCGCGTACTGGAGAGGTGATGAAAAGAATGCCCAGCTGACGCGTATTTACGGATTGGCTTTCGAGACCAAGGCCGAGCTCGACGCTCACCTTCACATGCTTGAAGAAGCTCGCAAGCGCGATCACCGCAAGCTTGGTGTGGAGCTCGATCTTTTCGCCTTCTCACCACTCGTTGGCCCAGGACTTCCGCTCTTCACACCAAGAGGGACGTTGCTCCGTGAGAACATCACCAACTTTGTCTGGGCGCTCATGAAACCGTACGGTTATCAGAAAGTGAACATCCCGCACATGGCTAAGGCGGATCTCTATAAGACCTCCGGTCACTGGGATAAATTTGCGGATGACATTTTCCATGTCTCAAGTAAGAAGACGGATGAAATTTTCGTCCTGAAGCCCATGAACTGTCCACACCACACGCAAATCTACGCTTCTCGCACCCGCAGCTATCGTGACCTTCCACTCCGCTTCTCGGAAGTTACAACGGTCTACCGCGATGAAAATACCGGTCAGTTACAGGGGCTCAATCGTGTACGATCCATCACTCAGGATGATGCCCACGTTTTCTGCCGCCTGGATCAGGTGGAGGAAGAGGCCATGGCTATTTACGACATCATCAGCAAATTCTATAAGGCCTTTGACATGCCTTTGAAGATTCGCTTGTCCGTGAATGACCCGGAGCATCCAGAGAATTATTTGGGCGGTGCCGAAGTTTGGGAAAAGGCGGTCAGCACCCTTAAGGGCATGCTGGATAATCTAGGGAGAGAGTATTTCATGGGTGTTGGCGAAGCCGCCTTCTATGGCCCGAAGCTCGACTTCATTGCTACAGACGCTATTGGCCGCGAATGGCAGTTGGCTACTATTCAGCTGGACTTCAATCTTCCTGAAAGATTCGAGCTTGAGTACGTGGACACGGATAACGTGAAGAAGCGTCCGGTCATGATCCACCGCGCTATTCTCGGCTCTGTGGAGCGCTTCATTGGCGTGATGATTGAGCACTATGCTGGCGCGTTCCCTATGTGGCTCGCTCCAGAACAGGTTCGTCTGGCCACCGTGGCGGATGAATTCATTCCGTACGCCAAGGAGCTCAAGCAGAAGCTTGCCGATGTCGGAATCCGAGTACACCTCGACGATTCTCCGGAAAAAGTAGGAAAGAAGATTCGTGAATCCGCCATGGCCAAAGTGCCGTGGACTATCGTTTTAGGTGAAAAAGAGGTAGCTGGCGGAGACTTCCAGATTAAAGTGCACGGCTCTGAAGAAGCGCTCGTGATCAAGCAGGACGAACTCTTGCATCGCCTCACTGAAGAAGGAAAATTGCCCGTATAACCGAGATACAAAAATCCCCCGAAGCTCCGAAGGAGCGAAGGGGGATTTTGTTTAGGTCACGCTCGCCCTCAATGCATCCTTTTCAATCTTTTCCAGGTTCTTAGCAGCTTTAGTATTGATCTTGGCTACTTTGCCCGTAGCTTCACCGGCCACGGCGAGATACTTCTTCATAGCATCTTCCACGGCCGCGGAATACATCTTAATGGCGCGTTTGATTTCTGGGTCGTCATCTTCACTGACAGATAAGCCCATACGTCCAAAAGATTCCGCCTCTACCACGCGGAGCATGCTTTTAATGCTTTCCACGAGTACGGGCGTTATCCCTTCTTTTTCAAGCCTGGCCATGAAGTACTGCTTGATCTTTTCCGGGAGCGGAGACTTGGTGAGAATCTCGCCGATTTTTGCTTTAGTTGCTTCCATATATGCGTTAAGCGGCGGCTTGAGATTCTTCGTCGTCACCCATGTCCGGCGCTAACTGTCTCATGAGCTTATCCTGCTCATCTTCTGTTCATGCTCTGGCCTTCCGCGCCTTTTGCGCTAACTGTTCCTCTTGGTCTTCTTCGTCCTCCGCCATCATCTTTGCGGCTTCTTTCATGAACTGATCATCTCCAGACTTTATGATCTCTTCTGTGAT
>JAHFIZ010000037.1 GCA_023246145.1 Candidatus Uhrbacteria bacterium | reverse complement strand
GGATCCGTATTGACGGCATTCTCCATGACGAATTTCCCGTGGAATCCGCCATCCAAACTCAGCTCATTGCGAGAATGAAAATCCTCACCCGTATGCGTACGGATGAACATCATGCCCCGCAAGACGGCCGTTTTAAGTTCACATCCCCGCTTGGAGATGTGGACGTGCGCGTTTCTATTCTGCCGGATGCGCTCGGAGAAAAGGCGGTGCTTCGCCTTCTTTCAAGCCAGTCCCATAAAATGACCCTGGAACAACTGGGATTCTCAGAGGAAGACCTGGCTCGCATTAACCGCGCCATCAGAAAACCCTGGGGCATGATTTTGGCTACCGGTCCAACAGGAAGCGGAAAAACCACCACCATTTACGCCATTTTGGAAATTCTGAACAAGAGAGAAGTAAACATTGCCACCATTGAAGATCCGGTAGAATTTGAAATTGAAGGCGTGAACCAGAGCCAAGTAGACCATGTGGCAAAACTCACCTTTGCCACAGGACTTCGTGCGCTCTTGCGCCAGGATCCGGACATCATCATGGTGGGAGAAATCCGAGACCAAGAAACCGCAAAAATTGCCGTGAACGCCGCACTGACCGGCCACAAGCTTCTCTCCACGCTCCACACCAACAACTCCGCTACCTCCATTCCGCGCTTGATTGACATGGAGGTAGAGCCGTTTCTTATTTCTTCTACGTTTATCTGCGCCATAGCCCAGCGCCTCTTGCGACGCGCCTGCCCAGACTGCGTGGAGACGCAAACGCTTTCCGTTGAAGACGCAAAAAAGATGCTGAATGAAAAAACGGTAGCCGCACTTTTTAAAGAAAAAACTACCCTTGAGGTGGCGAAAGCGAAAGGCTGCGAAAAATGCAATGACACGGGCTACAAAGGCCGCGTAGGTATTTACGAGGTGCTTGAAAACTCCGCCGGCATCCAAGAGCTCATCAATAAACGCGCAACAAGCGATGCCATTGAAGAACAGGCAAAGAAAGAGGGCATGACCACGCTCGTGGAAGACGGTGCGCGCAAAGTGATCGGCAAAGAGACCACCGTGGAGGAGCTTATCCGCGTGATGGAAGAATAAGTATGTCAGATGCACAGCTGCAAGTGAAAGGAGCAAGCCTATGGACCAAACTTTCGGTCCGCCTTTCGCATACGGAGCTTCTCCTGTTAGCAAAGTACCTCTCCGTCCTCCTTCAATCAGGACTCCCGCTCGGGGATGCTATTGAAATTCTTCTTGAGCAATCCAAGAAATCGCTCAAGGTGATTCTTACATCGCTCCAATCTTCTATTCAGAGCGGACACACATTTGCGGACGGCTTAGAAAAGTATCCGCACGTTTTCTCCAGCGTCTTCATTAACCTGGTACGTGCCGGGGAGAAATCAGGAACGCTCCAAAAAAATCTCCAGCAGCTAGCCGAACAGCTCCAGAAGGAACACGACCTGCAAGCGAAGATTCGTGGCGCCATGATGTATCCGTCTATTGTAGCCATGAGTGCTATTACCGTCTGTACGGGCATTGTGGTTTTTGTCCTCCCAAATATCACCGCGCTCTTTAAATCGCTTGACGTGCCGCTCCCCATCACCACCAAGATTCTTCTCGTGGTTGCCGATGTTGCCACGCACTACGGACATTTCATCCTTCTTGGCACCATAGCAGCCGTAGTCTTTTTTCTTCTCGTGAAAAATACACGGTTCGTCAAACCGATTGTTCACTTCATAGAACTTCGTTCACCGGTTATTGGAAGAATAGTGCGGGACACAAACCTAGCCCGCATCACGCTCCTCTTTGGCACGCTCCTGAATACCGGCATGCCGTTTGATGACACGTTGCCGGTTACTATTTCCGTCATTAAAAATTACCAATACAAAAAACTGTTTGAAGAAATGGAGAAATCCGTAAAAGAAGGAAACACCATCACCGCTGCGCTGCAGCACCATGACTACCTTGTTCCGCCTATTGCACTCCGCCTCATCCGCGTAGGTGAAGAAACCGGATCCCTCGGAGATATGCTCCTCTACCTCTCTACTTTTTATGAAAAAGAGGTGGATGATGCCACAAAAAATGTCACCACGCTTATTGAGCCAATCATGATTGTGGGAATAGGCCTTATGGTGGGCGTACTCGCATTCTCCATCATTACCCCCATCTATAAGGTGGTGGGAAGTATTTAATTGTGCAAAAGACCAACGGATTCACGCTCCTTGAAGTAGTCATGACCATGGCCCTCCTTGGAATTCTCTTCAGCGTGGCGGGAATTGCGCTTACCCGGCTTCAGCAATCTTTGGCTACGGGAGCAAGTGATAGAGAGATCACCTATATCCTTTCAAGCGCCGCGCGGAAAGCCAGACATGGATTACAGGGAACTTCCTGGGGAGTGTATATTCCGTATGATGCTGTTACGCGCCAAGCTGAAGGCACGGCTACCGTCTTTAGCGGCACAAGCTATGCAGCGCGGAACGCCGCGTATGACACGGTGTACACCATCAGCGAAAGTATTGCATTCACGTCTGTAGATTTGAGCGGCGCCGGCCCTGACACGGGAAACGATCATGAAATTGTCTTTAGCGCCTTAACCGGCGCCACCGCGCAATACGGATCTCTTGTGCTCACGTGGTACAACCAAAGCCGCACCCTTTCCATCAGCGCGGACGGTATGATGACCAGATAAGTATGAAATCTCTCCGCCCATATCTCCCGCTTGGTTCGCTTCTCCTTGAAGCCGTGATTACGATTGGCATAGCCGCGGCGTTCATGACAGCGCTTGTGGCATTTTCCGTAGCCACCACAAGAAGCAGTGATAGGGCTCTTGAAATTCAGCAGTCTCTCTGGAATACCGCGGAGGGCACGGAGGCGCTCCGGGCTATAGCCTTTGCAAGCCTTACGGATACGCAAACCGGGACGCTCAGTTTTGCCGCGCCTACGTGGACGCTCGGTACAAGCGGTCCGCAGACACTCGCTGATGGCGGAACACGCATAGTAAAAATTGAGCCGGTTTCGCGGGACGCTTCCTGCACGGTGGTAACGACGGGTGGAACGGTGGATCCTGACAGCAAGAAGATTACCAGCCAAACCACCTGGACAGATAGCGCGGGGAGAAGCCACACCTCAACCGCTACATCACTGCGCACAAATTGGCAGGACCCTACGGGAGATTGCTGGGTGGCAGAGCAGGCCGGACAGGTGAACTTTGCACTGGACACCGCGGAATTCTACGGCGGCAAACAGTTGCGCAGCCTTTCTTTTACCAATACCGGAACAACCACCGTGACCATAGATAAAATCTCTTTCACCTGGAGCAACAGTGCCAAACTGGACCAGCTCTTCCTAGATAGTTCAAAGGTCTGGTCAACCACCGGCCCGGGCACCCCATTAGGTGCAGCTGTCAGTTCCGGGACAGAGCTTGATATCAGCAATTTCACCATGACCGCAGGACAAGTATCAGAAATTACCAAAGCACAATTTTCAAAAGAAATGGATGATGTGACGATGACCATGACCGTTACCTTTGCAGACGGCTCCGTCTTTACCTCGGCGCCCTTTATGCCGTCAGACTAATATGCGAAGCCTTCCCCGCGGCATTACGCTCATAGAAACCGTCCTCTACATGGGGCTGTTTATGATCATTCTTCCGGGATTCGTGCTCTTTCTCCTTCAGCTCTTCCATACGCATAACGGATTAGATGCGCGTGTGAGGATGGAACAAACTGGGGCAGAGATTTTCCTTGAACTCCAAAATTCTCTTACAGAAGCAGACGCTATAAACGTCAGCACTTCCACGTTTGCAGATGATAATGGCGTTCTCAAATTCCTAGATAGTTCCGGGCAACTCGTTACCATTGACCGCCCTACGGTTGTTACCGTGTTCTCCGGCACTAACCAGAACGTGCGGCGGCTGCGGATGCAAAAGGGTGCGGCGGCTGCGGCCTATCTCACGGATCCGGAAATTGATGTCACACAGTGGAGAATTGATGCAGTTAGAAGCGGCAGCACGCTCACCGGCATCAGAATACAGTTTGATATGGCTATGCTGAATCCCACCGCAGATGCCTACAGAAAAGCGGCCTTTGCCGCTGATACCACATTCTCGCTCTCCGGAAATACCACGGAAAACTAATATGAGAAAACCCAAAGGCATCATCCTCCTCTACACCGTACTCATCCTCGGCTCCACAAGCCTGCTTGCGGTGGCCATCATCGCTCAGGCGAGCCTGGGAGGGTTTCTGGATGCCAATGATGAGCTCATCGCGCTCCAAGCACGCTCCTCAGTCATGGGGTGTGCTGATGAATTTATTATCCAGCTGAAAAAGGATCCTGATTACGCTCCGGCCACCATTGTTACCCCAAGCGCAACCTGCAATCTCACCGTTACCCCAAGCGGCACCGCGCGCTCCGGCCTTATTACTGTCACAGCGAACAGCATTACGCGCGGCGTGCGCGTGAACGTGGAAACAAGCACGTTTGCCGTCACAGGGATCACGGAAACGCTGAACTAGCCCCTACCGGAGATAGATCGCCTTATACTCATTATGTTGTTCAAGTGTTTTTGAGTACCGCACATCTCCGGCATCCGTGGTCAGGAAATACATATAATCCGTTTCCGTAGGATGGAAGACGGCAAAAAGAGCATTGCTGCCTGGGGCACTGATAGGGCCGGGAGGCAACCCGCGATATTTGTACGTATTGTACGGAGAATCAATCTGCAGATCCGCATAGCTTACGGAGGGATCATCCCCGCCCGTGATGTAATTCACGCTTGAGTCCACCTGGAGCGCCATGTTAATGGAGAGGCGATTCATAAAAATACCGGAGACGACTTTCATGGTAGTTGGAAGGCGAACCTCTTTCTCTACGATTGACGCCAGAACCAAATAGTCATGCGGCGTGAAGCCGAGCTTTTTTGCTTCCGTATTTTCATTGTCCTTTACGGCATCTGCGTATTTGAGCGCCATGGTGTCAATCATCTTTTTCACTACATCCTCTGCGGTAGCAGTTTTAAAGAATCTATACGTATCGGGAAATAAATATCCTTCAAGATCCACGCTGTCAGGTTTTTGCGCAGCAAGAACAAACGAATGCTGTTCAAACGGGGACTTCACGCCCGTTGCCGCCGCCCAATCTGCTGCAGATATCCCGAGCTTTGTCTGATAAATCTCCCCCATTTGCTTGATATTTAAACCCTCAGGGATGGTAACGGTTATCTCCGCACTACCCGGGGTGTAAAGGGCATACAGAATATCGTCATAATTCATCCCTTTGAAAAGGGTGTACATTCCCGGTTGAATAGCTAAAGATGCACCTTTCATTTTTTTCGCTACACGAAACCAAAACGCGCTCGGTATGAAGTCCTGATTCTGTAAATGTTCCGCAATCGTGGAAAACGACTCCCCCTCCCTAACCTCGAAAATCATTGGGTCGCTTTTCGAATTCGGCGAACGTAATTCCATTATCCAAATTTGGTTTGCTATAAAGCCAAGAAGGATCAAGCCGATGACCGTGCCGATGGAGAGAACATGTCGCGGAGAAATCTTGATCATACGGGGGGGTGGAGGAGGTAAAGAAGTTTCTGGTGGAAACCAATACGAACTATCGAGGATTATCGCGGAGGAACGATTCGACTCGTGCCAACCGTTCATGCGTGCCGGAATCAAACCAGGGTTCTGTTCCGTGATAGAAGCCCATAGGCTTGCCGCTTTTCGCGAGCGCGGGCCAAACGTGAGTTTCATGCGAGAGCGGCAGAACATCTGGAGAAATGTCGATAACCTCTGGAGTCATGACATACCAGCCAGAAGAAACGAACACCTGAGGGGAAGCGGCGCGAAGCGGCTCAGCCAAAGAACGATCTACATAGTCATGCAATCGTGTCTTCTCCTCATTCGTAGCCAACAATTCGTAATTCACCGCCGTCTCACTCGGAATAGCAATTCCCGCTATGCTCGCAACGGCACCTGATTCGTCATGTCGGCGAAGGAGCGCGTTCACGTCCACCCAAAAAAGATTGTCCGCATTGGCCACAATGAAGCGATCAGCGAGGTTCTCTCGATCAACCAATCTCATCCAGCCTCCGGTACCCATCATTTCCGGCTCGCGAAGATAAGAAATCTGCATGCCAAGAGCGGAGCCATCTCCGTAATGCTGCTCGATAAGATCTCCAAGATACGCAACGGAAATAGCCACGCGGGTAATCCCTGCGCCCTTCAAATGCTCGAGCACGTAGTCCATCA
This sequence comes from Candidatus Uhrbacteria bacterium, assembly GCA_023246145.1. Taxonomy (GTDB): domain Bacteria; phylum Patescibacteriota; class Patescibacteriia; order UBA9934; family UBA9934; genus JAGORL01. The sequence continues at coordinate 4,130 of JAHFIZ010000037.1, read as the reverse complement.
TGGGACGCCCGAGAATAGGAACAAGCGGCTTAGGAAGGGTATCAGTCAATGGCGCAAGACGGGTACCCCTACCGCCGGCAAGAAGGATGGCTTCAATCTGTTTCATAAAACAAATAGACTGTACCCCAGGGCAAGGAGCGTGCCAAGGACTAATCCCGCCACGATATCAAAGAAGTAATGAACACCTACGATGATTCGGGAAACGGCAATAAGAAGGGCAAGACCAATAAAAACTTCCGCAAATTGCACCGTAAGGCTTGCGTTTGGAAATTGTATGGCCAAGATGAGAAATGTGGCAGAAACTGCAGCTCCGGTGGAGTGGCCGGACGGGCAGGAATAGGACTTCCACCACATCTTGTACGTGGCAGCTTTTTCCGCGCTTGGTCGTTCGCGACGAATGATCAGCTGAAGAATGTTCACTACGATATACGTGCCAATGATGAGGAGCGGAAAGTGTCTCCAGTCTGGAAACCACCCCGCGTAAGCAAAACCTGCGGCTGCTACAAGATAAAAAAACAGCGCGTAGACGGCTATGGCGTACCAAAAGTTATAAGATTTCTCTCCCCAACTCCTCATGCGTTCCGTGATGCGTTTTTCCCAGGTCATGAGCTTCATACCATTTGTTTTTTTACTTCATCTCTCATCACTAAAAGCGTCTGCTCTTTTTTCTTTGCATCCTCGATGATACCTACAGCGTTCTTTGGCGGCACCAAATTCTTTTTCTTAAACTCGCAGAGATCAGCCACGGGGCAAGCCCAACAGCGCGGATTTGGCACGCAGATAGCACGGCCAAAGGGCACCATGGTGTGATTGAGGTCCCGCCAGTTTTCGTTTGGAACGATAGGCAGGAGTTTCCTCTCCATCTCTTCCGGCGTCTTAGCCTTCACCCAGCCCAAACGGTTTACCACGCGGAAAACGTGCGTATCAACAGCAATTGCCTGTTTGCCAAAGGCGCCAACGAGCACCACGCTCGCCGTCTTCCTCCCTACTCCAGGCAGCGTCACCAGGCCGTCGATCGTATCCGGTACTACTCCAGCGTATTCTTCGACGAGCTTCTCAGATAATCCTCTGATGTACTTCGCCTTTGATTTATACAACCCGATGTTGGAAATGAGCTTTTCGATATTCTCGACACGCGCCTTAGCCATCTTGGTAGGCGTGGGATATTTCTGAAAGAGTCTTCCGAGCGCTTTCAAAACCTGTTCGTCCTTTGTTCTCGCGGAAAGCAAAACAGCCACCACCATGGCAAACGGGTCACCAATTTCAAGCACCCCGCCGCCAGGATAATGGCGACGGAGTGTTTTTAAAGTCCTTACTATTTTTTCCGAAAGTACCATGCGGATTAGTTTGCGGAATACTGTGAAACGCCGATAGAAACTTTCTCTGCGGCTTTTGGATCAGTGCCGTCCTTAAACACTTCAGTTGCCACGGTATTGTTATTGGTCCAGGACACGCTGTACCCGTCCGCACCAGCAAAGGTATTCTCTCCGGAGAAGCGTGAAAAGTACTGGCCAGGATCAATTTTTCCAATTACTTTCTTAGTACCTGTCTTCAGATCCCAGACTACGATTTCTCGTGAAGTTTCATTTATGCCGGCCTCATTGTAGTACACGGCTGCCAGGCGAGTCTGATCCGGAGAAACAGCAATCGCATCCTTTACGAGCGGCAGTTGAGTATTCACAGGGAGAGTAATCTCCTCTTTCTTCGCTACATCAAAAGCAAAGAGGCCGAGTGACGGCATATCCCCTTCACCCCTCGCTCCAAGATAGATAATACCTTCGTAACCCACCTGTGGCACGGCCACGATATCTATTCCTCCCGCTTGAACCTCATACAGCACCGTCTCTGCACCCGTTTCTCGATCAACCATGATCAGCTGACTTTTTGGGGCCGAGGTGGTGTAGAAGGCCGGAGTAAGCGCTGCCTTCACATCGGCAATCGCTTTTTCCTGCGCAACAATAAGCGCAGCTTTCTCATCCTTCACCTTCTGAATCTCCTCTTTTACCATGAAAAATTGCGTTGTTCCCCAAACCAAGAAAACGGTTTCCGCAATAAGCAGAAGGCCAAGCAGAGCAGCAATCATGGGGGCGTGACTAGTACGCTCACCAAATTGTGCAGGCATGGGAACGGGTGCGGTTGGCTGAGGTACTTGTGGATCCATAGTTACATGTTAAGCCAATAAATTGGGTTCATTATACATGATCACTCCCCTCTGTCATCCCGACATCGCTCTTTCCCACCTCGACGAGTAGCCCCTCCCGTCCTCCCCCTATCGTGGGAGGTGTTGCACGTCAGGTAGTTCGTTCGAAGGCATCTTATAGACCCTGAGTGACAACGAAGGGTCTATAGAGTGCAGTGGAATTTTATAGATCCTTCGCCGGTCTCTGGATCGGTTACTGATGTGTTCTACCCCTCCGGGTACGGAGGGGCCAGGGGAGGTCAGTGCGAAAGGGTCCCTTTTACAAACTCTCTCGCCTCTTCTTTCGTAGAAATCTTCCCTTCATCCCGCGCCTTCTCAATCTTTTCTATGAGATCGCCGAGCTCGCGGCCTTCCTTCAGGCCAAATTCGTTCATGAGTTCCTGGCCCGTGAGGAGAAATTCCTTGGCCGCATCTTCCAGGCCGTAGCGGCGAACAATGTCCCGTAAGAATTTTCCTTCTGGGTAATCCCCCGTTTCCTTGGTAATCCCCCTCCCCCGCACGTCCGCTTCCGTCACGGCCAGAAATGTTTCAAGCGATACTCCGCGGAGGCGTTTCAGCAATCGCCGCACGGCATTTGCATACTGCTCTTCCGTCATTTCGCCTTTATGGAAATTTCTATAGAGCGCTGACGGTTTCAAATGATCGAGCGTGATTGCGACAACAGACTTTTCGATATCGCCCCCAAAAATGAAATGCCGGCAGAAAGTCTTTGTGGGCACTGCGCCGAGCTCCTCATGGCCGAAGGCTCGCCAACGTCCTTCAATCTGCTTGGTAGCCGCAGGTTTTCCAAGGTCATGACAGACCGCGCCAAGCATAGTGGCGAGCGTACGAGGTTCGAGTGAAGCCGCGGCATCTATGGCAAACAGCGTATGAACCCATACATCTCCTTCCGGATGCCATTCCGGTTCTTGAGGGACACCGATGAGTGCCTCAAGTTCCGAGTAGTAGCGTTCGATAATTCCGAGGTTCCGCATGAGCTCAAAACCTATGGAGGGTTTCTCCGCTTTCAACAAGAGCTTTTTCCATTCATCCGTAACGCGTTCCTTGGACAAGTGGTCGAGATCACCGCGATCAACCATTTCGCGCATCAAGATAAAACTTTGCTTGTCGATCGAAAATTCGAGGCGTGCGGCAAACTGCACGGCCCGGAAAACGCGCAACGGATCATCTTGAAATGTTTTCTCATCTACTACCCTCAGCACTTTGGCCTTCAGATCTTCCTGTCCGTGAAAAGGATCGATAACTTCTTCCTTCAGCAAATCGTAAGCTATAGCGTTCACCGTGAAATCGCGCCGACGCAGCGCTTCTTCCACGGCCATGGACGGGTCACTGTCTATAAAAAAGTCTTTATGTCCCTTCCCGGTGTTCGACTCCCTGCGTGGCAGCGAAATGTCGAGCTCGTGGCCGCTCTCGAGTCTCACTTTGAGCACGCCAAAAGATTCCCCCTGTACGTCAGCGCGACCGAACAACTCTTCCACCATTGGGACCAGTGCGTCCGCGTTTACACCATACACTTCAATGTCCGCATCCTTGGGATCAAGCCCGAGCAGCACATCGCGAACATAGCCGCCCACCAAAAGCGCTCGCGGGACAGCGCGAGAAAGTTTTTCTACAGCGGATTTGATGATGGGATCTTTGATTTCCATAATTCATGCTCCCGATGGCTCGTCCCGATCCTGAGCGCAGGCGAAGGATCTAGAGCGTCCATTCCAATCCCCGCTCGCTAGACCCTTCGGCGGTCGCCTCAGGGTCTTATACCTTCAAAATGCGACGTGAAAAAAATTACAGCAATGGCGTACCGGTCATATCCGGAGGCTGGGGAATGCCTAAGATGGCCAAAAACGTCGGTGCAACGTCTGCGAGCATGCCCACGGGCGGCATGAGCGACAAGTCACCGTTCGGCACGTCGCCGGCGATGGACGGCTTGCCT
>JAHFIZ010000036.1 GCA_023246145.1 Candidatus Uhrbacteria bacterium | reverse complement strand
AATGCCTTTCAAATTATGGGTGATGACCACGTCCGGCTGCTCTTTGGCAAGAATAGTAGAAACGACATCCGCGCTATAGGAAGAAAAAGCATCAATAACATGCCAGAACAAACGGACAAACCACGGATACTTATAATCGTCTAAAGTAAAATAAATGTTCTTAGGAAAAAAACGGTAAATACGCTCCGTGCTTGAACGATCAAGCATGATGCCCTTCCCGTCTCTCCGGCGCTGTCCGGTGACCACAAAAACATCGTGGCCTAAAGCCATGAGCTCACCCACCGTACGGACAATAACCGTTTCCGCTCCCCCACGCGCGTTTGGCGGGTAGAGATTCGTAATAATGCCAATCTTCATAGAACCAAACCTTTATACGCCTCAAGCAGGCGGTCCGCAACCTTTTCTTCATCAAATCCCTGAACTACCCGTTCCCGGGCTGCCTGGCCCATGGCCCGCCATTTTTCTCCATGCTCTACAGCGTCATCAATAAGCCTGGCCAAAGCCCGAGCATCCCCTACGCTGATGCGCTCTCCCGTGACCTTAGGGTCCACCAGCATGCGCATGCCGGGCAAATTGCTTACTATGGAGGGTAGTCCGCTCGCGCCCGCCTCAAGAGTTACCAGTCCGTATGCTTCCCCACGGTCAAGAGAAGGCAAGACGTGTACGTCAGCGGCGCGATAAACGTCAGGCAAATCTTCCGGAGAGACATTGCCCAAAAACTGCACCAGCTCATGCACGCCTAGGGTTCTTGCTTGTTCCTCAAAACTCTTTCTCTCCCCGCCGTCACCTACCACGAGCAAACGAACTTTTGTATTTCTGGCACAAAAAGAAAGCGCGCGTAAAAGCACATCCAATCCCTTAAAGTAATGCGCCTTATCTAGTCCTCCTACAAAGATCAGGGTGGTGGCGCCCTCCGGAAGTGCATATTTCTTTCTCTGCTCCTCATTCACCCTTGGAGAAAACCGTTTTACATTCACGCCAAAAGGAAGCTCAAACAGCTGCTTGTGCCGAAGCTTGGCTGCCGCTGCGTAATCTAATGTGCTCACCGCCACTTTTTTAGCGCAGAAAAGTATCACCGGCTCAATCAGCAGGCGGTGAAGAACAAAGATGACGTTTCGCCAATCACGGGCGTACGTCTTCATGTGATACGTGACAAACAGCGGTTTGCGCCAAATGACGGCAGCGGCAGCGGCAAAAATATCCATGCCGTAACATGGGTAATGGAGGTGAATGAGATCAGACTCTTTCAGCTGCCAAAAAAGAGACGGCGTGATGGCGGCATTCCCAAAAGCAAACCATGGCTTCAGGCGAGTGACGTGCTCCTCTGGCTCCTCATTCTTGTAGGCTGGAGAGAACGCCATTACGTCCACGCCGCGTAAACGCAAAAGACGCGCGTCTTGCGCGGCCACCGCACCTATGCCTCCTTTATATGGCGGAAAAACCGGGGAGACAACGGCGATGCGCATAGTTATATATTCTTTTCCGTTTCAGGCGCCTGAGCCTGATTGATAGCCACAGCCCTCACGAGCGAAGTCATCTCCGCCGACAATTTTTGATCTCGTACGATGGATCTATAAACCGCGTAGGTGAGCACCACTACCGCGCAGTACAAAATAAGATCGGCACCGCGGCCAATGCCCACGTATCCGGCCAGCATGTCTGAGAGATGCGGAATAGCCGTCACCAGAACCACTGCGGCCCACAACAGTGTAAACACTACGAGCCAATATTTTGAAACCTGAGAGCGGCGATACTGGCCGATGGTCTTAATAATCGCGAAGAGGGCGAAAAGGGTGAGAAGAATTTGGAAGACCATATTATTCGCCGAACATTTTCTTTTTTAAGATGTCCTTAGCCGTAGCTACTGCTTTCAGCGTGCTCTGCCCCTTGGCAAGTGTCTCAGCGGAATAAAAAATGGTTACCGGACGCTCTACGTAGCGCAGACGTTTTGCGGTAATAAGATCTAAAATTTCAGACGCGTGCGCCATGCGGTCAAGCGTAATGTGGATCTGCTCTGCCGCCTTCCGCGAAAGCGCGCGGAAGCCGTTATGCGTGTCCGTGACCTTAATGCCGGAAAGAGAGATAGTGAAAAGTACGCCCAGTCTGATCATGATGCGGCGAAGAGTGGGCATGTTCTCTGCCTTCTTTCCTAAAAATCGTGAGCCCAGAACTACGTCCACTTCTCCGTTCGCGATAGGTTCGACCATCATGGGAATTTCACTGCCCTTCATCTGGCCGTCCGCGTCAAAGTGCACAATGACATCTGCTCCCAGATTCTGAAGCGCATACGTGGTTCCTGTCTGCAAAGCCGCTCCCTGCCCGCGGTTCACAATATGCCGGAGCACATAGGCACCCGCCGCATGAGCCGCTTCCGCTGTCTTATCCCTCCCACCATCATCCACTACCACCACCGCATCCACGTAGGGCAATGCATCCAAAATAGAACCAGCAATGCGGCTCTCCTCATTATAGGCAGCGATAACAGCGATGATCTTCATAGGTTCGCGGGGGTAGATGGGGTAGAGGAGGTAGGAGGGGGTTATGAGTCACGCGGCAGACAGTACCTGATTTCTGGCGTTAGTAATACCCCCTTACCCCTTCCTACCCCTTTTACCACTCCTTCTCCCTACACTTCCCCCTCCCCGCTCGTCAACAGAAGCTTATTAGCGCGGATATAGTCTACCGTCTTCTTCAGACCGTCCTCCAAGCGTACAAGTGGAATCCAACCGAGTTTCTCCCGCGCCTTAGCAAGCGACGGCAGGCCAAGATTCATCATGTACGGCGGTTGCGCTTCATAGGCAATCTCCACCTGCTTTTCCGTAATCTTCATGATAGCTGCCGCCACTTCACCAATAGTGATAGCCTCATCACTTCCGAGGTTCACAGGACCAATCCCTGCCGGAGCGCGCATAAGACGGATCAGACCGTCTGCAATGTCCGTCACATAAGAAAGAGAAGTAATGGATTTGTCATCCCCCATGATGGTGATTTCTTTTCCCTCTAAGGCATTCAAAACAAAATCTGGAATCTGGTGTCCATGGAAGAGCGGCATGCGCGGACCATAGGTACGGAAGATGCGGGCAATTTTCAAATCCAGCTTATAGATATCTGCGTAGGTAGCAAACATGGTCTCCGCAAAACGCTTGCCTTCATTAAAGCAGGCACGCGGGTTCAGATGGTCCAGTGTGCCGAACTCCGTCTCTTCCACGCCGTCCGTGTGGCCAGGCTGGCGCTCTCCGTACACCGTAGCGGAGGAGGATAATACCGCGCGAGATTTATATTTTGCAGCCAGATCCAAAACATTTTTTGTGCCGAGAGAATTGGTGAGGAGTGCCTGCATGCGGAATTCGTCAAAACCTTTCACCGCAGTTGGCAAAGCCAAGTGGTAAATCTCCTGTACGCCCAAAAATTTTACCTTAAAGGGTTCGAGCTCGGGAAAGGACTCGAGATTGATGGGTTCTGTAATATCCAGTTTCAAGAATTGAAAATCCGGATTACGCAAAAGTGATTCAATATTTCTCACGTGCCCGGTAGAGAAATTATCTATGCAAATAACGTGATTGCCTTCTTTGAGCAATGACTCGCACAGAAATGAGCCCAGAAAGCCCGCACCGCCGGTGACAAGAACATTTTTTTTATCCATAAAATAATTACCACGCGGACAGATTTGCTCCCCTTGCGGGGACCAGACCCGTACCGACTGTCTTTAAGAGTGTTCCTTTAGCTGAAAAAACGCGTACATCCCCGCCGTGGAATGCCGGAATCACTACCACATCTTTTACCCCATCCACATCAATATCCGTAACAGAAACTCGGGCCCCGCCGCTCACGGTTTGCGGTTCCGCAAAAAACTGTCCCCACAAAGCGCCTATCTTATTAAAGATCCGGATGTGCTGGCTGCCGGCGTTTGGCGCCGTGATTATTTCATCTCGGCTATCTCCGTCAAAATCCCCTAAGGACAAAGACAGTCCCGCGGTCATAGTAGCTCCGTATGCCAAGAAGCTGACGAGCGGCGTGCCGTCATGCTGATAAATGGACACCCGCGGCTCTCCGCTCTTGGCAGAGACTACCACTTCAGGTTCAAAATCATCATCCACATCTCCTACCGCAACATTCAGCGGCGTTCCGGGTGCGAAATCTTTTACGGTGAAGCGCGATTTCTCTTTACCACTCTCGTCAAAAATAATTACATCGTTACTCACGCCAGCGCCCACTGCCGTCACAATATCCTGCACGCCATCTCCGTCCGCGTCTCCCACGGCTACGTTCACACCTTTGCGGGAAGCCATGTCATACGGAAAAAATTGGTGGAGCACGGTGCCGTCCGCAGAGAACACGCGTACGTGCGGACCACCGCCGGCGCCGGCGCCCGTAACCACCTCAGGCACGGCATCATCATCAAAATCTCCGGTAGCCAAACTTATGCCGCCTTTAAACGTTGCGCCGTAAGCAAGGAAGCTGGAGTACGCTCCCCCATCTGCCCGGTACACATTCACGCGCGGTTCGTCCCCAGGATTTGCACCAAGTGCAATGAATGAGAAATGTGCATTCTCTGTGAAATGATCGTCCGGCGGCGTGGTGGTATCCGTGGGGACTGGTCCCCCTCCCTCTCCAACTAATGTGGAGGCCACAACCAAAGCCTGCGCAATGTTCAATCGACCCACGCCGAGTGAGCCGCGAGAAGAGAGCATTTCCTTGATAGGATCAACGGAAAGTTTCAGTGCCGTGCGAACCTGCCCGGCAGAAAGAGTAGGATATTGCGCTAATATGAGCGCTGCAGCGCCGGCCACCATGGGGCTCGCCGCAGACGTACCGTCCCACGCGCCCTGATCCCCTATGAGCGTAGCACCGTCTCCGCCGTCATACTTGAGGCCAGGAATTCCTACGCCGGGGGCAGAAAGATCCGCACAATCCGAACCGTAATTGGTGAATGAAGGTTCCCCGTCCTGCTCATCCGTGGCCGTGACGCCTATCACCCAGTCCGCATCCGTTCCACGCAAACACGCCGGGTACACCGGCTCAATATTTACATCACGCGCCCCGTTTCCGAGTGCAGCTACGATAACTACCCCAGCTTCATAAGCGCGCTGCACGGCACTTCTAAAAACTGTTCCCGCACTATCACCGGCAAAACTGAGATTAATCACGCGAGCGCCATTTTTTCTGGCGTAGTCTATAGCTTTAGCTGCCGCATCCTCTGTACCGGAACCCTCTTCATTTAAAATACGGATGGGCATGATATTAGCCTGCCAGTCTATCCCCGCATAACCTGAAGCATTATCCGTTTCCGCACCTATGACACCAGCCACAAACGTGCCGTGCGAAGGCGCGCCGCTATCCACGTCTCCCGGAATAACATCAGGGGAAGGAATGGCATCATCATTCACAAAATCCCAGCCGTGGACGTCATCCACATAACCATTCCTATCATCATCCACACCGTTAGCCGGAATTTCCTTAGGATTTGTCCAAAGATTCTTCTTTAAATCCGGCTGATTGAAATCCACTCCCGTATCAAGCACTGCCACTACCACGCTTTTTCTTCCTACCGTAGTCTCCCAAGCAAGGGGCGCTGAAATCTTACTCAAATACCACTGATCACCAAAAAAGGTGTCATTTGGTGTCCGAGCGTAGGCTTGAAGAGAGGGAAATAAACCTGCACTAAACAACAGGCCGAGCGCTTGAATCCTCCAAAAAAAACGCATACGGGGAGAGTATACCTTTATTTGCACGTCTTCTTGGCATCCGCAAGCTCAGCCACAATCTCCGTATTCGCTGGAGCAAGTGATTCAGCTACCTTGTAATGATCAAAGGCTGCGGCGCAGTCCCCGTTTGCCACGTACCAACGCGCGAGCTGAACCATGTTCCAGGAACTTTGGCCCTTCTCCGTTAAGCTGAGGTCAAGAATCCGTTTTACCTCATCTTTTTCTTCTGGATACTGTGCTTGGAGCAGATTAATATAATCGCGATAGAACTCTTCAGACTTGGCGCCGAGATCAATGGCCTTCTTATACGCCTCAAGTGCCTTGTCATAATCACGCATAGACTCAAGCACCGTACCGTACGTATTCCACGCTGCGTAATGCGCCGGATTTCCCTTTAGCTGCGACTCAAGCGCTTCACGAGAGGTTACCAAATCTCCGAGCGAGTAGGCGTCAGAAGCAACGGAGAGATAGAGGTTCAAATCCACATCTTGCCCTTTTTGTTTTTCCGCAGCAATAGCCGCCTCCGTAGTGTTCAGGCGCTGGGTAAGAAAGGCTCTGGTATTGTCATCCATCTGCGCATCAAGATGCGTTACCAATCCCTCGTATTTTCCGTCTTGTGCAGAGGTGAAATACCACACGCCGTACACCGCCAAAATAACCAAAATAACGGTAATAATGGCCCCAATTATCTTTCCGCGAGTCATAGTCATATGGCACAAATCATAGTAAAAATGGCTCTAAAACGCAAGACCCGCCCCGTTTCTCGGGGCGGGTCTTTGTCTCATTCTTAGAGTGAATCTCGATACTTCATCATGGAGTGGGAGACATTCAGATCAAAACCCTTTGGCACCGCCACACCCTTCTCAAACTTCGTGAAGAACGTAGGCTCTACATCAATCACGTATCTAGCCCAAACGTTTCCAAAGTTTTTCTGCGCGGTGGCCTCATCTGGCAAGGCGCGGAGTCTTGGCACGAGCAGATCAGTTCCCTGCTCAAGGACGTATACGCGGTTATCTGATTGAATCTTGATAAGCACAACGCCCGCCTTAGGAAGCATGAGGCCCCGGAGAGGAAGTGCGGAGAGCGTAGCGTCACTCACCAACTTCACACTCGCAAAGGAGTCATACCAGGTGAAGAAGATGTGAGAGTTCATGAAGACGTAACGGCCGTAGTCTTCCGTAACGTAGTACACGGCATCCGAGGAAGAGGAGCGAATGACGTCTCCCGGCGATACGCCTGGAACCGGAACTACTGTTCCGCTGTTGTTGTCATTTTCATCATCAGCTGGCGGAGGGGTGGCTTCCTCGTCATCCGAAGATGCGCAAGCGGTAGACCACTTCTGAAGGGAAACGCTAAATGCGTTGCTCGTATTCATGTCAGCGCTTCTGAAGATGAAATATGCCATGGAGGCATCCGTATCAAGTTGTGCGGTAATAGCGGAAGCAAATGGAGCCCATTCTGCCCCGGTCAAAAATTCATTATCTGCTACTACATATTCCTCAACGCTGCTTCCAGCAAGAGAGAAAGACTGCGCTCCCACAGTGCTGCAAGACGCGCCATTGTATGTCACCGTGATATTACTTGGCCGTTCGCCCGATGAAGAGGAGGAACCGCAGCTCACGGTGTCAAAGGACCATGTCCCATCTACCGGACCACCTGTACCGATATCTGTCGGTGTACCCGCAGAGGCGTCAACCGCATTAGAGTCAGCATCAACTGCGTACGTTGTTCCACAGTCAAGAAGCGGAGCGGTAATAGTAACTACTGTATTGCCCACCGTAAACGCCGTAGAGAACGCTCCTGGATCAGGCGTTACCGCAAATTCAGTGCCTTCCGCAAAAGTGGTATCCATGGGTTCAGAAAAAGTCATGGTGATGTTTGCATTCCTTCCCACACCTACATCATTCACCGTAGGAGAAACGCTCACGATAACCGGAGCAGCGGCGTCTGTGCTGGCCTGAGCTACTTTTGCGGTCATAGCTCCAGAGGTCAGCGTAACACTGCCGGCCGTACCGGCGTTAGCGTAACTAAGGGACGGGTTCACAGCACCGCCCGTGACGTTAGACGTAGTTGTAACCGTAATGTTCAAAATAGCGTCAGAGCCAGTACAAGAAAGTGCCGTAACTGCCGTCACACCTATGGTTCCTGCCGCGCTCACCGACCAATCGCCGGATTCAAAGGCACACGCTGTGACGTTTTCGTCCATGGTCCAGCGGATGGTTTCCACGGTTCCATTCGTATTCGTATCAAGGTACGTAGCGGAACTGACGGTGTTTGCGGCAAAGGCCTGTTGTCCAAAGATGAAGGACAGACCTACCGCTACCGCAATGGCCCCCACGCGTAGCGCTAGGGACAAGGAAGAAAGTCTCTCTGAATACATAAAAGTGTTTAAAATTAGCGCAGTTAAATCGGTGTAAGGATATCAAAACTACATAACCACAGAAAAAGTTACCCACATATTCGACCCAAACCAAAACCCGCCCTTGCGGGCGGGTTTGGCGTCTTACCCTGAAAGTCAGGATGGAGGCTAGCTTCTAACTCTTAGAAGACGAGCGTTCCACCGTTAACCGTCAAGTTATCAACCAGGTATGAACCCCAGTAATCGTCCTGAGTACCGTTTCCGGCAACAGATGACGTAAGACCGGCAACACCGTCATCCTTCCAGGCAAGTGAGCCAGGGAGGCGATAGATGTCATCGCTCGTACCTACAGATGCGGAGATCGTAGGAAGCGTGTTCAAGTAGCCGCGAACCACCGTGAGGGCGTTCGTGCTGATACCCGTGATAAGCATGCGCTCATCAGTTGCACCTACACCGTTATCACCGGAGTCGAAGACGATTACGTCACCAACTGCGAATGAAGTACCTGCATCAACGTTCAACGTAGTTGTTGTTGATGTAAGAGCTGCGTCAGCCGAAGCGTCAGCAACCGTGATGTAAGAGCTTGCGATAGGATCAGTAGGAAGATCTACGCGGACGCTATCGTCAGCGCTAGAGCTTGCACCGGTCGTATCCATGTACAAAGCAAACGTCTTGGTGGTTCCCTTCGGAATGATTTCCGAAGTAGGAAGCGTCAAGTGAGCGTAGGCCATGATGTCATCGGAGGTCGTACAAATTGCACCCGTAGAGCTCAAGAGCGTCCATGGGCTGTTTGCACTAGCACCAGACATCATAGCGAGAGACGTGTTTGACGTAGAGCTTGAGGAGAGGTCCAACGTTGTGGTTGTACCGTCATCCGTCAAGTTATAGAGGTCAAAGTCTGCTGGAGTGGTTTCTGTTCCAGCTGGAGAAGTATCACACTCGTTCCAAGCTGCACCAGCGGTTGTATCGTTGTCCGTGGTGTTGATCTTGAAGGTGAGTGAGTTCAACACTACGTCTTCGTTTGCAGAAGCAGCAACGTTGAAGCGCAAGACCTCAGAACGACCAACCACCGCACTACCAGAAGGTGATGCAGAGCTGAGCGAAATCGTAGGCTTGGTTTCCTTTACAACGAAGGTGGCTACACCGTCCGTTGAAGTAGGATCGTTACCAATTGCTGTGAGGTCCGTACCTGAACCATCAGAATCTGTATCTGAGAGCGTGTAGCCGGATCCTGCACCAACAGCTTTGTAGTTGTCGTTGCCGGAAGCGTCAGAGAAGAGACCCATACGGATCTTTTCGTTAGACGTGGCAGAGCCACCGGAATCACGGTCAGTAGAAGGAACGTTAACGTATACCTTTACATCCTTAGGCGTACCTACTGGGACGTACATAGTAAGGCCTGAGAACTTAGCCTCATTGCCCGTTGTACCGCCCATACCTGTGGTAGCCGTACCCGTGGTGCCATCAGCCTTAGGATAGGTGAGGGTCACGAGAGAGATGTTGTTAGCGTATGTTGATTCGTTGCTATCAGTCGTAACACCCGTACCGTTTGCGTCGTCCTCAGCCTGCTCTTCAGAGAAGGTCAAAGTCTGAACGTTGAACGATTCGTTAGAAGCCGTGAAACGGTAAGTAGCAACCTGGTTCAGGTTGGTTCCCGTAAGCACGAAGTCTGCACTTGGGGTATCAGAGCCAACAGCGATCGCCAATGAGCCTGAATTGTTCAAGGTCACTGCGCGCGTACCAGCACCCGTAGGGAGCGTTCCGTTAAGATCGCTGCCCGTAACCGTGAACGTATCACCTGATTCATCTTCAGCTACTACATCCGTAGAAGCATCTTCGATGTCAAAGGCGAAGGTTGGAACACCAGTAGCAGAAGTGTTGGCAAAGTTACACTTTACCGTCATCTGACGTACTGATCCAGCGCTAAGCGTCCAGTTGATGGTGTCAAACCGGATGGTTTCACCGTTTGAAGCTGGAGCTTCAGGACCTGCCAAAAGCGTGGTGTCATCGTAAAGCGAGCAAGATTCAACGTAGTCGTTGATATCAGAGTTCGTTTCACCACCGAGCGTTTCGGAAGCGTTCGTGTTGTCGTCACCGAATGCACTCAAGATGAAGTCCGTTACCGTTACGTCAGAAGCATCACCAGCCGTAGCCGTGAAGCCAATAACTGCAACGTTCTGGGTACCGTCAACCGTAGTTACACTTGATGGCGTGCTTGAGAGAGCAAAGCTCAAAGAAGCTGCGCGAGCAACCTGGTTATAACCAGTGATGTCCGTGCCAGGAACGATGTCAGAAGAAGCAAGGGAGTCTCCGTTTGCATCCTCTTCCGTCATGCCGCTGATATCAAAGGTAGCAGCAACAGCCGTACCAGTCGTGATGCCGTTGTCAATGTCCGCAGTGACGGCCAAATTC
>JAHFIZ010000035.1 GCA_023246145.1 Candidatus Uhrbacteria bacterium | reverse complement strand
GATAAGAGAACGAGTCCTAAAACGAAACGAGCTATTTTCATACGTGATACAAGAATAAAATATGCCAGTAACGTATGGGCAATGGCCGTGTATGTCAAAACCTTGTTTGAAAAATTCCTTGAGAAAAAATTTAGGTGATCAGTCCATTTTGGATTTCCTTCCAAACTCCCCTGCCGTCTACGATCACCGAACCGAGCATTTTTGCACGAATCTCCGCTACGGTTAGCTTGGAAAATTCCTCCCATTCTGTGAGAAGGACGAGTGCGTCCGCGCCTTTCAGCGATTCTTCAGCGCTTGGAGCTAATGCGAGCGCCGGAAAGACGCTGTGGATAGATTCCTTCACGCGGGGGTCATAGGCCACAATGTCCGCCCCCTCCTGTTGCAGGCGATCAATGAAATAGAGTGCGGGAGATTCGCGGATATCGTCTGTCTCCGGCTTGTAGGAAAGCCCCCAAATCACAATCCTCCTCCCCTTCACGCCGCCAAGTGCGCCGGAAAGCTTCTCGTAATACCGGACTCGCTGGAAGGTGTTCACGCGATCAACTTCTGGAAGAATTCTAAAACGGTATCCTGCTTCATTTCCGCTCGCGATCAATGCACGCACGTCCTTAGGGAAACAGCTTCCGCCGTAACCCACGCCCGGGCGCAAAAACTTTGGGCCAATACGCGAATCGAGACCGATCCCTTTCACTACTTCACGCGGATCCGCGCCGACAATTTCTGCGTAGTTCGCGATCTCATTGATGAAACTTAATTTGGTAGCGAGAAATGCGTTCGCTGCATACTTGGTAAGCTCAGAACTCGCCACGCTCATGAAGACCACCGGAATATTTTGAGCAATCAAAGGCGCGTACAGTTCTTCAAAGAAGTTGAAATATCTTTCGCTATCGCAGCCCACCACCACACGCTCAGGTGTCAATGCATCGCGTACCGCGTTTCCCTCAGCAAGGAACTCAGGATTCGACGCAACAGAAAACGAAAGATTGGTCTGGCGCAAACGCTGCTCTTCTTCGATGATCTCCTTACAACGTTGAGCTGTTCCCGCAGGTACGGTCGATTTGATAACAAAGACGCTCTTCTTCACGCTGGCTCGGCCAAACTGGCGAGCGCATTCAAAGACTGCCGAGAGGTCCGCTGAACCATTGGCGGTAGGCGGGGTGCCTACTGCGCACATGACTACGTCCGCCTCCCGGATTGTCTCGTCGGTTCCAAGAGAGAATTGCAGCCTTCCGCTCGCTAACCCTTCGGCTACAAGCTCAAAAAGTCCAGGCTCAAAAAACGGCAAATCGCCACTGTTCAGGGCGACAATCCTCTCATCACGAATGTCCGTACAGACTACCTCGTGGCCAAACCTAGCGAAGGCGGCGGCAGAAACAATTCCCACCCAGCCCGCACCCATCACCGTCACTTTCATAGCAGTTAAAATGTCGCTTCGGCCATCTTCACTCCGGAAGGCGCGCTGCCTCCCGTTTTTAGCTCTTTCATGATGACCACCGTCTTATAGAGGGCGGCGTCAGAAATACCACTAATAGGGTCTGCCGTAAAGTCCAGCATCCAGCTCCCGTCCGCTCTCGGGCTTAGCTGTCCCATTTCCTTTACGTCAGCCAAACCATCCTTCAAAAGCCACGCGGTGTATTCTTCTAGGCCGTCATTTACTCCCGGCAGGTAAGCGAGCACGTGGTAGTTCGCAGTTTTTTCCGCCTTCACTCTATTAATGACGCCTGTCACCTGTCCATCAAATGCGGACACAAGATTTGCACGGTCAGGAAGCGCGGCAGCGCTCACGCTTGCTGGCGCGATAGCATCTGAAATACTTTTTGACGCCACCGCCACCTGATCTCCCACGTCCGCCACTTTGGAATGCGATCTAAACCACGTCACGCCGCCATACATCATGCCCGCGCCAAGCGTGCCAAATACAAAAAGCGAAAAGATATTTTTCAAAGCAGAATTGCTTTTACGGCGGCGACCGGTGCGATACCTACGGTGCATCATAAGGCTCCCCCATTCAAGATACCCTACAGTATACACCTCTTTTTTCTCCTCTCTTACATGGCCGCAAGAACGGCCTTCCTGATGGCTTCTGCGGGATTAGATTCAAGAATAGAAGGCAGGATTGAATCTTTGGTCGGTTCAGGAATGGTGGAAGCGAGCGCATTAGCAGCGGCGAGCTTCATTTTTGAGGTCAACGCTCTCGCTCGAGCGTCGAGTAAACCTCGAAAAAGCCCCGGATAGACGAGCACGTTATTTACTTGGTTGGGATAATCAGAACGGCCGGTGGCAATAACTCCCGCGCCAGCAGCAAAAGCTTCTTCCGGCATAATTTCCGGCGTAGGGTTGGCGAGTGCAAAAATAATTGCTTGGGGGTTCATCGACTTCACCATGTCTTGGTTAACGAGGCCGGGTCGGCTCACACCAATAAACACATCCGTCCCTACCATGGCTTCAGCCAGCGTTCCCGTCTTCCCTGCCGGATTAATAATTTGGGCGAGCCTGTCTTTTTCACTATTCATTCTCTCTCGGCCGAGCGCAATGATGCCAACGGAATCAACAACATCCAGCATCACGCATCCAGCATCCAGCAACAATAAACTAATGGCCATCCCGGCCGCGCCAGAACCATTCACCACCACCTTCACTTCATCAATGCTCTTCCCTACAACTTTCAAAGCATTGAGAAGTCCGGCGAGCACCACAATGGCCGTAGCGTGCTGGTCATCATGCATGACGGGGATGTCCAAGGCTTCGGTTAATTGTCGCTCTATCTCAAAACAGGCCGGTGCGGCAATGTCTTCCAAATGAATTCCACCAAACGTAGGCGCAATCATTTTTACAGCCTGGACGATGTCATCGACATTTTTCGAAGCCAAGACAATCGGCACAGCGTCAATGTCCGCGTACTTTTTATACAGCACCGCTTTCCCTTCCATAACCGGCAGTCCAGCCATTGGCCCAATGTCCCCTAGTCCGAGCACGGAGGTTCCATCGCTCACCACCGCCACCGCATTTCCCTTCATGGTGAGTTCGTACGCCTTTGCCGGATCAGCGGCAATAGCAAGGCATGGCGCGGCAACCCCCGGGGTATAAGCAATAGAAAGATCATCCTTAGTCTCCAAAGGCATTTTAGAAGTAATGGCAAACTTTCCGTGGTTTTTAGCGTGCGCTTCAAGTGATAAAGCTGCGTAGTCTTTTTTGGGTTCCATAATATATTTGTCTATTCTATTTTCGACCAAAGTAATTCATCACCGCCTCGTATTCCTCAGCATTGCAAAATTCATCTGGAACAAAGGAGAATGTATCAGGATCAATCCATTCTGACCCAACGTGTTCAAATGACAATGTCTCGGTACCGGACACATAAGCGGCCTCAAATACAGTAATAAACACATACATATCCCGATTCGCTACATACCGTCTAAATTGCATGGCCAAAGGACCAAGATTATAAACGATTCCTTGGCCAAGCTCTTCTCTGATCTCTCGAGCCAATGCGCTAGTCAGAGGCGAAGTGTATTCATCATTATCAATTCTTCCTCCTGGAAAATCCCATTTTCCATTAGACATCTTTAAAAACAAAATTTTACCATCCTTCTTTAAGAGTATCTTCTGCGCAACATGAAAAAGTCCGTAATCTTTTTTGGGTTCCATAGTGCAAACAGTTTACTCCCCCTACCCCGAAAAAACCAAAACTTGAGCTGTGGGCGGGTTCTTTCTTTAATAAATCTTCCTCCATTCAAGTTGTTTTATCTCTACCCCGTCTTTCTTTGTAAGCATGAACCAGACTTCTTGTTCATCGGGAAAAATAACGATTCCCTGCTCATCGACGAAGGTATACCGATCGCTGAAAGGAATCACCATGTATCTTTCAAGATCTCCGCTCTTACCGAATCTTCGTACAACTACATTCACACTAAGCGTTCCATCTTCATTATTCCGATATTCTTCCGAGTACCAATACGTAGCACCGTCTTTCGCTATTTCAAGAAGATGAAAGGAGCCGATAGTAAAACCACTTTCAATAGGCTGAATGGCCCCGCCATTCTCCGTAAAGCCTTCCGGTGCTTGTTCGGAGTAGAGGGAGGCGACTCTTTCTATTGTTCCTTGGTACTTCTCATCTAAACTAATTCTATATCGATTGATACCTCCGCTTTGTTCTACGAAGATATCTCCGGAAGAATCTGTACTCATTCCCGCAACACTACCCGCCCAACCTTCCGGGATATTGGTCGAGGCGAGAAACGCTCCTTCGTAGGAATAGAAATGGATCTTGGGAGGAATGTTTGAAATGTCGAGTAAAGCGATCCAGTCATTTCCTGGAACTGCGTAAGTAATCGTCCTCGCTACGTTACTCGCATCAATAACCTGCATGATCTCTCCGTTATCATCTACTTTGATCGCTCTGTGAGCAACCGAATCCGCAATCCAAAGATCTCCATTCTTATCAAAGGTAAACCCTTGAGGCCCCCAAGGCTGTTGTTCGGGAAGTTCTCCGCCGAAATGCACTCCATCTTTATTAGCGGACGCTCGAGCAACTGAGACGGTCTTTATGTACGAAGGACGGACGACTAGTGAATGATCTTTAGTAAAAATACCTGATTCAGCCAAAAATCTCACGCCGAAAATAAGTAAAATTATCCCACTAATTAAAACTGCGATTTTTTGTTTTTGACTAATCATAGAAAAAGGTTGCTCGACTCCCGGGATATTCCCGAGAGTCGAGCCGCTGCCCCTAGGGACAGACGTAGTTGTAGCGCCGATGGACGTAGCTCGAACCGTAGAACGACATGGGGTGATCGATCATGATCACCCGATCGTAGTCGTTGTAGACGGTGGACTCGATCCACCGGTACACAGTAGAGCTGACCACTTCACCGTACATGGTGACATGGCTTTTCTCATAATTGTACACGTCTCCGACCTGCCAGGCAGAACTCGTCGACGCAGCCACGCCCGGAATGGTCGAGGTACCGAGTTTGGTGGTACGCCCCCAAACCCGCGTGATGAAGCCGGAACAGTCGACACCGCGTCCGCAACTCGTGGGACTCGTGAACGTATCGTTTGCATCCCCCGCGTAGTAGACCGTGGACGCAGACATGTAGTCCCAGAAGCCGTCGACCGTGTCGTAGTCTCCCCACGAATACGGCACGCTGTTGAACGAACCGCCGGTGCTCGCGTATGGAGCGAGATACCCGGGGATGGTTCGGGACGTGCATGAACTGGAGCTCGCGATCCTGGCCGCGGGAATCGAAACGGTCGTGGACAGGTAGTTCACCCCGTTGACCCCGATGGTCGTCTTCGAGATCGTACAGGTCACCGGAGTATATACATCGTCGGAGATCGTCGCTTCCCCTTCTCCGCTATCTTCCGCGGGCTTGCCGAGATCCGGAAGTGGCACAAGCCCCGGTACGAACTCGATCGGCTCGATGGAAGCCCCGTCCTTCGCCGTCATGAGCGCGAGCACCTGACCCGTATCGGGGTCATACTGCACGCCTCCGTTGCCGACGAAGGTGTAGCGCGAGGCGAGTGGCACACGTGCGATCGCCTCCTCCTCCCCCGCGGCGTTGAAACGCCGCACATACGCGTCCACGTTGGCGCGCCCGTATTCGTCATCCCGCCACTCTTCCGCGTACACATAGGTCTTGCCGTCGTCTTCCGCGAGGAAGCGCCGCAGCGTGACCAAGTTCCGGGAGTCGATCGGAGAGGTCTTCAGATCGCCGTACACAGACGGCTGACCCTCCGCCCACACCCGTCCCGAGAGATCCGTCAGCTCGTATTCGCCATCCGCCTCAGAGAGGAGGTGACGGTAGAAGCCCTCGGAACGCTCGAGCGTGATGCCGCCCGTTTCGTCGATCTCCACACCCGTCATCGACCCTTCCCACTTCTGGGGCAAATCGTAGACACGGAGAAGATCTCCGCCCTTGGTATAGCGCAGGATCTTCGGGGGGATGGAGGCCACCGAAATGACCGCCATGTCGTCCCCGTTGACCGCCACCGCAGCCGCACCGACCGCATCCTTCGAGACGTCGAACGCCTTGAGGATGTTGCCGGAACGATCCGTGTGGAGGATCTGACGACCCGGAGTATCCGCGATCCAGAACGACCCATCGATCGGATCGATGCCGAGGTTCTGCGGACCCCAGGTGATCATCTCCACACGCTCACCTTCGTAGTGGACACCGTTCAGGCCGATCGAGGGATCGGCCCGCGGAATCCAGACGCTCTCCAAGGACGCCTCCGCGCCCAAAGAAGAGTTGAACTGCTCGCCGGCGAAGAACTCTCCAAGACCCAGACCATTACCGGTCAGATCATCGGACGAATTCTCCGCACAGCCAGAAAACATGATGCTTCCCGCCGCCAAAAGGGCAGCGGAGCGAACAATGTCCCACATGTCGCCCTCCTCATCACATCCATTCGTTGCCGGTCACGTCAGAGGAGTCTGACGTTCAAACAATTAACGGACGGACTGGGAATACTATCAAGCCTGCTCGCTTTGTCAATCAAAAATATCAATAAAATATAAAGTCCTGAAAACCAAACCCGGACCATCGGTCAGCGAAATATCGATCTACTCAGCAATCAAATTAGCCTCCTGCAAGAATTTTAGTAAGTCCCACGACGATACCTTCAGCGATTACATTTCCGGCTACCCCTTCAAAGATAGAGCGCAACGATAGTAACAGCTCGTTAACCTTTGACTTTTGAGGAGCCTCGTTAATTATCTCCGCTTTCAAATTACCAGTAATTCTCTTAACTTCCTCTATTTTTTCTGGTTCCACGATGACCTCTGGAAGATATCTTTCTATTTGAGCGATCAGTTGTTCGGTTTCTTTTTTAGGAAAGTTATACTGATTAATTACCAATGAAGGTCGTCCAGAAATTTCGCCTAAGGTCCCTGAAAAATTTTGAATGTGCTCAATTCTATAAACTACGTTTTCTTGAACCTTCTCCTGATCAGCTTTAGAAAAAGAAAACCCCTCACCCCGTACACCCGCCTTATCTAGTTTAAGAGCCCAATCTAAAATTAAATTTCTAGCTCCTTCTAAAACACCCATGGCGGCATTTCTGCCAATCATAAATTTTACGTCTGTTTTAAAACCAATTGCGTCTGTAATCATCTTTTGCGCTTCTGCACTATACCCAATATAAAATGGTCCACCGTCTGTCGAGTCTTTTATCAAATCGTCCAACTCGCCAATGGGCTGAACAATACCTCTTTCGCTTAGAATATTGGCTGTCTCAACATCATCAAAATGAACTAATTGCCAGCCATGACAGGGATTCCATGCTTTAAGTTCCCCTTTGACAACTCGATAGGGAGGAAGCTCGCGATCGGACTTGGCGTCATACCCTCCTAGCTCCTTATCAATCCAACTCTCAAAATCAGCGCAGCCTAACTTAACAGCAACAATCTTTGCCTTTCTCAAAAGATCGGAGACCGGTGAGTTCTGATTTGTTGCTTCAATCTGCAAATCTTCAAGAATGGACGACATACTTAATATTAAGATTTACAAATCGTCGATATTTCTCAAAAAGCTCCCTGGCATTGGTTTGCTGATGCGTTCCCCATGGTTATCAAGAACAATCGTCGGCTCGTCATCGAAGTCTTGAGTGACCTGGCGGTTGTAAGGCTTGTTGTAGTCGCCGCGGCCGTAGGAGTTCTGGGCCCAAGATGGAGTTGAGGTACGGAGACGGACTTCTTCAACGGCATCACGCGGGATCTCTTTTACAAATTGGGATGGCTGGCGGATTTCTATGTGTTCGTAACCGGAAGTGACGGGGTATGTGAAGTACAGACGGCGACGTGCTCGTGTAGCTGCCACGTAGAACAAGCGGCGCTCTTCGGCCATGCCGCCTTCTTCACCGTAAGAACGCTGATGCGGGAAGGAACCTTCGGCTAAATGGATAATGAAAACGCTGTCCCATTCCAAACCTTTCGCTTGGTGGATGGTGGATAAGATTAATTTGTCGTCCGTAGAATCATATGGGCCGACAGTGGCGTCGGCCCCTACGGACGCCGGATCATCCACGCGGACGCCGAAATCGCCCGTGAGGGCGATGGCGTCTAGGAACGGGCCGATCTCTTGATACTGCTCTGCAAAGACAGAAAATTGCTCCAAGTCTTCCCTACGCTCACGAACGTTTGGATATTCGGCCGAAAGATATTCGTTATAGCCGTCACTGCCGGCAAAATTACGGAGCATCTCAGCGGGAGAATAGCCGGCCATCATGGTGGCCAAAATATCTGCCGTCTTTTTCCAGCCCATCATCACTTTAGGGGAGAAAGGTGGAGTGCTCGATAATGCTGCGCCGATATCGGAAAGCTCGCCAAAGAAACTCGCAGCTTTAGATGCGGTAGCCAGACCAAATCCTGGCTGTAACTGAAGAGCACGAATCCAAGCCATGCCGTCCTTCACATTTCTCGTGAGCCTCAAGTGCGCAATGGCATCTTTAATGTGCGCTCGCTCAAAGAATTTCATGCCGCCTCTATATTCGTACGGAATATTGCGCTTCATGAGCTCAAATTCCAGAGCCTGAGAATGAAACGCGGCGCGGAACAGCACGGCGATCTGTTTCAACTTGGTGCCACCTTCAATGAGCTCAAGAATCTGCTCGGTCACGTACTGCGCTTCCTGTCGTTCGTCCGCTGCGGGGACCAAAAGCGGAAGATCGCCGGACTTCACCACGGCTTCAAGGTCTTTTTTGAATTGTTCTTTATTATTTTTAATGACAGCGTTCGCTACCGCGAGAATCTCCGGAGTTGATCGATAATTGGTGAGCAGCCTGAACGTCTTCGCCCCCTCGTAATGCTCCGGGAAATCCAAAATGTTCTTAATCTCGGCCGCGCGGAAAGAATAAATGCTCTGCGCGTCGTCCCCGACGACTAAAAGGTTGCGATGCACGCTTGAAAGAAGATCGACCAATTCCGCCTGAATGATGTTCGTGTCCTGAAACTCATCGACCAAAATGTAGGCGAATTTCGTGGCTAATTGTTCGCGGAGATCATTATCATTTTTCAACAGCTCGAGCAGCTTCACTAAAAGATCGTCAAAATCCATGGTCTGCTGGCGCTCCTTTTCTGCGGCGTACTTTTTAGCAATTTCCAAAATGTCAGCAATATACGCCATGAGCGCCGGATGACGGTCTTCTATGATCTCTGTAATGGGCAATCGGGCATTTACCGAATAGGACATGATGTTCTTCATGACGTTGGCTGAGGGAAAACGCTCGCCCGTAATCTTCACTTTGCGTTCCTTAATGCAAAGCTTCATGAGATCCGTGGCGTCGTCTTCATCGAGAATTGAAAAGTTTCTTCCAAATGGTGTGCGATCGCCATACATTCGCAGTAGTCGATTGGCCACCGAGTGAAACGTACCGGCCCATAACCCTTGCGGATACGATTTCAACAATGTTTCTGCGCGCACCACCATTTCCTTCGCGGCCTTGTTCGTAAACGTCAGAAGCAAGATGCGATCTGCCGGAACGCCGTGCTCCAACAGCCAAGCTACTCGGTACGTTACGGCACGCGTCTTGCCACTCCCCGCACCTGCTAAAACCAAACAGGGGCCGTCACCTTCTGTGACCACCTGAAACTGTTCGTCATTCAATTCCGCACGGTAATCAATATGGAGCGGCTGACTACTAGCACCGGAGAGGAAAAATTCCTTCATAAGTAGAGGTAGATTAGCATAGTCTACAGATTTACGCAGATCTCAGACAGTACAGCAGATTTTACGCAGATTATAAAAAACTCGACCATTCCGGCCGAGCTTTTTATCTGCGTAAAATCTGCCAAACTTATTATATCTGCGTCAATCTGTTATCTCGTAACAACGATCGCGGAACCGCCCTCTGGATCACAGGCTCCTACGGTTACCACACCTGTGGCAGCGCGGGAGAGATAGTAATCCGTCTGAGCGGCCGTACCCGTGGAAGGATCCATAGGAACGCTTCCAAGGTAGCCATCCGTCACAAGAGACGCGAGGTCTACACAGGCGGCATCCGTGACTACAGCCGTACAGCTTGCCGTACAACCGGCAGCATCCGTACCAATCTGGTAGTTGGTACCCGCCGTAAGCGCGGCAACGGTAGCAGCATAGGTGCCGCCGTTATCTACCTGGTCCGTCTTCAATGCTTCCACAATACTCGCCACGTCACCTGAACGTCTTGAGTCACGGGCATCCTGGAAACGCTTGGCCGGGTTCAATGCAACGAACACGGCAGCCGCGAGAACCACGATGATCGCGATAACGATCAACAACTCAATGAGGGTGAACCCTTTAGAGTTCTTTTGTGCTCCTGACATAGGCATGAAAAAATATAATCTTTTAATGTGCAAAGTATACTCCATCCCTTTTATGATGCGGGGAATCATGCACACCTTGCGTGGGAGGGCGAGCTAAAATCCGCTATCATAGAGCACGTATGAGCGTGAAGCCTGGTGAGGAGGACGGAAAAAAAATACCGAAAGCAAAAACCCCAGTGAAAGAAGCAGCTCCGGAGAAAACTCCGGCTCTTGTTGTAAATCCCAAAGACCTTCCCAAACGCGAAGACGTGGAGGCCATGATTGCAAAAGCCTCAAAAGGAGATGATCCTGATGCCGTGATCAAACTTTTTGACATCCTCATGGTATACGCGCACAGCGCGCGCTCCTCTGACGTCCACATTGAACCGTGGAAGAGCCATGGATTGGTCCGGATCC
>JAHFIZ010000034.1 GCA_023246145.1 Candidatus Uhrbacteria bacterium | reverse complement strand
GCTAGTGAAGGAAGTCTGCGGTGTTCTTTGACGGACAAAACCTGTTTTAAAGCGAGGTTCTCTGAGGAGGAGGCGTTACGATTTTACGCTGATTCCCCCGGGGGTTGTTATCCCGGTTCTTGAATGACGAAAAAAAGCTGGAGAGGCGTGATTTCGGAATACGAACGGGGACTAAAAGTTAAAGAGCGCGTTTAAGAGAGCAATAATGAAGAAAAGAATAACCAGAATAATCGTTGCGCCATGCAAGCGTTTTTCAATGCCGCGGCGTGTACGGTACACGTTGCCGTCTCCGCCAAAAGCAAGTCCGGCACCACTGCCGCGAGCCTGCAAGAGGATGGCGGTAATAAGGAGAATAGCGAGAACTGGCTCGAGAATGTTCAAAATCATATCAGGTTTATAGTAGCAGGAAGGGGTCTTTTCGTAAAGACAAGGCGGCTAATGGTATCCTATAGCATATTCTATGGAAGGTTCAGAAAAGCGCATTCGTCCAACCGTTATTACCCTGTGCATCCTAGGTGTTGTTTTGCTTTTTTTGGGCTTCTCTTGGCGAGTTTTCACGTTTTATAGGCAAATCCAATCTGGGACTGTGGATTACTCCGCTTTGCACTTTCAGAGTACCAAAGCTGACCTTGGCGCCCTCCAGGCCTTGGCTGCGGGAGCTCCGGGGAGCGGGGAACTAGCCACAGAAGATGATCCAACGCTCGGAAAGAAGACCGCCCCGGTGACCATAGTGGAGTTTGCGGATTTTGGCTGTCCGTATTCAGCGGAAGAGAGCTATGTAGTCAGAGCTATAGCTAAACAGTATCCAGAAGACGTGCGATTTATCTACCGAGACTTCCCTTTGCCGGAACTTCATCCGGGCGCGGACATTGCCGCCGTGGGAGGGGAGTGTGCGCGTGAACAGGGGAAATTCTGGGAGTATCATGATACGGTTTTTGGCCACCCCACGGAATTCACGCCAGAGATTTTGACCGGCTATGCAGATGAAGCGGGATTAGACGTGAAAAAATTCTCTTCCTGCCTTTCAGGAGGAAAGTATGATGAAGAAGTTCAGCAGGATTTAGCAGACGGAGTAGCGGCCGGGGCGCGCGGTACCCCCACCTTCTTCATAAATGGTGTTAAAATTGAGGGAGACATTCCTTTCAGTGTTTTTACAGAAATCATACATGCCTTCCTTACTAAATAAGATACTCTGTGCCTTTGCACTCTTGACGTTCTTTTTTGTTCCGCAGATGAGTTTTGCGGCCACTACACCAACCACATGTACTTGTTTTTGTGGGAACACCACGGATGGAGCCAAGGAGAGCGGAAGTAATGTTACGGATGGCACTGCTTGTGCCGCTATCTGTAAAAGTAAGGGTACCGTCACGGCACCATTGAGCTATGTAGGCTGCTACCGGACGGAGGATCTTTTCCCAAAAAATAATGATAAGTGCTGGACGCAGGACGAGTGCTACGCGGAACTGACCGCAGAAGGATTCACCCCCACATCTTCAAGCTTTGGCGGCCAGAGCCCTTACTGCTCCAAGCTCATTAGCGCGACTACGGGTTACTGTTACGGCAAGAGCAAGCCAACTAAGCTGAATGTGCCGGTGCTAGGGCGTATTGAGGTCAGTAGTCTCCCAGAATACATTGACCTCATGTACCGGTTCCTTATTCCGGCTATGTCTCTTGTGGCCGTGACCATGCTCATGATTGGTGGTTTGCAGTACGCCACGGCGCGCGGAAACTCCAAAGCCGTTTCTGAAGCTAAGACGCGCATCACGAATGCATTGACCGGATTGGTTCTCCTCTTTGCGGCCTTTGCGATCGCCAACTTTATTGACCCTAAACTCACATCTCTTGCGGGCTTGCGGGTTCCCCTCATCAAACAAAATGTGTTGCTTGAAAGCGATACTACCTGTGAGTCGCTTCGCGATCAGTATGGTTTTGTCATCGAACCTTCAAGCGGCGCTTGCGGAAAAACAGGAAGAATCAAGAACATTGATAACGTAAAACCAGAGGCCGCTAACAGTAACTTCCACGTGGGCAGCAGCTGTGACTTTTCTACCTGTGCAAATGGCACCACCTGTTTTTCAGATGGAGAATCGAATAGCTGCCTTAGCTGCACGGGCGTTCCTTCCCCAAGTGTAGGGGGCTGCAGCGCCTTTGCTGAACGTGCAAATTCCGTAGATGGTGATGATAATCATCAATATTACTGTACCTACTATAATGCGACTACCGCTCTTGAAACTTGCCGAGAGGCTGTCACCACAGGGAAGAGGTACCTTGATTGCAAAGCTGTACTCGCAGCAGCTACTGATCGAGTGACCGCCGGAACTGATCCGTGCGGGGTCTATAACGACGTGAATCTCGGCACGACTTCGGGTAGCATTTACTTAGCTCAGAGTGAGGATACGGATGCTAGGAAAGTTTGTACTGATGACCCTTGCCATGTCGCAGAGTTGAAATTGGGAAAGTGTACGCTTACCGTTCCTGGAGAAGATACGGTCAGCAGCTGCGGACTCGTGAAATAAACAAAACACCCGCCGGTTTGGCGGGTGTTTTGTTTTACTTGGCTTTTGCTACCTTAGTAGATTTACTTGGGATCATTTCCTTGAGCTTGCGGGCAAAGTCTTTCACAAAGGAGAGCTTAGCGCGGCGGACCCTATAGACCTTCACGAGCTCAATCTTCGTGATAGAAGGGGAGCTGACCGGGAAGATCTTCTCTACGCCGTAACCATCAGTTTCCTTGCGGATAGTGAAGGTTTTAGAAGCGCCAGAGCCGCGGATTCCAAGGACAAGACCCTCGAAAATCTGAACACGCTCACGGGTTTCGCCCTTGGCGTTCACGTCCTGGATTTTTTCGTGGACGCGGAGAACTTGTCCGGCCCTAATTTCTTCTGTCATACGGGCGAAATAGTAATAGAAAACGGGAAACGGGTCAAGTTTTTATACGGAAGCGTCTTTAGACCTTACAAAATCGAGAATTTTGGCCAGCATTTGGTCCGGGGTCTCGTGTGAACTATCTAGGACCAGATCATACTGGGATTCGTCCATGAAATTCACCCCATACCATTTCTGGTACCGGAAAATGTTGCTTTCCAGGCGTTTCTTAATGATCTCTTGGGCTTCTTCTACGCTGTTATAAAGCGGTTCATCGTTCCGGTTGGGGTTTTCATGCCGATCTTTATAGATACGCTCGGCTCCTATCCTGGGGTCAACCTTAATGAAGATTTTGATGCTCTTCGGAATAAAGTGCCAGGAGAGCCAGCTATCAATGACAAAGTTATCTTCTGTCTCTGAAAGCTTAGTCTGGAACGCGTCCACATCTCGGTCCGTGAAGGCTTCCGTTTCTCCGAGCTTGTTAAATTCGTCGATCGTCATCCCACGTTCTTCCGCCATTTTGCCGCGCATGTCGCCAATGGAGTATTTTTTCAAGTGGAGTGCTTCTGCGATGGCATTTTTTAAGGTGGACTTTCCGGCGCCGGCCAGTCCCGAGAGAGTGATGATCATAGCTACTCCTTACGAATCTTTAAGGTAGTGAGTACGGCTTCAAGTTCTTTAGGGAGTGGTGCCTCAAACGTTTTCTTTTCTCCGTTTGGAAGCGTGATGCCAAGTGCTCTCGCATGGAGGAACAGGCGGGTGAGGCCGGGAACTGCCTTAATATCCTTTCTGGCGTACAGCGCATCTCCGGCTACCGGGAAGCCCAGCGCAAAGAAGTGGGCGCGGATCTGGTGCGTACGGCCGGTTTCAATTAGAACATCAAGCAAAGTGGAATTTGAAAAATGCTGCTTCACCTCATAATGCGTGACGGCTTCTTTTCCATCCTGGCTTTCTGGTCTGGCAGCCATGTGGGCGCGCGTAGAAGAGCGGGCAATAGGGAAGCGGATGGTGCCGTGTGCATCTTTCACATCTCCCATGACGAGCACGGTGTAGTGCTTCTCTGTCAGGCGATCAGAAAATTGGCGCTTCAAATGACGAAAAGCGGTCTGGTTCTTGGCAGCAATGATGATACCGGACGCTTCTTTGTCCAGGCGATGCACTATGCCGCGGCGGTTTTCATCCTCACCGGCCTTCTTCATGCCTGGGCAGTATTTCAAAAGGGCATCGGCCAGGGAGGCATCTGCGTTGCCAGGTGCCTTATGGATAAGGAGACCGGCGGGTTTGTTCACCACTATGACATCATCATCTTCATAGATGATATCCAGTTCCGGCAGGTCCTTGAGTTTCTTCACGGCCACAGGGAGAGCCTTTTTCATGGAGACTTTACTCTCCGGTTCCATCATAAGATGAGGACTCGCTACCTTGCCCGCAAACGAAACCAGCCCATCATTGATGAGCTTTTTGGCCTGTGAGCGGCTAATCTCCAGTGCTTCGGCTAGCGCTACGTCTATTCGAGCTGCCTCCTTATTGATGAGTTTTACCGTTTGCATGCGGAGAGATTAGCATATTTTCAGGATATTGCGAATTTTGGCCAATTTTGATACGATCATCCCGATTTCGAACACATTCTGGAAAGCCGTTTTATTTTGGTCAGATGCAAGGAGCCGACGAGCACAGCCGAAACGTACTCGATAGGGTACGGTGAGGTTGGGCGCAGAAGGCGACGCCGCAGATGGCCGAAATAAAAGGGCTTTCCCTGAGGGTCTGTAGCTCAGTTGGTTAGAGCGCCGAGCTTATACCTCGGTGGTCCCTGGTTCGAGCCCAGGCAGACCCACCAAGACAAATCATATGATGTTTCTCCCAGCGGCCATCCTTTTCCTTGCTATCTGTTGCGGGATATTTGGTTACAAAGAAGACGTAGACATGTTTAAAAAACTGTCCGGCATCTTTGTGATTGCCGCTATTGGCACCATGATTGTGCTGTTCCTTGCTCTTAGCGTGGCTTAAGCAGTATGTCTTCAATCCCTATTGGTCTCCTCATCCTCCTCTCCCTCCTGTGGTTTGTTGCTTTCTGGATTATTGGCGGAGTCATTTTTGCTACCATTGGTTTGGTGCGATTTTTGCGCGTGAATAAAAATAGATTCAGCTGTCTTTTTACCTTCTTTTCTCTGGCCGCCGCCATTGGCGCCGCTTGGACAGGTATTGCCGCGGCGCAGATGCCCGGTCCGCGTGCCTGCATGGTGAAGAACGCTGTAGAGAACGCTCCGTTCACGGAAATTCTCCCTAAGCTGTTCAACTGTTCGTATAATGAAGTCCTTTCCGCCGCCGGCCTTTGGTTCCTTTTCCTCCTAGCCATTGGCATCATCCTACTCTTCATCTCCCGTACGCCGGAAAAACCCAGAGACAATAACGGAAATCACTAGCCCAAACAAAAATCCCCGCCGTAAGGCAGGGATTTTTGGTGCGCGGTACAAGACTCGAACTTGTGACCTTCACAATGTCAATGTGACGCTCTAACCAACTGAGCTAACCGCGCTCGGAAAACCTACCCAAGTTTCGCCATTTGCGTCGTTGTCGGCTCCGTCGGACTCGCCGTACTTACTCAGTACGTCTCGTCCTTACTCGCCTCCGCCTTGCAACTGACGAAACTTAGTAGGTTTTCAATCAAACATCGCCAAAAGTGTAGAAGAAAAATGGATCCTTGTCTAGGAAATGGGAATCCGAACACGTTATAAAAGCAGGAACCCCCGTACCCGGTACGCCGGAGGGGGTTCGTTCGCGAGCTTTGCCCGTTAAGGCGGAGCTATGCACGTGAGTGCTGGTCGTGGCCGGAGCCACGCGTGGCGATAGTTCGCAAAAGCGATGTGGTCGAGGTTCGAACGTGGGTTCCGCGAGACCAGCTCGCGGCTGTGACTTCAGTCGGATCGCGCGCGGATCGAAGATTCTCGCGCATCACGTCTCCTGTGCCCTGACGAAAGGCGATGGTTGTGCTCGGGCGCGTCAGGTCGAGACGCTACCCTTGGCGAGGTGTCCGGTCGTGGTGCTGCCCTTGCAGCTCGGCGCGGTGCGCGTGGGGTCGTGTCCGTACTTCTTCATCTCGGTCTCCGGTGTGCACCGCTCGATGGCAACCTCTGAGGTTGCCTGCGTGTGCGAAATGCATTTTTCCTGAATATCAAAGGGTTGTCAAATTAGAGCCCCGTGGTCATGAGATGGCGGGCAAAATCAAGCGCGTCTATTTTAGAAGAAATTTTGCCGGACAGCTGGGCGTCACGCACTTTCTGCATCACGGAGCGCAGATGATGGCCTGGTTCGAGCCCAAGGGAAAGGAGGTCTCGACCACGGAGAAGTTTAGGGTGATCCGTCTCTTCCATTTCTGCCTTTCTGGCTTCAGCAGCGTAGAGGCGTTCCAATCCTTCGCTGTGGCGTCCTTGGCTGCGGTAGAGCGCTTTAAGGAGCATGAGGAGGTTGTGACCGCGTGTTCCCCCAAAGATCCTTTCAAACTCCGCCGGCGGCAAATCTCGCGGATCCGTTTGTTCAAGGACGGTGCGGTGCGCCAAGAGCCACGACAGATCGTGATAGGAAAAAGACAGATCATCAAGCATGGGCAGATGAAGCCTGTCGCTCAGATGTTCGAGCATGTCTTCCGCGCCTTCTTCAAAAAATGACAAAATTGCCGCCAGAATCACCGTGACCGGCGCGTGCTCCTCATGAAGGAGCGCAAAGACAATCTCCAGCTCTTCTGTCATCTTTTTGCCGCTGACGCGCTCCAAATGTTCTAGTCCTCGGAGTTTTGGGGCGAGTTCATACAGCAACCCGCTCTCCCTGAGATGTTTGAAAGTGTTCGCAGCGTGACCTTTCAGCGAACGGAGAAACTCTTTCCCTAAATGTGAACGGTGAACGGAGAATTCGGCCTTACCTTCCGCATTACTGACAATTTGATTCACCTTATGGGCGCTCGCCTTTAACGCTTCCCAGGTTTTTTCTTCCAAAGTGAACCCGAGTTCAGTAGCGAGTCTGAGCAAGCGGGGGAGAAGAAGAGGATTTTCATGGAAACGCGCTTTTGCGTCTCCTATAGCACGAATCTTCCGATCCTCAATATCTTTGAGACCGTCGAAAGGATCGTGAAGAATTCCATCACGAATGGAATACGCGAGGGCGTTTGCCGTGATATCTCGGCGAGCAAGATCATGGTTAAGGGGGAGTGTGTGATGACGAGTCAGGCCGTTATCCGGAATGGTAATATCAAAATCTCTGGCTACGTTTTTACTTTGAAGCCAAGAGTGGAGCGTGGGTTCCGGTACGCCGTGGACTAGGACGTGAATTCCACGGTTTGCTCGGCCAATAACGGCATCTCGCGCTGTTCCGCCGGTGATCAGCACGTCTGCGTGAGGAATTTGATGGAGAAACGGAAAAACCCAGGAGAGTTTTCCCTGGTCCGCAACATAACGCCCAAGCCGTGCATGGGCGGGAACGTGTCTGGCGTACACGTGTGCAATCATGCAGGAAGTATAGCAGATTTACGCAGATTGAATCATGCGGCAGATTTTACACAGATCGAAAAACAAGGCCGGAGTGGCCCTGTTTTTTCTTCCATCTGCGTTTAATCTGCCTAACTGTCCGAGATCTGCGTCAATTTGCTACAAGCTACTCTTCAAATGCCCAATCACTGATCGTTCCGCATCCACAATATCTCGATCATTTAAGACGAGCTGTACCTGTTCACGGGTGCCGGAAGCTTTAAACGGAGCGCCAAGTTCCAAGGCATCAAGCGGGCGTTCGGCAAACAGGCGGGCAGCTACGTAACCATTAGCGTGTTCATAGAAAATAACCACCACCCGAGCGTCTGGAGCCGTGGAAAGCAGTTCGGAAACAATATCCTGGAGCGCGTCTTCTTTTGCGGAAGTGGTAGCAAAGTCTTGGCGGGTGAGCGTGGTCCAAACCAATCCCTTGGCATGATCTGACTTCAGGCGAGACAGTGCGCGGCCCCACAAACGGAGGGTTTCCACAGAGCGCGTTCTGTAGAGATGCTCCACAATCTCTTCCCGCTTGGCGCCTTTCGCGATGAGCGCGGAAGCGGTGGCGAGCGTTTTGGGCGTTACGTTTTGTGTTCTGAAACTCTTGGTCTTAGCAATCATTCCGGCCAAGAAACTCGTGGCAATATCTTCATCAATTAAAGCGGGATCGATTTTTTCTGTGAGCTCGAACAAAACTTCACCCACGCTCGTGGCACCTACATCCACTACGTTGTACTGCCCAAAATGTTCATTACTTGGATTGTGGTCCATGTTCATGATAGGCGTCTCATAAAAGAAATCCGCGTACTTTTCCTGGAGGGCGCCCAGGCTCTTCAAATCCTGGCAGCCAATCGTAATTACCAGATCGTATCTAAAAGCGGTGGTAGCAATCTTCACGTCCTCTCTATTCCAAAAGCCGTTCTTCGGCATGATGTGCACGCGGAGTTCGTCATGAACCACGCTATAAGAAAGCTCGTCCACGCTGGCCTTAGAAACATCTACGTGGATGGTCAGGGAGCGGAGGTTTGGCACATCTCCCTTCACGGGCTTCACCGTTTTTAAAAATGCCAAGCTCTCTGGGGCGCGACCGGATGCGCAGACCACTTCAGCGTCTTTGCCGAGCTTTTTCATGACGGCAGCAAGTCCAAAGGCGCTCGCAAAGTCGTCTATGCTCGCCAATTCCTTTAATACGATGACCGGGCGCTCAGCGCGCTTCAGGGCGTGGAGTATTTGATCCGGTAAGGAGAGAGACATGAAAGGGATGCATCTGTAAGGGGAGTAACTTAGCTTGCTCCTTTGAATGCGTCAAGAAAGTAGCGGGAATCATTGACCCGAGAGCAGAAATTTGCTAAGATAACCCGTCTCGTCGCGTTGACGGACAGACATTGGAGGATGAGATGAAGATCGAAGGTGTGGAGCCTGGGTACACGTTCTGCCCCGAGCACGAAGAAGAGTTCTCGCGGCGATATGCAGCCATGGCTCTGCGCGTGGGAAAGGACGAGGTCGATAGGCTTGCAACTGACATGCTCCTGGAGGTCTACGACACCTGTGACGCTTGCATGAAGCTCATGGACGAGGAGATCACCGAGTTTGATCGCAGGACCTTCAAGAACGGTGAGACCACCTTGCGTCAGAAGCTCTGTGGCGTTCATCTCCAGGAATTCAATCGTCTGGTAGACGATCGCATTCCGGAAAAGGATCGTTGGAGCGATCAGGCTATCCAAACGTTCGAGCAGGTCAAGATGGAGTTCACCTGTTTTCTCGTTGACTGCTCTCTGTGCCGTAAAAAGTCTGCTAAGTATTTTGGCACGACGGTCGAACAGATGGACGCAGACTCTGAAGCTCAGGACGAAGAAGCCATGGCAAGACTCAAGGTCAGGGCTGACGCTGCCCTGAAAGACGAGAACTGAAGCGGTGCGGCGTACCCCGGCGCGGTCTAAGGACTGCGACCGGGGTGAAACTTTTTTATGAAAGAAATATTTTGCCAAAAATGATCAGATAGGCCAATAGACATATCCGCAACTTTCGTCTATCCTCAGACCTGTTATGCAAGAAATGTCCAAGGCTTACGAGCCGCAAGGAAAAGAAGACGCCCTTTATAAACTTTGGCTGGATAGCGGCTTTTTTAATCCTGACAATCTTCCTGATTTAGCATCTCGAAAAGAATCATTTTCCATTGTCCTTCCCCCGCCAAACGTGACTGGTACGCTCCACTTGGGTCACGCATCGATGCTCGCGATTGAGGACGCTATGGTTCGTTATGCTCGCCTGAGCGGCAAGCGGACGCTTTGGATTCCGGGGACGGACCATGCCGCCATCGCCACCCAGTCCAAAGTCGAAAAGATGATTCTGGAACAGGAAAAGAAGTCTCGTTATGACTTAGGCCGCGAGGCGTTTTTGGATCGCGTTCGCGCTTTTGCACAAGAGAGTCACGATACTATCGTGAACCAAGTAAAGAAGATGGGAGCTTCGATCGACTGGAGTCGCGAAGCCTATACGCTGGATGACGCACGTAACAAGGCGGTGAATGTTGCCTTCAAACGAATGTACGACGACGGTTTGATCTATCGCGGCTACCGCGTGGTGAACTGGGATCCTATTGGTCAGACCACGATTGCTGATGACGAAATTGTCTACAAAGAAACAACTGCCAAGCTGTACACCTTCACGTACGGCCCGGATTTTCCTATTTCCATTTCTACCACTCGTCCTGAGACGAAAGTAGGGGACACTGCTGTAGCGGTTCACCCAGAAGGGAAGTACAAGAAGTTTATCGGCAAAGAGTATGTAGTGGACTTCGCCGGCAACAGCCTTCACCTGAAGATTGTTGGTGATGAAGGTGTAGATCCAGAATTTGGAACCGGCGCGCTTGGTGTTACTCCGGCGCATTCCTCAGTAGACTTTGATATTGCCAAGCGCAATAACCTTGAGATGATTCAGGTGATTGGCGAAGACGGAAAGATGATGCCATCTGCCGGACCACTCGTAGCTGGGCTGGATACAAAAAGTGCTCGGGCGAAGGTTGTGGAATGGTTGCGTGAGAACAATTTGCTCGAAAAGGAAGAAGAATCTCCGCAAAACCTCTCGACAGCCGAGAGAACAGGCGGAATCATTGAGCCTTTGCCGAAGTTGCAGTGGTTCATTGACGTGAATAAAGAATTTGCTCGTGATGGTGCACAGGTTACTTTGAAGTCCCTCATGCAGAACGCTGTCAGATCAAAGGCGATCGACATCATGCCTGACCGTTTTGAGAAAACGTATTTCCATTGGATCGATAACTTACGTGACTGGAACATCAGCCGCCAGATTTGGTTCGGCCATCGCGTGCCGGTTTGGTACAAGGGGGAAGAAATTGCGGTAGGCGAAGCA
>JAHFIZ010000033.1 GCA_023246145.1 Candidatus Uhrbacteria bacterium | reverse complement strand
GAATGAGCATGTGCACTTCATCAATAAACAAAATGGATTCGCTGCCTTTTTTCTCCAAGTCATTCAACAAATTCCGCAGACGCTTTTCCAAATCTCCGCGGTGCGAAGTGCCGGAGAGGAGACTCGCCAAATCAAGCGCTAAAATTCTTTTTCCTTGCAAAGCCGGTGGTACTTTCTTTTTCAAAATAAGTTCAGCCAAGCCGTGAACAATAGCGGTTTTTCCTACGCCCGGTTTTCCCAAAAGGAGCGGATTATTTTTGGTGCGGCGCATGAGAATATGGGTCACGCGCGCTATTTCTTCTTCTCGTCCGCCAAAAGGTTCAATAGTTCCATCTTCCACCAGTGCCGTCACGTCCGTAAACAGATCATTGTTCCCAGCTTTCCTTGATCCTGAAGATTTTCTGGAGGCTAAAACAAAGAAACCGGCCACAAGGAAGAGTCCCGCAATGATCCAGACTAAAGACGAATCCGTCATACGGGATAGAGTATACTTGATCCAATATTTTTTATCTCCTTATGAGCAAAATTACCATCAGAACCAAGACGGCCACCAAGGTGGCGGTAAAAACCATCCTGGGCATCTCTCTCCTAGCTGCAGCTGCCGGCACCGCCGCCTACGGATTTGCAAGCGGGACACTGAGCCTTGGCGGACCAAAACTGCGAATAACTGAGGCAGTCAGCTCGCCTGCTCCGGACATTCTTGTGCAATCTTCAGCCCTCAATCACATCTCCACCTTCCACATTGCCATGACCGGAGAAGATGTGACTGTGAGTAGACTGACACTGCGAAATTGTGTGGCCAGAAAGGATGCCGATGGGGATTGTGCGGATGCTATGGAGAGTCCGGGGGAAAGCAAAGCTGTAACTCGCGCCTACATCACCTACCCCACAGCCACCGGCACAAAAACCGCAACGACTGCCATGTATGGTGACATAGCGCGTTTTGTGGGCCTTGATCTTTACGTCAACAAAACAACTGGTGCGGATGTAGAGGTCAGCGTGGACCTTAATGACTTTGCTACCGCGGGCGTTGCTTCAGGATCAGCTATCCAGTTCAACGCTGATGCCATCAACGGTCCGTTCGAGATGGTGGGACTCACCTCCGGTATCACCTATACGGAAAAAGAGGTGAAACAATACACGGTTGGCGAAAGAATGGTTCTTCGGAACACCAAACCCACGGTCACTCTTTCATCTTCGTCAGCATCAGGATCAACTGTTCCTGGACGAGGCGAAGTGCTCACTTTTAATGTCAGCGCGAACGCAGCCGCAAATCTCACCGTGGATGGATTCCTCTTTAAGATGAATGCCACTGACAACGGCGCTTCCGGCTGGAATGACTGTGACACAGATGGAACATTAGTAACTGCCGCCACGGACTTTGATCTGTACGACACCTCACCGAGTGGAGTGACTACTCATGTAGATAAGAAGGATAAAAACTGGTCACTCTTGAAGTCTGATGGAACGGCCTGTGACACCACGGCTACAGACATGGCCTACGCCAGAATCGTATTCCCTACCGCCGTCACCATTAGCGCAGGCACCACTCATACATTCTCACTCTACTTTGACTCCACAGGAACCAGCAGTGCATCAGATGACTCCATGCGCTTTGACATCCCCGCCGAATCAGCCACCCCCACGAGTCTCAAGTCTGTGACTTGGTCCGATGGCAGTGCAACGGGTATTGATGGCACACTCATCGATAATCTCACCCTGAGCGGAGGAACACTCATCTTCTAGGAGCAAATGGAGCTAAAAAGAGGTAGCTTTAAACAGCTTCCTCTTTTTTATTAACCGTTAGACCGACCTCGCTTCATACCTAGACGACCCTAAAAAGATATGTTATAAATTCGTCCATCATGCAGGAGTAGTTCAGTGGTAGAACATTTGCTTCCCAAGCAAAGGGTCGCGGGTTCGAGTCCCGTCTCCTGCTCCAAAACTCGCTTTCCGCGCAGACTATCGCTCGGGCGGCGACCGTAACACCTAGCCCTTGCTAGCGTCTGCGCGTCGCTCGTTTCCCTCGCTGGCGCTCGGGTTGGGAGCAGACTACAAATACCATTTTGTGAGAGGCTCTAAAATGGGCTTTATGCTAGGAGCCGCCGAGCGACCGACGATACGTACCGGACAGGTACGTTGAGGAGGAAGCGACAAAGGCGACAACGCAGAAAGACATTTTAGAGCCTCTCACGCGCCGATTTAGCTCAGTTGGTAGAGCAATACTTTCGTAAAGTAGAGGTCCCGGGTTCGAGTCCCGGAATCGGCTCCAAAAAATCCTCCGTTAACCGGGGGATTTTTTATTACCAAACAAATATCCATGGCGGGTTTTCGCTCAGGCGTTCATCCAAGATGCTCTTTAAGGTCTCTTTCTTGGCAGCAATGCCACGGAAGCGAACCCAGGCATCCGCGGGGGTCTCTCCCTCTCCCCTATCTGAAACTTCTATCAACCAGTACGCATCTGGGCCTTCTAAGACTTCTGAAACTTGCCCCTTCTCTAACTGTGCCGCCGGCACCAACCAGTGAGGGACCTGGCTCAAAAGAAAGATGCCCAAGTCTCCGGCGTTGCCGCCGCTCACGTCTTCAGAAAACCGAGGAGCAGCATCCGCAAACGGTAGCGTGCCGTCCACAAAACGTGTTCGGAGATTCTCTAGCCTGATCTTTGGCAGATCCTGCAATGCCGCATCTTCTAGCACCGCATCTTCCGTCTTTTGCGCCAAAAGAAGCGGCTCGCTCACATACGTTTTGTGAAAATCCGTATCGCCCTCTGCAGCGCTCTGTGCGGCCTGTACGTCCACATGAAGCTCTCTAGCTAAAGCAAGCACCCTAGCGTTCTCTACACTTCTTGCAAGCGCTGCCTGAAAAGCTTCTTCATGACTTGAAAAAAGACCTTCGCTTAGTAATCCGTTCGTCAGTGCTGCCACGCTTCTATAAGAAACGGGGATACCGGAGGCAATAGCCACAGGGCACGGCAAAAGATAAGAAAGTCCGTACGCTACGCCGCGCGTAGGATGAAAAACAAAAAAGAAGCCGTGGAGAAAAAGAAAGAGCGCCGCAAAAACGGCAGCTGCTCCGCCAAGCGCGTACTTCTTACTCATAGCCGTTCAAGCTCAGTGAAGCGCTTGTGATCAAAAAAATAGTAGAGCCAGCGCGTCACGTTACTGACGCCTGCATCTTCCGCGCTTTCCCCTAACACTTTTCCGTCCGGATTTTTCTTAGCATCATGGTCATCCACCAGAACGAGCGTCTCTCCCGGCTTGGCCATGCCGCCCTTCACCCTGGCTTGATCCTCTAAATAATATTCGCTGGACAGGTCATTGATGAGTCCCAAAAATTCCAATTTCTTTCCCTGCAAGCGGTCATTTTCTGACTGCAGATCAGCAATATCTTTTTCAATCTCACGGTTATGCAAATATTCACGGCCAAAGCCCACTATGAACCCAGCAGCAAGAATGACGCTTGCCAAAAGCGCCACGGAAATCTTTTTCACATGCTTGCCTGCCCCCTGAAACGGCATAGTTATGCGGTGTAACCTTTCTTCTTCAGTGCATTGCGCGCTTGGCTACGATCATCCCAAGGAATTTTCACTCCGTTTGCCACGGCCATAACAGGTTCTGATCCCTTGCCCGTGATAATCACTGCGTCGCCTTCGCCTGCAAGATCGATCGCCTTCTCTATTGCTTGAGTTCGGTCGTCAATGAGGAATAAATCGGTATTTTCAATCTTTCCTGCCGCGCGAGCGCCTTCTGCAACCGCTTCAATGATATCTCGCGGATTGTCATCGTACGGATCTTCATTGGTGACGATAACGATAGCTTCTTTTTCACCCGCTAATCGTCCAATAATCGGCCGCCTAGCTACATCTCTTCCGCCGCCCGCAGAGCCGTGCACGCCGATGATCTTATGATACCCTAAAGCGTTCACCGCTTCATAGAGCGCTTGGAGCGCATACGGCTCATAGGCGTAGTCTACGACGACTAAAAACGGCTGGCCCGCTTCAATTTTCTCAAATCTGCCGGAAACCGGTTTTAATTTCAGCGCCGCCTCAAGCACGCGCTCACGCGGGAAGCCTAACGCCATGACCGTGGCCATAGCTGCAGCCGCATTCAGCTTCTCAAAGTGCGCATTCAAAGGCAGCGGAACGTTTGCAAACTCATGTGCAGAAAATCTGATGAGTTTATCCGCCGGAAATTTGGCAAAATATTCCGCATGCTCGTCATCAGCATTCACGAGTATGGTCTTATCGATCATTCTCCCGCCGATCACTTTCTTCTTTCTCTCGGTCAAATGCGCAAACAATTTTCCCTTAGCTTTTTTATAATTGTCGAACCCACCGTGCGCCTCAATGTGCTCAGGAGTTAGGTTCGTAAAAACGGCAACGTCATAATTAATCCCAAGGTGACGATATTGATCGAGTCCTTGCGAAGAAGTTTCCACGATCGCGTACGCGCACTTTGCATCCACCATTTCTTTCAAAACTTTCTGCAGATAAAACCGGCCCGGCATGGTCATCTTCATTTTGTTTTCAACTTCCCTACCAGCGATCGAAAATCCCGCGGTGGAGGTGTAGCCGACCGTTTCTCCAAGCTCAGTTAAGAGCTGAGCGATAAAGTTCACGGTTGAAGACTTGCCGTTAGTACCCGTAACGCCGATGACGATCAACTTTTCTGACGGATACCCATAAGCAACCTCAGCGATTCTTGCTAAGGCGTAATGATAAACCTGCAGCGCAGGATTTGGGACCAATTTTTTGAGAGTGTGCAGCATAGCCATCGCCTCCACTCCCTACTTACAAGTTTCTTACTTCCTCACGGAACTGTTCACCTCTATCGTATTCATTTTTAAACATGTTGAAGCTGGCAGCGCCAGGGGAGAGAAGCACAATATCCCCTGTTTCCGCCATCTTCCGAGCCTTGGTCACGGCATCGTGCATATTTTCTGCATGTTCAATGGGCACCTTGCCGAGCAAGCCCTTCTCAATGACATCTGATGCGTCTCCAGGGAAAAGAATCACGCCTTTGCAGCCGGCAATTGCCGCCGCGATCATTTCATCAAACTGCATTTTCTTATCCACGCCGCCGGCAATAAGAATGGCCTTTTTATCTTTACCGAATACTTTAAGAGCGGCCACCACAGCAGTTGGCGCAGTAGCGGTCGTGTCATTGATGTACATGATCTCATCCACTTCACGGACCAGTTCCTGACGATCGTCCACTCCTTTAAACGATTTCAAGACTTTCTTAATGCCTTCAACGGGAACATCGCGCAACATAGCCGCACAAATGGAAGAAAGCACATTTTCCAGATTGTGTTCACCCACGAGTGCGACTTCCGCGAGAGGAAGAATGTCCGTGACCGCACCGTCTTTTCTGAAAAGAATATTGCCATCCTTCACAAAACAGCCGTTGGCAGAACCATCGTCTGTCTTAGAGAACCAGAAAAGTTTGCCTTTTACACGTGGTGCCATCGATCGGACTAAGTCATGGTCACGATTTAAGACCGTGTACTGATCAGGATTCTGGAATTCGAAAATGATTTCTTTGGATTTCTGGTAATCCTCGTAAGAGGCGTAACGGTTCAAGTGATCCGGGAAGACGTTCGTGAGCACGGCAATGTCTGGGCCTTTTTTCATTTCCGCGAAAGCTCCTGGCAGACTTTCGAGCAACCACGAGGAGAGTTCGAGAACGACTGGCGTCTTCTTGTCCTTCGCTAACAGGTCATCGAGGAATTCCAAAGGCGAAACTTTCACGTTGCCGGCGATGATGGTTTCGGTATCCAACGTCTTCACCATTTCTCCGAGCAAGAGCGTGGTGGTGGTCTTACCCTTGGTTCCTGTCACCGCGATAATTTCATGCGGGTAATAGCGGAAGAAGAGACTGACATCAGATTCAATCGGAATATTTGCTGCCTTAGCTGCTTGAATGTATTCAGATTCACTCGGCACGCCCGGATTCTGAATAACTGCGTTTACGTTTACAAAGTCTTCTTTACGGTGTTCGCCCAAAACAAAGACAGGCTGGTAAATAGTCCGTTCCGGATACATTTCTGTATATTTTTTGTGCCACTCCATGACCAGATCCACGGATTCTTTCAGCTCCGTTTCATCCTTCAAATCCGTAATCACGGTCTGAGCGCTGTGGCGCATCAGCCATTTGGCAGTCCCTAAGCCGCTTCCCTGCTTGTACCGGCCAAGTCCCATGACGGTGACAATGGCATCCTTAAAGTTCTCAATCCTGGAAAGATCCATAAAAAGACGGTTATCAACAGATCACATAGTATCAGAATACGCCCATCTTATCACCTTCCCTTAAAGATACGACAAAGGCCGAGTTCGCACGCGCTGCGAAGCTCGGCCCAGTTCAGGGACCACACGATGGTCACTGGCCCGTAGGCTGGAGACCGAGCGTCTCCTTGTAGATACGCTCGAAGAGCTCCGTGGTCTGGTTCACGCCGAGCAGCGTGTCTTCCACGGTGCCGCGAACATCCGGGCGCTGGTAAGAGAGGTGGGTCTTGTAGTGGTCTTCCAAGATGCCGAGCACCTCCGCGACCACAACCTCTCCTTGCTCCACCGCGGACATGAGCAAGCTCGAGAATTTCACGGAAAGGTGCGGCCCGTAGTTACGGAAGACCACGAACGCGCGGTCAAACATATCTCCGAGCAAGTGCTTGAAAACCTTGTGAAAACCGTCTTCGTTGATAACCGACATCTGACACCCCTTGAAAATCAAGTCTGGAGCGACCCGATCCCGAACATCCTAGTCATGGAAGACGGAGCTCGTCAATCGTGCTGTGGGTTTGTTGTTTTTGGCTTTTCGCGCTAATGTCACTCTGGAATCATGGGAGGTTCTCATGGACGCGAACATTGCCTATACCCATCAGGGTATCGAGAAAAAAGTTCGTAGTATCCTCGGGAATGCGAAAGATGCGCAAACCGCCGATCGGGGTCTGAACCTGATGCTCAGCGATCTGAATCAAGGCGTGACATTCGTTGATCCTCCGATCGTGAGATTCGAGAACGGCATGCGTACTGCCAAGTTCACGCTCACGTTCGGAGTAGGCGATGCCGAGCTCATGATCGACGTCACCATCCACGAGGCGCCTGCGCCTCTCGTGTAGTCATGACGACCATCCGTCGTCAAAGTCCTCCCCCGCCGCTTGGGAGGGCTTTTCGTTTGAAGTGCCTCTAACCCTTCCCAAAAGCAATAAATCCTGCTATTATCTTTGCGTTCTCGTGATCGGGGAGGCTTTAAAATGGACTTTATGCAAGGAGCCGCGAGGAGCGAAGCGAGACGTATCTGCTAAGATACGTTGAGCGAACACCGCAGCGGCGACACCGCAGAAAGACATTTTAAAGCCTCCCCATTACGCGCTGGTAGCTCAGTGGTAGAGCAAGGGCCTTTTAAGCCCGTGGTCGAGGGTTCGACCCCCTCCCAGCGCACCAAAAAATCTCCAACAACGATTGGAGATTTTTTGTTTGTGCTGTTTAAGCACGCCAACTGCTTGGCGTGCGATGGGGGTCGAACGCCGGAGCGATGTTCCGTCACCAGACGGAACCGCGAGGCGGTGCCCAGCCCGAGCCGAGTGACGACGA
The DNA here is from genome assembly GCA_023246145.1 of Candidatus Uhrbacteria bacterium. GTDB lineage: Bacteria > Patescibacteriota > Patescibacteriia > UBA9934 > UBA9934 > JAGORL01. Next base: position 3,166 of record JAHFIZ010000033.1, on the reverse strand, counting down.
GGCGAGAGGCGCGGGCGGCCACCCCTCCCAGCGCACCAAAAAAACTGATGATCCGTCATCAGTTTTTTTTATTTGCATTGCTCCAGTGTCTTAGTGTCTTCGTTGATCAAATAGGTTTTAGAGCCGTTCTCAAGCTCGGTCTCAAGGAGACGGCTATCCGGAAGATAGCGCGGGCGGCCGTAGGAGGTTTGGCCAAAGGAGAGGATCTTGCCGTTCTGTGCGTCTATGACGGCGTAACCTTCACAATCAGTAAATTGCGGACAGCCCCAGGAGGAGACTACGTAATGGCCGGCAAAGTTTATGCCGCGCTCCAGGTCTTTATTGATAGCTGAACGATATTGTTTTGCGTCTGGCCAAGTGGAAAAATCGGCTGTCGTGCGCAAGGAGAGTTCCCCCCTCCTCGAAGAGGAGGGGTCGGGGGAGGATCCGGTTGCTGGATGGTCCGTAAAGCTGCCGCCGGGACAGGCCATATTTTCTTCACCCGTTGATTCTATGGTGGCTGAAGCCACGAACGGTGCAGGAGTACCATTCGCTAACACAAAATCATGCTGCTTCTCATCAAAATTCAACCACTGCCCGTCAGCAGTGATACAGGTAGGTTTCACACTCTCATGCAGCCATTCGCCGCCGCGCTCCTCACACAATTGTTGCGGTGAAATGATGGTGCCGCCTCTAAAGAATGCAAAACTGGCCAGAAGCACAAAGGCGAGCGCCAGATAAAACGGCGCTGCGGGAAAACGCTTCTTCTCTATGGTCTCCCAAGTCATGCATCCTGTGTACCGAAAATCTCCCCTTTACGCTACAAACCTATCCCCCTAAGGTAGTAAAAATATCGTGCGCGATTCTTTCGTCCGCATTCAATGGGAAAAGCTTGCGGATGTTATCGGAGAGTACAGATCCACGGTTCTCATCGCCGGAGAGCTTTTCAATAGCCTGTAAGAGTGTCTGAGGTGTGACATAGGTTACTACCTCCGCTGCGTCACGCTCTTTGAGTGCCCGCGCATTGGCTTCTTGGTGCGTATGAGCTATAGGAACCAGAATTGCGGGTTTGCCGAGTGCTGCGAGTTCAGCAATCGTGCCCATGCCAGCGCGTGCTACTACTATGTCTGCAGCTGCGTATGCGTCCGCAATCCCTTCAGCCAAAAATTCTAATGCCACATAGGTCCCGCCTATCTCATTCAAGGTAGTAAGCGCCTTCCCTTTGCCGGTCAGATGGAGCACGTTCATTTTCTTTTCTAGCTCCGGACCAATGATGGCAAAAACATCGTTGAGTGAAGCCGCGCCCGTGCCTCCACCAATAATAAAAAGTGTTTTCTTGTTTTCATCAAACCCGTACCGCTTGCGGGCGAGCGTTGGCTCCCCCGCGCTCACCATTTTCCGCGCCATGGCTCCGGCTACTTCAGATTTTTTTGCGTTAAAGGCGCTCAGACTTTCTGGCCAGGTGACCGTAATCTTTTTGGCAAACGGCGCCATGAGTTTATTGGCGAGCCCGGGCTGTACGTCTAGCTGGTGCAGCCAGACAGGAATGCCTAAGAGCCGCGCCATCATGGCCACAGGCACGCTCACAAAGGCTCCTGCGCTCACCACGGCCGCCGGTTCAATCTTTTTGAGTAAACGGAAAGCCCGAATACAGCTGAGGGCAAAAAGTGGGATGACACAGGGCAGCGTCCACAAACGCGTGCGGTCAAACTTAGGAGCGCGGAGCGGATGAAAATCATAGTGCGCCGCTTCCACAAGCGTGCGCTCTGGACCCTTAGGTGTCCCGATCCAAGAAATTTTAGCGTCCGGTGCGCGCTTACGCCATTCCGCGCCCACCGCCAAAAGCGGCGTCACTGGCCCTAATGTTCCTCCGCCCGTTAAAAGAAGATGATCGTTCATAAGCTAAACTCTGGATTTCATTTTACCGGAAATATTGAGCAAGACTCCACCGGCCACAAGACAAACCGCGAGAGATGTTCCTCCGTAGCTCACAAATGGCAGTGGCACACCGGTAATAGGCAAAATCCCCACCATAGCACCAATATTCACAAAGGCCTGGATACCAAACCAGAAGACAATTCCCGTCACCAGGTATTTTGAAAAGGCGTCAGGAGCTTCTTCTGCAACTTTTAAACCCCGCATGAGAAAGGCTACATAGAATGCCAAGAACCCTAGCGTGAGCACAAACCCAAATTCTTCAGCTAGCACTGCAAAGATACTGTCCCCGGCAACTTCCGGGAGATACTGAAACTTTTGCAGCGAGTGGCCGTAGCCTCGGCCAAAAAATCCGCCCGAGCCCACAGCAAGAAGAGCTTGGTTAATGTGATAGCCCACGCCCTCAGGATCCAATTCCGGATGAAGAAACGTCAAAATACGGTCAGCACGATACTTGGACTGGAGGAGAATCATGAAAAGTCCCGTACCAAGTCCACCAAAGACAAAAAAATACCGAAGCGGCGCCCCGGCCACGAAATACACCGCAACAGACATGGCTACGATGATCGCCATAGAGCCCGTGTCCGGCTGCAAGATGAGAAGGCCCATAATGACACCGAGCACAGAGATAAACGGAATGAGTCCGGTAGAAACTTCTCGCAAATCTTTTCCTGTCCGCTTTTCCATCCAGGCCGCAAGGTAAATAAGAAAGGTGAGCTTTACAATTTCAGAAGGCTGCAGAGAAAAGCTGCCTATGGTGATCCAACTTTTTGAAGTTCCGAACTCTGAGCCAATGCCTGGAATAAATACGAGCACGAGAAGGACTACGGAAACCACAAGCATGGCTGAGGCGTAGCGGCGGTAAATCTCGTACGGAATTTTGAACGCAATGAATCCGAGAATGAGGCCAGGCAAAAGGCCAAAAATCACTTGGTGCTTAATAAAGTAGTAGCCGTCATGAAACTTATCAAAGCCTAATGGCCAAGAGGCAGAGGCGAGCATGGCCAAGCCAAAAATAACCAGTCCTCCCATGAGGGAAAAGAGCGCCCGGTCAAATTGGAGAGCCCCTCCCTCTTTATTCATAAGCTATCTGAAAAATGCACTATCAAGGAAGACAATAATGAGTCCCAATCCTGCGCCAATCCAGGAGACTACCCAGAAACGCATAACCACTTTAGGCTCCGGCCAGCCAATAGCTTCAAAATGGTGATGGATAGGAGCAATGCGGAAAATTTTCCTCTTGAAAATCTTT
>JAHFIZ010000032.1 GCA_023246145.1 Candidatus Uhrbacteria bacterium | reverse complement strand
CATAAGCCGGCGGATTTCTTTCACGGCCTCCAGGTGATCTTTCAAAACCCAGAGTGTGTTTACCAGAAAAGCGACGTCCAACGACCCTTCATCAATCGCCACTCCGTTTGCGCGCTCAAAATCTCCCCACACCGTATCAAGATTGTGCACCAAATATTGTCTGCGCCGTCCTTCCAGCATCTCAAGTGCTGCGCGTTGAATATCAACGGCGAACACTCTGCCATCCTCCCCTACCCTCTGCGCCGCCGGGAAAACTAAATGTCCGCTACCGCCTGCACCAAAATCAGCCACACGCATGCCGCGTCTGACGCCCGCATCTTCCAATATTTTTTTTGCGTCTAATAAAGCTGATCCGGCCATAGGCTTACGCTCCGCCACCAAAAATGGAGGCCACAAAACTTCCCGCTACCATGTCAAAAAGATTCGTAATGACCATGAAACCGATCATGATGATCACGATTCCAAGCAGCTTGTAAAAAAAGTTTGAGCCGCCCAATCCAAGATTTCTATCAGCCCAAGCCACCGGGCCGAGTGCATTCAAAAAAAACCGCGTCTTCCAGACCATAAAATATCCCAAGACGGCAATCCCTATCCCTATCAAGATACGTAGAATCATAAAAGCGTTGTTCCAAGATATTGTACCTTAAAAACAAAACGACCCCGTAACGGGATCGGTTTGTGGTGGACCCTACCGGGTTCGAACCGGTGACCTTTTCCATGCCATGGAAACGCGCTACCAGCTGCGCTAAGGGCCCATGCTCGCTTCCGGCAGTCGCTTTCGTTCGGGCTCGATCGTAATGGTCTCGCCCTCACTTTCGCTCCTGCCTCGCTCGCTTCGGTTGCGAAGCAACCGCAGGAGACTGTCCGCCGCTCGCCTTTGCCCTCGCTAGCGCTCGGGCATTTTGAATCTCATCGGGAGAAACGTTCTAAAATTTGGTCTGGCTAGGAGAAGCCGAGTACCGGCCGAACCGTACTAAAAACGTACGGAGAGGACGAACGGAGGCGGCGACAACGCCAGGACAAATTTTAGGACGTTTCTCTTAATGGTGGACGCTGGGGGACTCGAACCCTCGACCTACTCGGTGTAAACGAGTCGCTCTAACCAGCTGAGCTAAGCGTCCAAATACAAAACGGGACTATCCTACACGAAGAAACGAGCCTTGCCAAGAGGGAAAAGCTCGAGTATAGTACCCCCGCAATTTATGGGCGCGAGTGGTGAAATTGGTATACACGTCAGCTTGAGGGGCTGATGGCCGCAAGGTCGTGGAGGTTCGAGTCCTCTCTCGCGCACCAAAAGGTCTTCTCCATGTGAGAAGATTTTTTGTTTTGTTCTCCACCGTTTATCAACAGGTTGTGGCTAAATGACCACCCGGTACACTACATGTAGTTTTCTGCTGTGCATAAGGTGTGAGAACTCAATGATTTCAGCCGTTGACCTCCCGCGCACATTTTTTATAATAGAGGGACCGCGTATGGATCTTGCTCAGAATGAATACCGCTGCCACACCTGCCATAAACTCCTTTTCAAAGGTGTCTTGGTGGAGGGCGAGGTAGAAATCATGTGCAAGTCCTGCAAGGAGGTGACGACCGTCAAAAAATCACAATTTAATGATCTCCTCTGCATGATTGAACACTGCCCTCATCGCATTCATTGCCCGTCAGCCAAGAACTAACCTCCCCCTGCCCCTCCTAGAGGAGGGGGGGGAACACAATAAAGAGATCCCTTTACCCAAGAAGCTTTTAAAGCTCACGAACGTGGGTTTTTTATTTTTTTATGAAAACGTTGATCCTTGAAACCGTGACACCCGGTGAGACTATCCGCCAGGAACAGATGCCCGTAAACGTAGACGCCATTAAGACCGTAGATGAATATTTGGATAGATCTGACTGGCGCGTGAATGCCAATGCCAACCAGGGATATTCTTTAGGGGGAATGATCCTGAATATTTCCGGAAAAATCATCGCCAACTATTGGCTCCACAAGGTGTACCCGGAACGAGTGCGCCGCGCGCATGTGGAAGGTGATGTCCATATCCATGATCTCGACATGTTTTCAGGCTACTGCGCCGGCTGGAGTTTGCGCCAGCTCCTCATAGAGGGCTTAAACGGTGTTCCCGGAAAAGTAGAATCAGCACCGGCCAAACATTTTGATACCGCACTCAGCCAAATGGTGAACTTTCTTGGCACCCTCCAAAACGAATGGGCCGGAGCTCAGGCGTTCTCCTCTTTTGACACTTTTCTTGCTCCGTACGTAAAACTCGACCAGCTCTCCTACGAAGAAGTAAAGCAAGGCATCCAGCAGTTTGTTTTCAATCTCAATGTGCCTTCCCGCTGGGGCATGCAAACGCCATTTACCAATATCACGCTTGATTGGAACTGCCCGGAAGACATGCGTGAACAGAAACCTATTGTGGGCGGAAAAGAACAGTCGTTCACGTATGCCGAGTGCCAAACAGAAATGGATGTGATCAATAAAGCGTTTATTGAAGTTATGAGCGCCGGGGATGCTAAGGGCCGCATATTCACCTTCCCTATCCCTACCTACAACATCACCAAAGATTTCAACTGGGATCATGAAAATGCGCAAGGACTTTTTGAGATGACTGCCAAATACGGCATTCCCTATTTCCAGAATTTCATGAACTCCAGTCTAAACCCAAGTGACGTACGGAGCATGTGCTGCCGCCTCCAGCTTGATCTGCGGGCGCTCAAAGCCCGTGGCGGCGGACTGTTTGGCTCGGCAGAAATGACGGGTAGCGTGGGCGTGGTCACCATTAACTTGCCGAGAATTGGTTATCTCTCTAAAACTCGGGAGGAATTTTATGATCGTCTGGGTGAACTCATGGAATCGAGCAAGATCTCTCTCGAGCTTAAACGCAAAGCCGTGCAAGAGAATATTGATACTGGTGTCCTCCCCTACACGCGCCGCTATTTGCCTTCTCTTCGCAATCACTTCTCCACGATTGGCTTGAATGGCATGAATGAAGCCTGCATGAACATGCTCGGCAAAGAATTTGATATCACGACAGATGAAGGCCGAACGTTCGCCATGGAAGTACTGGACTTCATGCGGGAGAAACTTGTGGCATACCAAGAAGAAACCGGCCATCTCTATAACCTGGAAGCCACACCAGCAGAAGGCACCACCTATCGGTTCGCCAAAGAAGATAAAAAGCGCTTCCCGGACATTATCCAGGCTGGCACACCTGAAGCGCCGTACTACACCAATTCATCACACCTCCCCGTAGGCCATACCAAAAATCCGCTGGAAGCACTCCGTCATCAGGATGATCTGCAGACTCGCTACACCGGCGGTACCGTACTCCACCTCTTCCTTGGGGAACGCATGAGTGACTGGAAGGCTTGCCGCGCATTTGTGAAAAAAGTGGTGACCCATAACCGTCTACCGTACATCACCATCACCCCCACGTTCAGCGTCTGCCCTACACACGGCTACCTGAACGGAGAGATTCCTGCCTGTCCTACTTGTGCAGCAAAATGTGAGGTGTGGTCCCGTGTGGTGGGCTACTTCCGTCCGGTGGAAGAATGGAACAAAGGCAAAAAGAGCGAGTATCAGGACCGGGAGGAATACGTCCCCGTAACGGATCCTGAATCTACAGCCGTATGCGCATAGCGGGCTACGAGCCCCTCACGCTTATTGATTACCCGGGCTCCGTGGCTTCTATTGTCTTTACCCAAGGCTGTCCTTTTAGATGCGTCTACTGCCATAACCCGGAACTCATCCCTATTCAGGGAGAAACGGATATTCCGGAATTAGATATCTTGGCCCGCATACAAAAAGATTCGGCCATGATTGATGGCGTGGTGGTGACGGGCGGCGAACCTACGCTCCATCCGGATTTACCAGAGTTCCTGAAAAAGATTCACGAGCTCGGCGTTAAGGTGAAGCTTGATACGAACGGCGTAAACCCACGGATGATAGAACGCTGCCTCAGGGAAGGCTTGGTGGACTTCTTTGCTATGGATCTGAAACACCGATTTTCAAGCTATACTGCCATCATTGGGAGTGCGCCAGACATTGCCATAGAAAACTGTGAGAAAACGTTCCGCCTCATTCAGGAGTCCGGTGTGGATCATGAATTCCGCACCACGGTGTATCCTGAAATACATGAAATAGCGGATATTATGGCTATAGCTGAACTCCTCAACCCCGGAGAAGCCTACGCCATTCAGCCTATCCGGCATCAGAAAACACTCGTCAAAAATCTTGCAAAAGAAAAGACTATGGATTTTGATGTGCTGGTGAAAGACCTCAAAGAACGTTTTCCTGAACTCAACATCCAACTTAAAGGATGATCACTCTACGCTATGCCGTATCAAAAAGTGTTGCGCATCCTCCTTGGACTCACCTTCCTCTGGCCGTTCTTTGATAAAGTCTTCGGGCTTGGGTTTGCCACAGTGTCCGGGAAAGCCTGGATTGATGGCGTCTCGCCCACCTCGGGATTCCTAGCAAATGCTACCCACGGCCCCCTATCTCCGCTCTTCCAGTCTCTTGCGGGAAGCCCGGTAGTGGATTGGCTCTTCATGCTCGGACTTCTCCTCATAGGCCTGGCCCTTATCCTTGGTATTGGTATGAGGATTGCCTGCGTAGCCGGTGTAGCGCTCCTCGGCCTCATCTATCTGTCAGAATTCCCTCCCAAGCAGAATCCACTCATTGATGAACACATTATTTACTCGGTCATCCTCCTATCCTTCTTGGCTCACCCGGAAAAGCCGTCAGCTCTCGCCGCAAAGTGGCGCTCTCTCAGCTTTGTGAAGAAATATCCGGTGCTTGAATAAAGGACTTTATCGTTTTGCAGGGCTGTGCTAGAGTTTTCCCATCTATGTCTATGAATAATGGCCTCAAAACGTTTGGAAAGGTGCTCCTTGGCGTGCTCGTCATTGTGGTCATCATTGGTGGACTCCTCTTGCTTGGAAAAGCTCAGGATAAAAAGGCGGCTGATGTTCAGACTGCAAATGACATCACCGCGGAAGATCATGTCACCGGAAAAGCAGATTCTGCCGTCACGCTCCTTGAATACTCAGATTTCCAGTGCCCTACCTGTAAATCTTTCTCTCCCATTATTGATCAGCTCATCACGGATTACGGAGACAGAGTGCGCTTTGTCTACCGTCACTTCCCTATTTACTCCAAGCATCAGAACACAGAAAATGCAGGCCGCGCGGCAGAAGCTGCGGACAAGCAAGGAAAGTTCTTCACCTACGGGACTGTGCTTTTTGCCAACCAAGATGAATGGGCAACCCTTCCGGACCCAGCAGATAAGTTTGCTGAATATGCCAAAAACCTCGGGCTCAATGAAGACCAGTTCCGCAGCGATTACAAAAATGGCGTGAGCAAAGCTCGCGTCACCCGGGATTACAACCTTGGCGTAAGCGCTGGAGTGCAAGGAACCCCAACCTTCTTCTTAGACAAAACAGGAATTGGCCTACCGCAAAGCTACGCCGCATTCGCTAAACTCATTGATGCGGAGCTCGCCAAAACCGCAGCCCCGGCCACTGATACCTCAGCTGAAACAAAGTAACATCAAACAAAAAATCCGCTCTTCCACGAGCGGATTTTTTTAATGGGAAAACTTTCTGGTCTTTCCTGTTACTAAGCGTAACCGGCCAGGAATGGCGCGGACATCAAACTCTTGGGCCTCTATCTCTTCTCCATCCACGTTCATCTTGGCACCGTTTTTTGCAAAAAAGCGCACCTTTCTGACCGGAATGATGCCTATATCTTCTTTTTTCTTCAGTAATGAAAAACGTGGCAGACGCATGACAATGGTGAGCTTTCCGTCCGTGGGATCCACCGCTCCGGCCTCATCAGGTTCGGCCAAATTCCGGATTTCAATCTTACATTTCTTGAGCGGTGTCACGGTATAAGATTCTTCACACATCGCTGTCACGCCCGTTCCGTCCAAGGTAGCCGCATGAAGGAACCTTCGGCCATTTACCTCCCCCAAATCAATCTCCGCTACCAGCCGCGCGGAAAGCACGTCACACGCCGCAGAACCGGTGGGTACGCCCAAGAGTTCAGCCATAGGCGTGGTGCTCCCGATAGGGATAAACGCCACCACGGTCTTCGTATCACCCACCGCCTCAATGGCCCTATAGAGGGTGTCATCGTTTCCTACCGCCACAAGGGTGGTACAACCGGCCTTCACCTCAGAACGCATCACCTGCACGGCATCCCTAAACAGGGCAAGACGGACAATCTTCCCCGTTATTCCAAGGTCGGTTAAGCGAGTCTCAACTAATGCGAGCTCGCGTTCATACCGACGATCCTGCAAGAATTCGTCGTAGATGTAGGAGTACACAAAGAACTATACCTCCTCGCTCGTGCCATTTTTCTTTTTAGTCTTCTGCGCTTCTTCTCCCATGTGGACCACCCCGTTCACCTGAGCACCTGCTTCCACTGAGAGAACCTGTACCGTCACGTCCCCGGAAACATGTGAAGACGCTAAAAGCTCAAGCTTGGCCTCAATGCGCATGTTGCCCTCTACTTCCCCAGCAATGACCGCATTCTGCGCCTTAATATTCGCCTCAATCTTCGCTTCTTCTCCCACGCGCAAATCACCGCTTGTAGCAATAGTTCCGCGCACTTCGCCTTCAATGACAATATCTCCTTCAGCAAAGAAATCGCCTTCAATACGGACACCTCTTGCAATAATAGTCTCTCCCCCGTTGTTTTTAGCCATAGGAATAGTTATTTACATCTCTTTCACTACCACAAGCCCCAAAGCCTCGCAAAGATTCGTCAACACCTGCTCCACGGCATTTGCAAGCCCGAGCCTCCCGGCAGTCAATTCCTTCTGTGTTTCATCAAGAACGCGCACAGATTCATAGTAGCTCGCAAACTCCTGGGAGAGTTCAAAACCGTACTGGGCCAAGACGGAAGGGCGGTACTGTGCCCCAGCCATCTGGACCATGCTTGGGTATTTGGCCAACTTACGAATAAGCCCTTCTTCCCGTTCATGGGTTAGAAGTGTAGGGGCATGAGCGGCGGAAACCGGAGCTTTACGTTTCAAACTTTCAATACGCGCAATGGTGTAGAGAAGATACGGGCCGGTGTAGCCTTCAGCTGCCATAGCTTCTTCCATATCAAACGTAATCACTTTTTCTGAATCCTGCCGAAGCATCATGAAAAAGATAGCGGAGCGGACAAGCGCGTCTGCGGTCAGCTTCACCTTTTTCTCTTTCCAGTCCGGGTGACGGCCTTTGGTAGATTCCAGCAGTTTCTCTCGCATGGCATCTCGGACATCTGACCAGCGGACAATATTTCCTTTACGTGAAGCCATGGCCCCTTCTGGCAAGGTCACAAAATCATACGCAAGGTGCAAAACCTCACGCGGGAAAGCCATTTTCTTCAGTGTTGCAGCAAGCTGCTTGAAGGCAAGCGTCTGACGGTTGTCTACAACAACAATCGATCGGTCAGCCTGATAATCAGCTTCTTTTCTGTAGGCAAGCGCGATGTCTTTCGCGTTATACAGGAGCGTACCGTCGGATTTTCGCAGAAGATTCACGCCCAACTTTTCGCCTTCAAGGTCTACAATCACCGCACCCTCAGAAATTCGAGCGATGCCTTCCGTTAACAACTTCTTTACGATCTCGTGCGTCTCTTCAATGAGTTCATGTTCAAGATAGATGCGATCAAGCTCCAGGCCGAGCTCGTCAAATACTGCTTTCAGCCCATCCATGGACCACTTAGCGGTTTTCTTCCAGAGTGCCACCACGTCCCCTTCCATGGTCTCCAAATTGCGCTGAATTTCAGAAACCTGAGCCCGTTTCTCAGGGTCTTCGCCAATGGCTACTGTAGCTTCCGCATACACGCGGCCCAAAAAATTCAATCTATCACTCTCCCCCGGTTCTTCACCTGGATGCAGATGGATGAGGCCCCACAAACAGCGAGCCACGTTATTTCCGAGGTCGTTGATATAAGAAATAGGTGTCACGTCAAAACCGTTCAAGCGCAAAATTTTCACCGCGGCTTGGCCGAGCGCAGCATTTCTCAAGTGCCCAATGTGCACCTCTTTATGCGTATTCAGGTTTACGTATTCCACCAAAACCTTTTTGCCTTTTCCGGTGGTAGATTTTCCGTACCGTGCCTTACTCTTTGTAATATCCGTGAGCACGTGGTCCGCAAAAACCGCTTCATCAAAGGTGAAGTTCACGTATGGCCCAAGAGAACTGATCTTTTTTACAAATGTGCTCGGTCCAATCTTGGCCGCAAGCTCCGTGGCAATTTCTGCCGGATTTCTCTTTAAACCTTTGCCAAGCTCAAAGCAGGCGAAGCTTAAATCGCCATACTCAGGCTTGGGCGGCAGCAAAAGCATGTCCGGAGAAACGGAAAACGTCTTGCCGAGCGCTTTTTTCAGCGCCAAATGAATTTCCTTTTTTGCCTGTTCTAATGCGTACATACACGGAGGGGGTAGAAGGGGTTGAGGAGGTAGAGGGGGTTACTTCAAACTATCCTGATAAAATGACGCTTTCCTTTCTGAATAACAGACCCTGATTGCACCTGCGCCATGATGTCATTTACCACCACGCCGTCTACTTTTACTCCCCCCTGTTCTATCTGCCGGCGAGCCTCACTTTTTGAAGCTACCAGTCCTGAACCCACCAGTACATCAGCCAACGTGGCGTCTGAGTCCATTTGGTATTCAACTACCTCTTCTGGCACTTCACCAGATTTATGCACTTTAGCAAAGTGCTCCCGCGCCGCCTCTGCAGCAGACTCGCCCAAGAAGGAGCTGACGATCTCGTAAGCTAATCTGTGCTTAAAGAGCACCGGATTCTCGCCATCAGCCATGGATTTACCTATCGAAACGATCTCTTCCAGCGGTACATCAGTGCAAAGTTCGAATCCGTTCAAAATCATCCCGTCCGTCCAGCTCATGATTTTTCCGTACATCTCTTCTGGGCTATCGGAGAGAGCTACCATATTACCCTCACTCTTCCCCATCTTCTTTCCGGTGGCATCAGCGAGCAGTTTGGTGGTGAGCACCATTTTCTCTTTACCTTTGATCTCTTTCATCAACGTTCTGCCGGCGAGCATGTTGAACGTCTGATCGTTGCCACCAATCTCAAGGTCCACTTCCATCGCCACGGAATCAAAGCCCTGCATGAGGGGGTACATGAATTCATGGAGATAGACCGGCTTTTCTTCCTGCATGCGCTTAGCAAACATGTCTCGCTCCATCATCTGCTGCACCGTGAAGTGCGAAGCAAGTTCGACCACATCAGAAAATGACATTTTGCCGAGCCATTCGCTGTTAAAAAGAAGCTTGGCGGCGTTCTCGCCTTCAAAATCAAGAATATTCCCTGCCTGCACTTTGTAGCTCTCACAGTTGGCGAGGACTTCTTCACGCGAAAGTTGCTTCCGTGTGGCGGATTTATCCGTAGGGTCACCAATCATGGCGGTAAAATCGCCAATCAACATAATCACCTCATGGCCCATCTTCTGGAGCTCAGCGAGCTTTCTAAGAGCGATCGCGTGGCCTATATGAAGCGTGGGACCGGTAGGATCAATCCCCAGGTAAACCCGAATCTTCTTGCCGCTCTCAAGTGCAGCCTCAAGCATCTCCCGCTTGGGGTAGACATTCTCCACGCTTCTCGTGAGAAAATCCGCAATTTGCTTTTCAGGTGATTTCATAATGAAGTTACTTCAGTTCTGTCATCCCGAGCGACGGCGAGGGACCTCTCACTGCACGTGCAAGAGAGAGTTGTCTCCTGATGTCGACATGACAAAGGCTTCTCGTTCGTAGACGTATTATGCCTCAGGTAAGAAGGCAATCTGAGATTTCAAAGTTTCAAGCTTCTTTTCTGCTTCCTCTAACTTCCCTTTTTCTGCGGTTACCACTTTTTCCGGAGCATTCTTTGAGAAATCACCAGCCAGCTTAGCTTTAACAGAATTTACGTATTTCTCAGTTGATTCGATCTCTTTAGTGAGACGAGCGCGCTCTTTGCCTGCATCAACGAGTCCGGCGAGAGAAACAGCGAGCGTCACGCCACCGGCAGCGACTTTGACTGAAGAAGCATCGCCTTCTCCCAGGTTCAATACATCTACCTTGGTCAGTTCGGCGATAATTTTCAATTCATCCTTCAAATGTTCGGCGCCCGTGAGGCTGGCCTGGATCTTTTCTTTTGGCGCAATCTTATATTCGGCTCTGACGTTGCGGATAGCAGCCACAATTTCCTGTACGGCCGTGAATTGCTTGCGTTCAGCATCGGACAGATCGAATCTCACATCCTTTGGCCATGGGGCCACGATGATGAGGCCGTTATTGAAGTTCTTATAGATCTCTTCTGTCACAAACGGCATGAATGGGTGCCAGAGGATGAGCAAACGCTCAAGGATGTAGAGCAGAATCTCATCCTTCTCGCCTTCAATCTTGGCGATTTCAAGATACCAGTCAGCAAATTCGTTCCAAGTGAACTCTCGGAGCGTTTCTCCGGCCATGGAAAGATCGTAGTCCTCCTGAAGCTTGGTGACCTTCTCGACCACTTCGCTAAATCGACCAAGGATCCAACGATCAGCGAGCGTTTTCGGCTCGACCCTTTCTACGCTTCTACCTTCCCCACCTTCTACCTTGGACAGAATGAAACGAGATATGTTCCAGAGTTTGTTCGTAAAGTTACGGAAACCAGCAATCTTTTCTTCGGACAACTTCAAATCATTGCCAGGCGTGTTGCCGAGCACGAGCGAGAGACGAGTAGCATCCGCGCCGTATTTCTCGATCATGTCGAGTGGAT
>JAHFIZ010000075.1 GCA_023246145.1 Candidatus Uhrbacteria bacterium | reverse complement strand
GGTACAGCCGGGATGGCCTAAAAGAGAAAGCGCGAGGGTGGACTTCCCCGCTCCGTTTGCGCCGGAAAGAAGAATTACTTCCCCCGGCTTCAGTGAAAATGAAACATCGCGGATAATTTCCTTTCCGCTGCGGCTCACGTGCAAATTTTCTACTACAAGTCCTGTTTCCATACCGTAATTCCTCGCTGCAATGCTTCAAGTGCCAATAACGCGCAGCCTTCCCGCATAGGACCTATTTCTGCGCCCAAGCATTTCATCACGTCATCATGCCCAAAGGCAAGAATCTCCTCAATCAGACGTCCCTCGAGCGCATCAAGAACCATTGTCGCAGAAGCAGTGCTGATAACGCAGCCCGTACCGTCAAAAGATACTTTCTTAAGCTCATCCCCGTCGATCATTGCATAAACGGTAAAGGCATCCCCGCAAGACGGATTAGCTTTGCGTTCAATGACGGTTGCGTCCTCAATTACGCCTCGGTGAGAGGTGTCCCTGGAGGCCGCCATGAGGTGATCGCGGTAGAGATCAGACATATTCCTTAAGGGCATCAATCAGGTAGTCGATATCTGCTCGAGTCGTAGTCACGCCAACGCTTACCCGCACCGTTCCCGCAGGATCGAGGGACTGCGCGAGCGGCGCCGCACAGTGATTCCCTGCCCTCACCATGACACCATGGTCTGATAAACCCTGCGCCACATCATGCGGATGCATATTCCTCACTGAAAAAGAGACTATAGAACCTCGAGAGGGATGAATTGTTATGGATGGAGACTCTGAAAGACGATCTATGAGATATCTTGCTAACTCAGATTCCTCCTTTTGAATCTTAGTCCTACCGATTCCGTCCACATAATGGCAAGCCGCCATAAAGCCAAAGGCTCCCGTCACGTTCGGTGTCCCAGCTTCAAATAATCGCGGTCCCGTCAGGTACCGAACTTTTATATCATTACTTTCCTCTTTACTCTTTACTCTTTCCACCTCTTCAATCATCCCTCCCCCATACATCATCGGCGACCATCCCTTCAGCACATCCCTCTTCACGTACAAAGCACCTATTCCCATGGGGCCATACATTTTATGCGCACTGAAGGCATATGCGTCACACCCAATTTCCCCCACATCCACATTCATGTGACCCACGGCCTGCGCTCCGTCAATGAGAACCTTAGCTCCGACTGATTTTGCTATCTCGACCAATTCCTTTGCCGGCAAAACGGTTCCAAGGACATTTGAAACGTGCGGAAAGACCACAAGTTTCGTTCGAGGACCAATAATTGCGCGGGCATCGTCGACAATCGCCGCAGGGGTCGGCCTCTGTGCCGACCCGATTGTCCTCAAAACAAATCCCTGCCGTTTGGAAGCTTCATACAAAGGTAAAAGCGTAGCGTGGTGATCAAAGATCGTCAGAACCACTTCATCCCCCGCGCCTAACCCGCGAGTAAGATTCATGATCGCCAGGTTTAAACCTTCGGTCGTACTCTTTGTGAAGATAAGCTCGTCAGAGCCGCCTATAAAGCTTGAAACACGTGTTCTCGCTGCTTCGAGAACGATCGTTGCACGCCCTGCGAACGCATGGAGACCACGATGCGGGTTGCCTCGACCATCCCGCTCAAACCGAACCATGTCATCCAGAACTTCTGGAGCAATTTGCGTGGTAGCAGCGTTGTCGAGATACACGCTTCTCATACGCCTAAGAATCCGTGTATAAAAGTTTTCTCAGCCTCATCTTGAGTCAGACCGCGGGAGAGTAAATAAAACATTGCTTCCGGGTCAGGCCGAGAAGTAGTAGCGCCGTGCCGGCAGGTGACGTCATCAAGCTGTACATCAAGCTCCGGAATTCCCTCCGCCACCGCCTTCTCTCCAAGGAGGAGATGATCTATCTTTTGGGTGGCATCCGCACCATGCGCGGAAGGTAAAAGTACCACCCGCTGACGCACCGCAGATTTGGCCTCATCCCTGAGTACATTTTTTGTGCGCAGGTCTACTCTCACGCGCTCGCCCTGCACCGTCACATCATCTGAACAATAAACATTGGAACTTTTTTGTGTCTCGCCAAACAACCAAAGATCTAACGCAGCATCATTTCCGAGTACATTTACTGTTCGATTGATAGAAAGCTCCCCTTCCCCGCGCACATAAATACTGACCATGGCCTTGGCTTTATCATGGAGCTCAAGGGAGAGAGAAGCCTCTCGCTTCTCATCCGGCTTCAAATCAAAACCAAGCACACGGTTAAAAACTTCGCCCGCGGGGACAATGACATGCTCTCCGTTCCTTATGGTGTTGTCTTCAGACAGTGGGATCATATTAGGCTACTGATTCCATCTCCAGTTCAATCAGCTTCTGAAGTTCAACAGCGTACTCAAGAGGCAGCGCTTTAATGACGGGCTCCAAAAAGCCTCCCACCAGCACCTTAGTAGCTGATGACGAATCTAATCCCCGGCTCTCCAGGTAAAAAAGCTCTTTTTCACTGATCCGGCCCACGGTGGCCTCATGCACCACGGTGGCAGAAAGTGCGCTGACCGTCATTTTTGGAATAGTGCGTGACCGGGATATCCCATCGAGCATTAAGGCGTCACACCTCACACTCACTTTGGCATTTTTTGCACCAGCGGTGATCTTTACCAAGCCTCGATAAAGCGATTCCCCTCCCCCGCCAGAAATACTTTTGCTTCTGACAGTAGCCGAAGTGTTTGGTGCCACCATAGCCACCTTGTGCCCCGTATCCTGAACTTGTTCAGGGCCAGCAAACGCTATGCCCAGATAGTAGCTCTTAGCTTTTTCTCCTCGCAAAATGCTCATAGGGTACAGCATCGTGCTCCCGCTTCCCATATTGCCGTTCAGCCATTCAATAGTTCCATTTTCGTCTA
>JAHFIZ010000031.1 GCA_023246145.1 Candidatus Uhrbacteria bacterium | reverse complement strand
TCGATCTTCGGATTCTTCTTAGCGCGATCAAGCATGATCTTACTTGCCCGGAAGCTTTCACTGCGGTGGATGACCGTCACTTTATTTGCAAAACGCGTGAGGAAATTTGCTTCCTCCATGGCCGAGTCTCCCCCACCAACAACTACGATATCTTTGCCGCGGAAAAAGAAACCGTCGCACGTGGCACAGGCGGAAACGCCTTTACCGTAGAGATTCTGTTCACCGGGAACGTTCAGCCATTTGGCGGAAGCGCCCGTTGAGATGATCACCGTCTTGGTCAAAAACTCCTTTCCCGCTTCTGTTGTGACTTTAAATGGAGATGAGGAGAAATCGACAGCCGTCACCACGTCAGAAACAAGGTCAGTACCAAAACGAAGCGCCTGTTTCTTTAATTTTTCCATGAGTTCTGGTCCAAGTACGCCGTCAGCCTCCCCTGGCCAGTTCTCTACGTCGGAGGTCAACATCAATTGCCCGCCCGGTTCACGTCCGGCAATAAGCGTGGGTAAAAGCATGGCGCGGGACGCATAAATAGCGGCCGTATAACCCGCTGGCCCAGAACCGATAATAACCACGTTTTTTACATCCATATAGGAAGAGGGAAAGTTGGGAAAAATGGGAAGAAGAATCGGAACGAGTTTAGCACGAGGCGAAACACAGAGCAAAGGGATAACTATGCTATATTATTAGCAAAATATTCCCTTTGTATGAAAAAATCTGCTTCCTTTGCCCCGCTCTTTGTCTTTGGCCTCATAGTAGCCGCATCCGTGATCATGATCGCTGCCTATGAACTGAAAGCACCGGGCACGGACATGGCCCATCTCCCGCAAGCGGAGAGCGCACACTTTGGTGGCATGATGACGTCTGACTGGTCAGATTTTACGCGAGCAGAAAAGAACATTCAGTCCCTGACTGCCGGACAGACTATTGAAGGCCCTATAGTTACTAACCCCAAAGATGCTAACCTGGTCTACTTTGCCACCTCAAATTTCGACAGTGAAAAAATGACCAACATGGCGGGGATTTACGAGTATAACAACCGGACGCACGCTTTTGAACGCATTTTCAGACATGAATACGCCGCCGGCCAATTCCCTTCACTACAGAAGCAAGTCATTCCCGTCTTCCACGTGGTGGGCACAGATAGCGGAAGTCTGGTGATTCTTGTTCAAGACATGAACGATAGTCCAGGACCATGCTCAGAGATGCTTCTCCTCCCAAGTGAAGGTGCAGGCGTGCGCACCCTGGTTTCCATGAGCCTAGAAACGCCTCTCCAAGGATTCTCCCCTTACGCTCTCCCCGCAGATGCCAAAAAAGATGCAGAAGCTAGAGAAACTGCGTGTTTGAAAGACATGGGCATGTAAACAAAAAGACCTCGGTGATCCCGAGGTCTTTTTGTTTTCTTATTTAACCAATCGCCTGCTTTAATCTTTCTACAAAAGTTTCTTTACTCATAGCACCAGAGAAACGACCTACTTCAGAACCGCCTTTCATGACTACAAACGTTGGGATAGAGAGGACATTGAAGCGCATGGCCAATTCTCCATTTTCATCCACGTTTACTTTGGCAAACGCTACGTCAGACATTTCGTTAGCCAGTTCATCAATCATTGGGCTCATGACCTTACAAGGTCCGCACCACGGTGCCCAGAAGTCTACAAGCACGGGCGTAGAGGAAGCAGTGATCTGAGCGTCAAAGTTTGCAGTAGTGAGATCCATAAAAGATGTTATACGGCGAGCGTGCGGGCTTGCAGCTCTTCTTGGTAGGCTTCAATTGTATCTCCAACTTCCACCTTTGTCTTCCCCTGGAATGAGAGACCGCAATCCTGACCGGCAACCACGTCTTTTACGCTAGATTTACCGCTTTGGAGCGCCTCAATCTTTCCTTCACCCACAATCTTATCCCCACGCATGATACGAACCACCGCACCTGGAATAAGCTTTCCACGCTTCACCTTTACACCCAGGATGAGACCCTTCTCCGTCTTCTTAAAGAGCGCGAGCACTTCTCCGGTTCCAAGCTCTGTGTGGATCTTTTCTGATGGGATGAGTTTCTTCAGCCGCTCAACAACATTCTCGAAAATTCGGTAAATAACGGTGTGGGATTCAATGTCTACATTTTTGGTACGGGCCAAATCTTCAGCCGTAGGCATAGCCTTTACACTGAAAGCCAGAATCACGGCCTGACCAGCTTCTGCACGGAGAATATCTGCATCCGTGACGTTGCCGAGGCCTTTACCAATAATCTTCACACCCACGTGCGGGTTTTCAATCTTCTCAATCATGCCGACGATTGCTTCCAAAGAGCCGAGTACGTCAGCCTTCACCATGACGTTCAGGAAAACCTTGGTGTCCTCCCCTTCTTTTCCTTCTTCTGAAGCCTTCATGGTCTTAGCACCCACGCCTTCAGCACTGGTCTTGCGCTTCTCCTGAATACGCACGTCTTCAAGCGTGGTGTGATCGGCCGGTACTTCCAAAATGTCTCCCACCGCCGGAGCTGCTTTAAAACCAAGAATCTTTACTGGGGTAGATGGCAAAGCTTCCTTAATCATCTTGCCGTCATACGTAGTAAGCGCACGGACGCGTCCGTAGAGCTGTCCGCCTACGCTCAAATAGTCCTGAAGACGGAGCGTTCCGGTCTGCACAATGATCGTGGCAATAGGACCCTGACCCTTGTCTACACGTGACTCAATGATCGTACCGAGTGCTTTGCGATCAGGGTTCGCGACAATATTTGCCTTCTCCATGTCGTTTACGAGAAGAAGAACGTCGAGCAAACCGTCAATGTTCTTGTTCTGCTTAGCAGAAATAGGAACACACACAGTATTACCGCCCCAATCTTCTGGAACAAGCTGCAGTTCGGCCAACTGGCCTTTTACAAATTCAATGTTGGCGTTCTCTTTGTCGATTTTATTGATAGCAACAACAAACGGAAGCTTTGCAGCCTTAATGATATCAATCGCTTCCTTAGTCTGCGGCTGTACGCCGTCGTCCGCTGCAACTACGAGAATAGCGATGTCCGCCACCTTAGCACCGCGGGAACGCATGACCGTAAACGCTTCGTGACCTGGAGTATCAATGAAGGTCAGCAAACGTTCACGGCGCACTACCTGGTACGCACCAATGTGCTGCGTGATGCCGCCGGCTTCACCGGAAACCACGTTCTCCTTACGGATGACGTCAAGAAGTGAAGTCTTACCGTGGTCCACATGTCCCATGACCACAATAACTGGCGGACGTGCGGTCTGTCCGGATTCCAAATCTTTTTCTTCTTCTTTCACCTGGGCCAAACGGTCAGCGCCCACGCCTTCCAAAATTTCTCCGGTTACTTCAGCTGGCTCAGCGATGAATCCCAAGTCCTCCGCAATAATCGCAGCAGACTCGTAATCAATACGTTCGTTTAAGGAAGCAAGAATTCCCGAACGCATGAGTTCCTGCATGACCTTAGCTACTGGAAGATCGAGCAAGGTAGCGAAGTCACGAACAGAAATAGTAGCCGGAAGCTTCACGCGTTCAGCGTCACCGGAAAGGACCTGGGCCTTCTTTTCAAGACGAGCCTTCTGTTCCTCCATTTTCTTCTGGAGGTACTGGCGCTTCTTAAAGTCCTGCCAAGCGTTCATGATCTTTCCCACGTCTCTATCTGGGATTTTGATGGCCTTTCCACCAATGTCAAAGCCAAGCTCAGGGAGCTTAGTACGGAGTTCTTCAGTTGGGACCCGGAGTCTGCGGGCCAGTTCAGAGATGTTCATGCACGCGAGGATACGGGAAAACCCGAGAAATGTAAAGGATGAGAAGTACTACTTCACGAGCGTTTTTAGCCGAATCGCCCCGGTAGTGGCCCCGCAGGAGCCTACTTCAAGCTCGCCCTTCAATAATGAAAGGTAATAACCTGTTCCAAAGTCTCCATAAACCGGCGCGTCGGGGTCTATCGGTATGGTCGATTCATCCGAAAAAATCTCATCTGTCGGCAGACAATCGTCCGCTACTGCTGCATCTTTGCAGTACGCTCCCCAATCCCCCGCGCAGGTCTGGCCGTTACCTAGCATAAACTTTTCTCCCCCGCGCCCATCTGTTCGCTCTACAAGCGCCTGATATTTTTCAGGATTATCAAGCGATAGCTGCAGCACTGCTGCCATAACACGGCGTACATCATCACTGCGGCGTTCATCCTTCACAGAACTAAGCGCCCGTACCGGATTAATGGCGAGTGTGATGATAAAAATGAGGGCAAGGACCAAACCAAAAACAATAATATAGTCGAGCCTGGTCCCTCTCATGTAATGGCCGTGCGGCATACAGAGACAAGTATATCCCAGCAGTGCGCAAACAGTGCAAAAACGTTTGACCTTTCCTTTATGGAGGTGCACGATCGTCCTGTCCGATCCAACCATCGGGCAGGAGCCAGCACCCATGGAACGCCATGCGTTAGACTTCTCCCTCCCACACCGAAAAGTTCCTCACGGAGAGGAGCAGTTCGTAACCAAGCTGACGCTCGACCCCCAAGGAGCACAGCTCGCAGTCACCATCGCTATCACGCGACACCTCGGAGAAACCCAATCCGAGTGCACGGGGACGTTTCTGATCGCTCTCGATCAAGTCCTGAGCGACGATCGAGCCACGCTCGTCCGCCACATTCCCCTGATCGTCAAGGGACTGCACGGACTGGACGCGCATAAGCTCGCACGGACGCTCTCCGCGACCGAAGTCGACCACGTGGAAATCCGGGTCACGGACGTGATCAGGGATATCGCCAGCTTCCTCCGCCGCCAGCTTCCCGCCGAGAAAAATTCCGGCCAGGAAATCCTGCGGCGTGCTACGCCCCACACCCTCTCCCAGGCTGAAAAAGCCGAAGCCGCCAAGTAACCGAACCGCTACCCGGTCGCTCTCATGCGACACCGCCGCGTCCTCCCCCTGGAGGACGCTGTCATTTCTGGCAGTTTGGACAATAATGCGTCCCACGGCCAGCCTGAACTATTTTCTTAATTGGAGTTGAACATTTGAGACATAGCTGATTCTCTCTGCCATATACTTTGAGAAGCGCGAGAAATCCTCCTTTTGATCCGTCCGTGTCCACATAGTCATTCGCACTCGTTCCTTTTTGTGCCAAAGATTCGTTCAATACATTTACGATCTCTTCGGCCAGCCTGGCGCGATCATCCCGCGACAAAGTCGAGAGCTTACGCATCGGTCTGATCCCCGCCCGGTGACAAGCTTCATCCGCATAAATATTTCCTATTCCAGCGATCGTTGCTTGATCGAGCAGCGCCGTCTTAATCTTTCGTGTTTTCGGCGCCATAAGCCGTTGCGCAAGTTCTTCGATGGATGTTTCAAGTGGCTCCGGACCGTATTTCGACAACACCTCCGTAAGCTCGACCGAATCAACAAATTTGAGATAACCGAACTGCCGAATGTCAGACCACATCACTCTTATTGCGTCTTCGAACACGAAAAGTATTCGGTCGTGCTTGCCGGGAATATAATCTGTGTTCACAAACAAAAACTTTCCCGTCATCTTCAGATGCCCGAGTATCGCCTCTCCATTTTCAAATTGAAAAATGAGTACCTTCGCTCTGCGCTCGACGCCACTCAAACGATTACCTACAACCTTTTTTACAAAACCCTCCCCCGCTGGCACTTCTCTGCCAGTCTTGTATATAAAAATCTCACGTACGGTCTTTCCCGCAAGTTTAGCGTGCAACTGTCTCCGTATGGTCTCTACTTCCGGCAATTCCGGCATATGGAAGACATTCCATCATAGTCCGCGTCACAACGGAAGGAATACCTGAGCTATCCACCTCAATCACCGGTACGCCTGTGGTAGTTCTAATAAGTTCGCAAACCACTCGCTCTCTGGTGTGGTACCGCTCAATTCTCTTATTAATAAGTTCCGGGGTGTCATCTTCTCTGCCGCGCTTCATCATTCTGGTACGCGCCAATTCATCTGAAATAAGGAGATGAAGAACGTGCGTAGGCGTTTCATGAGCAAAAAAATATCGGAAGTCTTCTTCCGTCCGGGGATATCCATTGATGATATACCCTGAACGCTGAAGCTCCGATGTCTGTAACCGCTTGAGGAGAATTTCTGTAGTGGTGGTGCCAGGGACCAGTGTGCCCGTATCATGAAACTCTTTGATGTATTGACCAATTTCACTGCCGGAAGCAATTTCATCCCTCAAGATCTGACCAATGGAGAAGTGCGGAATGCCAAGAAGCTGTGAAAGTTCATTCCCGTGGGTATCTTTGCCAGATCCCGGAATGCCGTAAAGGATGATTTTGGGAGGGGTGAGAGGCATAGCCGATTCGGGTAAAACAATATACTATTTTCTCAACCTGAACAACCTATGCCCTTCCTCCTTATAGATAAGCCCGCCGGAATTACGTCCCATGACGTTGTTGATAAAGTTCGCCGAATTACCGGTGAACGCACCGTGGGTCATGCGGGTACGTTAGATCCTTTTGCCACAGGGCTTCTGATTATTGGCGTTGGTCGAGACTCAACCAAACACCTGGCCAAGTTCCTCGGCATGGATAAGACGTATGAGGCAGACATAGTGATCGGCGCGACAACCGAGACGCTGGATACCGAAAGCGCGATCATCGACATGAGCAAGAAAGACGGTCAGGCAATCACGGTCTCGAAAGAAGACATCGAAAACGCCATGAAAGGCTTCCTTGGCGAAAGTATGCAGACCCCGCCCATGCATTCAGCCATCAAGAAGGATGGCAAGAAGATGTATGAACTGGCCCGCAAAGGACAGACTGTCGAGATCGCCGCTCGTCCCATCACTATTCACACGTTCGAACCCATCGAGCCTATAACCGGCGGAACCCTGCCTCTGACCATAAAGGTTAAAATCACCTCTTCTTCCGGCACCTACATTCGGGTCATTGCCCGGGATCTTGGGGATAAACTCCGATCAGGGGGATATCTTTCGGCCTTGAGGCGTACAGCTATAGGGCCATACCTGGTGGAGAACTCAAAAAAACTTCAAGAACTCTTGCCAGAAAATTGGGTTGACCAAGCGGAAAAAGACATGCTACTCTCCTAGACGTAACTCATGATCTGGTCCGGTTCCTGTCGCAATTCCCGTGTGATTTTTCCCTTGAAACATAAAAATCAGACAAATTCTTTAAGGGGAGCGTAAGCTTCCTCTTTTGCGCTACAGGATCGGTTCCTTTCAAAACGTATGTTCATCCCTCTCCTTTTAGGGCTTGGAGGGCTCATCCTTGGCGCACTGGCCGGTTTTTATTACCGGGCAAGCTTAGCCAAAACACAAACCGATTCTGCGGAAGCAAAAGCGCAGAAAGTCATAGAAGAAGCAAAAGAAAAAGAACGGGTCATGCTGGACGCAGCCCGCTCCACAGAACAGAAACTGCTCCTTGAAGCTAAGGAGAAAGCTTTTGCCATAGCTGAAGAAGGCAAGAAAGAACTGACCGCTAAAGAAAAGGACATCAAGGCGCTCCAAGACCGCCTGAACGAACGCGAGAATCTTTTTGATAAGACGCTCCTTGATTTTGAAAACAAAAAGACGCGCTTGGATGAATATAAGGAGAAGCTGGAAGCTGCCAAAGCGCAGATTGATGTTGTTCGAGCAGATGCTGATAAAAAGCTTGAAGAGGTAGCGGGAATGTCTCGGGAAGGTGCAGCAGAGATTATCATGCGCCAGGTGGAAGTGGAAAAGCAGGATGCGCTCATGAGTCTCATCCGCAAATACGATCAGCACTCTGAAGAGGAACTGGAAGCGCACGCTCGCAAAGTGCTCTCTCTTGTTATCCAGCGCTTTGCCTCCAGCCAAGTAGTGGACGCGAGCACCACATTTGTGGAACTCACAAGTGAAGACATGAAAGGCCGCATCATTGGAAAAGAAGGTCGCAACATTAAAGCTATTGAGCACCTGACCGGCTGCGAGCTTATTATCGACGACACTCCAGGAATGATTACGATCAGCGGCTTCTCCCCCGTGCGCCGCCAGGTGGCCAAGCGTGCGCTTGAAATTCTCATGAAGGATGGTCGAATCCAGCCAGCCAAAATTGAAGACGCGGTGAAGGAATCAAAAAATGATCTCGCCAAAGACATGAAGAAGGCTGGTGAAGACGCGCTGTATGAGCTCGGCATCCCTGTTTCGTCTATCGATCCTAAATTGGTCTCTATCCTTGGCCGTTTGAAGTACCGCACCAGCTACGGCCAGAACGTGCTCCAGCACTCTATTGAAGTGGCCCGTATTGCCGGCATGATAGGTGAAGAGCTCGGCCTAGATCCCTTCCCTCTCAAAAAAGGCGGACTCTTCCATGATATTGGAAAGGCCGTGGACCATGACATGCAAGGCGCTCACCCGCAGATTGGGTACAACATCATGAAGAAGTTCGGCTTCCCGGAAGAACTCTGCTACCAGTCCATTGCTCATCATGAGGATAGACCACGGACCATTGAGGGAGTCATTGTAAAGGCCGCAGACGCTATTTCCGGCGCTCGCCCAGGCGCAAGACGCAATTCCGTAGAAGAGTACCTCCAGCGCCTCCAGAACCTGGAAGCCACGGCAGCGGGCTTCCCAGGAGTAGAAAAAGCCTTTGCCATCCAGGCCGGCCGTGAGGTGCGCGTCTTTGTGGAGCCAGGCCAGATAGATGACTATAAGGCGTACGAATTGGCCCGGGATATAGCCAAAAAGATTGAAAGTGAGCTTACCTACCCAGGTGAAGTGAAGGTGACCGTTATTCGGGAGACCAGGGTCATTGAATTTGCCCGCTAGGACCTCCCTCTTGCATTATTTCCATTCCTTGGCTAACATAAGCCCACTATGAACAAAGCGGAACTCTCCCTCAAGCTCTCTCTGCGCATGGACATCCCCAAAAAGCAGGCAGA
The DNA here is from genome assembly GCA_023246145.1 of Candidatus Uhrbacteria bacterium. Taxonomy (GTDB): domain Bacteria; phylum Patescibacteriota; class Patescibacteriia; order UBA9934; family UBA9934; genus JAGORL01. The sequence goes on along the minus strand of JAHFIZ010000031.1, from coordinate 2,299 downwards.
AGACTTCATTGAGCACTTTGAAGACATGGTCACCAAGGCCCTGACGGAAGGCCAAGAAGTGACTATTGCCGGATTCGGCACCTTCTCTGCGCGCACGCGTTCCGCACGTATGGGCGTAAACCCTAGAAACCCTTCAGAGAAGATTAAGGTCCCTGAAGTCCGCGTTCCTAAGTTCAAGGCTGGAAAGGCTTTGAAGGACGCATTGAAGAAACCAAGAACCTAAAAATAAAAACTCGGCCCTGATGGCCGAGTTTTTATTTTGTAATTAGGACTGTATGAACTTCTCCACAGACCCCATCACTTCATCGAGCGAGACAATCGATGCCTCAGCGCTTGAACGCTCCTTCCATTCAGCTCCGCCCTTATCAAGCGACTTCTCGGAAATGACAATGCGCAGAGGGATACCGATAAGATCGGCGTCAGCGAACTTGGCACCAGGAGAAACGCCATCACGATCATCAAAGAACACTTCAATCCCCTTCTTCTGCAGCTCTTCGTAAAGCTTCTTGGCCTCATCATCAATCGTAGTCTGCTTTGATGCGTCTTTGGAGTTCAGAGAAACAAGATGCACGGTCATTGGTGCAACGGACTTAGGCCAGAGGATACCTTTTTCATCATTGTACTTCTCCACAATGACGCCCATGACGCGAGATACGCCTATCCCGTAACAACCCATGATCGGATACTGGCGCTCGCCTGCTTCATCTGTGTAGGCCAGGTCAAAGTTCTCTCCATACTTCTTTCCAAGATCAAAGACGTTGCCTACTTCAGAAGCGCGAGCAGATTTGAGAGGGCCCTTCCCGCAAGGACAGGTGTCCCCTTCCTTGGTCTTGGCGATTTCTACGTTTACGCAGTAATCACACTCATCACAATACAAAATGTCATCTTCGCCAGCGTCAGTAAGCACCATGAACTCATAAGAAACCTTGGTAGTAAAAGCACCGCCGGAAGCTTCCGTCACCTTAGCCACAAGCCCGAGACGCTTGAAGATCTTCAGATATGCCTGCTTAGCTTCTTTGTAGAATCGGTCAAAATCTTCCTGTGAAGTGTGGAAGCTGTACATGTCCTTCATGAAGAACTCACGGCCCCGCATAATGCCGGACTTGGCGCGGAGCTCATCACGGTACTTCCAGTGGATCTGATACACCGCCAAAGGAAACTGCTTGTAGGACTGCGCGCGGGAGAGCACGAGCGGAGTGACAATCTCCTCTTCACTTTGGCCGAGCGCGTAATCATTCCCGGTACGGCTTTCAATTTTAAAAAGCACATCAATGCTATCCCAACCACCGGTCTTCTCCCAATTGGCTTTAGGGTGCAGCGTAGGCATCAAGACTTCCTCTGCCCCAAGGGTATTCATCTCCTCTCGGACGATCTGTTCGATATTTCGGAGAACCCTAAGGCCGAGTGGCAAATAGGAATAGACACCAGCCATGAGCTGGTCCACAAAACCGGCCTGCTGCAGCAAACGGGCGTTTATGGTCTCCGCATCAGCCGGAGCGTTTTTTGAGGTCTTCGCAAAAAGATGAGAATAGCGCATACCGGGGGATAGTAAAACAAGGCGGGATGGATGTATAGAGCCCCTCCCCCTAGAAACCTACGGAGTGATCTGAATAATCGTACCCGCAATGTGGGCCACGATGAGCGCTATGCCAATGCCCATGATGATAAGGGCCAGCATGAACACTGCCTTGGCATCTTTATCATCCGTCACGAAACCAATGAAGATGTACGCCGCAAAACCTATAATAAGCGCGGCGGGCACACCGGCCAACACAAGCCCGATCAAAAGAAGAAGAGACATAGGGTATATTTCCTTAAGTATATCAGAAAACAAAGCGATCTCCCCGTGAGGAGAGATCGGCTTGTGGTGGACCGGGCGGGACTCGAACCCGCGACCAATTGATTAAGAGTCAACTGCTCTACCGACTGAGCTACCGATCCATACTTGAAAGCCCATTTTATCGGCTTTCAATCTAGATGCGAACGATGGGAATAATGACAGAAACTTTGACCAAGGTCAAGATTTTTGCTAATATACTCAGGAATTTCTGCGGTGTTAGCTCAGCTGGATAGAGCGTCTGGCTTCGAACCAGAAGGCCGGGGGTTCGAGTCCCTCACACCGCACCATCTGTCGCCTCATCGAACACACAAAACAGCGCTTTCCAGCGCTGTTTTGCATCGCTTTCGGTCTGGTCAGGAGCAGGTCCCGGTCCCGACCGAGCAAATGACGGACTGCGACCCCGTATACTCGAAGAAGTGGTCCGTCAGGGACGTATCTTGCACCTGGCCGTCGGTGGGG
>JAHFIZ010000030.1:1280-11562 GCA_023246145.1 Candidatus Uhrbacteria bacterium | reverse complement strand
GTTTTCGTCATTAGATCAAGATAAAGATGGTCTTTCGTTGCTCGCAGAGTTCAAGATTGGCACATCGGATACGAATGCGGATACTGACGGAGACGGGTATACTGATGGTGAAGAAGTGGCGTCCGGTCATAACCCAAGAATCAAATAATTCGTATGTTTGACGAAAAGCCACCAGAAGATATTTTTGCCGGCACGGAAAAGCCGGCAGCTGGAACAGCGCCTGCTGCTCCCCGCGTTCCCACCAGGCTTCCACCACCCGCCCCGGCACCGGTGATGGCAGCTCCGCAGCCTCTTTATGGGGAATCGTCATCCCGAGGTGGGGGACTGAAAACGGTCATCATTGTTTTGATCGCGCTCCTTGCTATTGCTGGCGCAGCCTATCTTGCGTATGTGTTCATGGTAAAAACTCCGGCTTCTCGCCTGATTGATACCACGGTACCGGAAGCTTCCACCCCGGACGGTACAAACGCTGGCGCCACAGATACTTTGCCTGACGGTAAGGGCCCTGCCGCAGAAACGCCAGCACAGCCTACGTTCCTAGATAGCGACGGCGATGGTCTCACCAATGCCGAAGAGCTTGAGGCCGGTACTTCTGCCACTAAGGCTGACACGGATGCAGACGGTCTTGGAGATAGGGAGGAGGTAAAGGTTTACGGCACAGATCCGCGCCGTACGGATACGGACGGTGACGGATTCCTGGATGGAGCTGAAGTGGATGCTGGCTATAATCCAAACGGACCCGGAAAACTGCTTGAGGTTCCGGCAAATGGTACCTAAATATGTTTGAAAAAGAGCGAACAGCATCACCGCAAAACCCTCCACAAGGGGCAGCGCCGTCACGTACTGACGACGTTGTTGTTCATGTGATGCCAAAATCGCTCTACGGAAAAGAAGCTTCACCCGCACCGGTGATGCCTGTGCTTGCAGAGGCGCCTCGTCCACTTCCAACCCCCGTTCCCGTTGCTGTTCCACCGCCATCTCCCGTTCCCCCGGCCGTAAAGAGAGTTGCACCGCCAGCACCGCGTTCCAGACTTCCTGTCATCATTGTTTTACTATTATTGTTGGTATTCCTTGCGGGAGGTGCCGTGGCTCTCTATGTTCTTTATTTTGCTCCTCAGCCAGTGACGGAGCCTCCGGTCACCACAGAGCCGGTTATCCCTCAACCGGAGCCGGAAGCGCCTACGCCTATCCCTGAAGCTCCTAAAGCCCCAGAGCCAGGCAAGGATACTGACAGTGATGGTCTGACAGACGTGGAAGAACTCATGTACGGCACGGATTACCGTGATCCAGATACGGACAAGGACACATACTTGGACGGCAATGAAGTGTTCCATCGCTACCATCCAAACGCACTCGCTCCTAAGACGCTCTTAGATACCGGCGCGGTCCGTGTGCTCCAGAATACAGAGCTGCCTTTCACGGTGTACTATCCGTCTTCTTGGACGCCGGTTATTGCCGCAGTCGCATCTTCCGTGACTTTCCGTTCACCCGGAACATCTTCTTTTGCGGTGACTTGGCAGGATAAGCCAGCTGACCTCAGCTTAGAGAATTGGTATGACGATAACGTGAAGGTAGAGGACAGTCATGACTTGGCGTCAACGTATACCAAGGAGGGACTTTATGAACTGACGGCAAGTAATGGACGCACGGTGTACCTTGACGGTGGAGATCGCGTGTATACCTTTACTTACGGCCTTGGTGATGAGGCATCCATTGAATACTTGCAGACGTTCTCCATGATGGTGAATAGTCTCACCCTTCTCCCATGATCACCTTTGAAGTTGATCAGAGTATTGTCCCCAAAGAATATCGTTTTAGTGCGCCTCGCCTAAAGAAGATTGCCCGGCAATTTGCCCTGCACCTTCCTTCACCGGCGGACGGCATTATGACGCTTACCTTTGTTGACGAACCTGAGATAAAAAGATTAAACCGGATGTATAGAGGAAAGGACAAGGTTACGGATGTGCTCTCATTCCCGTCTTCTGACGCTCGGCTTTCCGGATACCTGGGGGATGTCATCATCTGTTTACCGGTGGCGCTTGGTCAGGCCGAGGGGGACCCGGAATTAGAGCTCACCGACCTCCTTGTCCACGGAATGCTTCATGTCCTAGGCTACGATCATGAAAAAGCCAGTGATGCTGAAGTCATGTTCCCGCTGCAAGACCTCATAGTTGCAAAGACCTTATGATTCAACTCAGAGTATTTGCAAAAAGTCTCCGTCATGCCCTGCAGGGTCTTTCAGATATTTTTTGGGCTGAGCAGAGTTTCCGCATTCAGTCCTTCTTAGGGCTCTGCGTCATCATCCTTTCCGTCCTGTTGCCGCTCCTTACTTGGGAAAGAATTCTCTTGTTCCTCCTGACGGCGGCCGTACTCATTCTTGAGATATTGAACACCATTATTGAACGAGTGGCGGACGCAGTTCAGCCCCGTTTGAGCCCTATGGTGAGGGAAGTGAAGGATATGATGGCGGCGGCAGTTTTTCTCACGGCACTCGTGGCACTTTTAGTGGGAATCTTCATTTTCGCCCCGCCACTCTATGAGATTGTTTGTGCTATACTTCAGCTCTGTAAGCCCTAAACGGACCTTTTTTTGAGGTATGGCAGACGAGATTATCACGGGCTTAGACATTGGAACCTCCACTATTCGTGTTGCCGTCTGTAAAACGGCCCCCGGAGAGGACGGGAAACCAAAATTGCATGTCATCGGGGCTATTTCTTCGCCGTCTGCGGGTATGCACCGCGGAGCAGTTTCGAGCATGGAAGACGCGGTTTCTGCGGTGTCTAAAGCGCTTGAAAAAGCTGAGCGCATGACGGGCGCTGGCCTCAATAGCGCTTGGGTATCTATTGCCGGACAGAGCATCTTGGTGCAGGAGAGCCGCGGAGCAGTGGCAGTGGCGAGACCTGAGAGCGAAATTTCAGAAGATGATGTAGAGCGCTCCATGGAAGCAGCCCGAACCGTAGCTGTGCCTTCAAACTACGAAATTTTGCACGTTATTCCCAAAGGTTTTGCGGTGGACGGTCAACGCGGGGTGAAGGATCCTGTGGGTATGAGTGGTATTCGGTTAGAAGTGGATGCCGTCATCATTGAGGCGTTGAATTCTCACATGAAGAACTTGACCAAGTGCGTTTACCGCACCGGTCTTGATATTGATGATTTGGTGTACGCGCCACTCGCTACTGCGGAAGCGGTGCTCACACAGCGCCAGAAGGAACTTGGGGTGTGTCTCGTGACCGTGGGTTCGGCCACCACCTCACTTGCAGTATTTGAGGAGGGGGACTTGCTCCATACGGCGGTATTGCCGATTGGCGGTGACCACGTGACGAATGATATTGCTATTGGGCTCCGCACTTCGATCGAGATCGCGGAGCAGGTGAAGCTTGCCTATGGCCATGCCGTGCCTGACGCAGTGGACCGCAAGGAACAGTTTGTACTCAGAGACTTTGGGGCGGAGTCAGATGAAGTTATTAAGCGCCGGTTTGTTTCTGAAATTATTGAAGCGCGTACGGAAGAGCTTTTTGAATCTATTGATAATGAGCTTCGGAAGATAGACCGCTCCGGCATGCTCCCGGTGGGTGCAGTTTTCACGGGCGGCGCCATGAAGATGGACGGTGCTATAGATGTAGCTAAGCGTATTCTGCGTTTGCCTTGCGCGCTTGGCGCACCGGTTGCGGTTTCTAGCGTTATTGATGAAGCGCATGATCCGGCCTTTGCCACGGCTATTGGTCTCGCGGCTTGGGGACATGGCATCAAGCAGATGTCCGGAGGACGGTTTAACTTTGGAAAAATTCTTCGCTTGAAGAGCGTGGATAAGGTGGCGGAGCAACTGCGTAAGTGGATGAAATCCTTGATTCCTTAAGGGTTGCATGGTTGCATAGAGGGGCTCGATTCCGGTATCATCATGGAAGCATACGAAATGTACTCGTATCCCCGGAATCATGAACACATCTAGTGTTCAGCTCATCTGACTTTATGGCTGAGATTAAGCCTGAAATTGAAACGTGCGCCAAAATTAAGGTGGTCGGCGTCGGCGGCGGCGGCGGTTCTGCGATTAATCGCATGATTTTAGAAAAACTGCGGGGTATTGAATTTATAGCCGTGAACACGGATGCTCAGGCGCTTCACGGCAATTTAGCGCCATCCAAGATCCCTATTGGAAAGACCGTTACCCGTGGACTTGGGGCGGGCATGAATCCAGAAATGGGTCGCCGAGCTGTGGAAGAAAATGCGAATGAAATACGAGAAGCGCTGGCCGGTTCTGACATGGTATTTTTGACGGCAGGACTGGGTGGCGGAACGGGTAGTGGTGCTATTCCGGAGATTGCTAAAGTAGCCAGGGAAGTGGGTGCACTCACCGTGGCCGTGGTCACTAAGCCTTTTAGTTTTGAAGGTGCAGTCCGCCGCCGGATTGCAGAGGACGCACACCATGAATTGGCCCAGCACGTGGACACCATTATTACTATTCCAAATGATCGTGTCTTGCAGATCATTGATAAGAAAACATCTTGGGCGGAATCTTTCAGAATTATTGATGACGTGCTCCGACAAGGCGTGCAGGGAATAGCGGAAATGATCACGGTTCCAGGTCAGATTAACGTGGACTTTGCTGACGTGAAGGCTATCATGCAAAACGCTGGTAGCGCGCTCATGGGCATAGGTAAAGCGAGCGGTGAAACCCGTGCTCAGGATGCTGCCAAACAGGCTATTGCGAGTCCTCTCCTTGAAGTTTCTATAGACGGCGCTAAGGGCATTCTGTTCACCGTGGCGGGTTCTTCAAGCGTTACCATGTATGAAGTCCAAGAAGCCGCTAAGATCATCACAGGGGCCGCAGATGATGACGCTAAGGTGATCTTCGGACTTATTCAGGATGACACTCTGGGAGATGATGTCCGCATCACGGTTATTGCCACGGGCTTTGATAGCCGTGACCACCGCCGCGCACCAAGCCTGGGCGGAGAGATAGGCATTGCGCCTAAAACCGGTTGGCGGCCGGCTACCCTTGAACCAGAGCCAGTACGGAGATCCCCGTCTACCCCTGTTCCTGCTGCCACCACCATGCAGGCTAGTGATTCTCCTTTTGGTCGCCGTTCCGTGAGCAGCGTCCCCGCATTTGAAGAAGATACTCTGCCTCCTCAGCCAGCAGCAAAACCTGTTTCTGCTCCTCAACCGCAGACGTCCTACGCCCCTCCGCAGAAAGAGAAGGCCAATGATGAAGATGGAGATTTTGGGATCCCGGCGTTTATCAGAAGAAAGATGATGTAAAGGGTAGATGGGGTGTTTCCTACCTCCTCTACCCCCACATATGCGCTGTCCTGTCTGCAACTATAAATCCACTCGCGTAATTGACTCCCGTTTGTTTACGGATGGCATGGCTGTCCGCCGCCGGAGGGAATGCGAGAAAGAGAAGTGCGGTTTTAGGTTTTCTACCGTTGAGGAAATGGAACTTTTGGATGTGACGGTAGTGAAGCGCAATGGCCGCAGAGAGGCGTACTCACGGGAGAAGCTGACGCATGGTCTTAAGAAGGCGCTAGAGAAGCGTCCATACACGGACGTAGGCTTGCAGCGTTTGGTACACATGATTGAGCGTGATGTGCAGAAGTCCCGCGGGGGAGAGATCACGAGTGCGGAAATAGGAGAGATCCTCATGCGCCGTCTCAAAGGTTTTGATAAAGTGGCCTACATTCGTTTTGCGTCTGTCTACCAGTCTTTTGAGGACCTGGAAACTTTTGAAAAAGAGCTGAAGAAACTGGGTAAAACATAGGCGTCCGCCTGCGGCATTTGATGTATACTCTCTTTACGAGAGTTATTTTTTTGTTATGGAAGAGGGGCGAACACGAATTGTGTGCACCGTGGGTCCGGCTTCCGCCTCCGTGACCACCTTGCATCGCATGATGACGGCCGGCATGGACGTGGCTCGTCTTAATTTTTCTCACGGCACACATCCGGAACACGCAGAACTTTTGAAAGCTGTTCGTTCAGCCGCCAAGAAAGCAGGAAAACACGTGGCCATCCTGCAGGATCTTCAAGGCCCAAAGATCAGGATAGGGGAATTGCCGGCCAAGGGTGTGGAGCTTCATGAAGGAGAGACGGTCACTTTTTCTGGTCAGGCCAAGCTTGTCTATGCTCCGCACCTGATACCGCTTACTTATAGCCGATTAGGCAAGGACGTGAAAAAGGGTCACCGGATTCTCCTTGATGATGGTTACTTGGAGGTGGAAGTACTCAGAGTAAAAGGGAATACCGTCTCGGCGATTGTTAAAGTGGGAGGACTTTTGAAATCTCATAAGGGAGCAAATTTCCCTGACTCTACGCTTCAGGAATCGGCCTTTACTAAAAAAGACCATGAAGATCTTTTGTTCGGCATTGAGCACGGAGTAGATTTTATTTGCCTGTGTTTTGTGTCTGAAGCCAAGGTGCTACAGGAGGTGCGTATGCTCATGGCACGGGAAGCAAGAAAGCGGGGCGTACGCATGCCAAAGCTGCTGGCTAAGGTAGAGCGGAAGGCCGCTCTGCTCGTTATTGAGGACATTATTGATGCTGCGGATGGTATTATGCTAGGGAGAGGGGATCTTGGCGTGGAAATTCCCGCTGAAGAGGTGCCCATCATTCAGAAAGACATTGCTGAGCGCTGTAGGTTGTCCGGAAAGCCATTCATTGTAGCCACGCAGATGCTTGAAAGCATGCGGGAGAATCCGCGCGCTACCCGAGCGGAAATTTCTGATGTGGCAAATGCGGTGTTTGATCACGCGGACGCAGTCATGCTGTCTGCAGAATCCGCTACCGGAAGATATCCGGCCGTAACTGTTCAGGCCATGGCGGCCGTGATCAAGGAAGCGGAAGCGTCACGGTTTGATGAGCTCCATGGGGGTGCGGAAGCGGTGAACTGTATTCCGTCATCTCTGGCCCACGCGGTAGCGCTCATGGCGGAACGCGGGCTCATCTCTGCACTTGTTATGTCTTCTGCGGTGGAATCCCTGTTGGGCAGCATGGTGATGTTCAGGCCTCACGTGCCGGTGATCATGGTGGTGCCGGATGATGCAGGTGCGCGTCAGGCGCTTCTTCACTCAGGCGTTACCCCACTCGTGCTTGATGATCAGGGAGGTTCTTTTGTGCCACGGCTTCATGCGCTTATTCACGCCCGGCTACGGCTAGAGAAAGGCCAGGCGATTGCTTATATAACTGCGGGTGCAGGGAGGAGTGTTTCGCTCTCTCTTCTGCCGCTCTAACGTTTTATGCGCCGATCATCTTTTTTCTTACCCATCATAGCGCTCCTTATTGTGGGCGCAGGATGCGCGCTTTCTTCCGCAGATACTAAGAGGCAGGTAACAGAGTTGCCAAATACTGCTCCTGCAGATTCTGTGGCGCAAACGTCTGAAGAGTCCGCTAAGAAGTTGGTGGTGGCTGACGTTCAAGTGGAGTCCACCGGGGACGTAACGGTAGAGCCGGTGGTGCCTCCCGTGATCAGGAATATTAACCTGAAGGATGGCGAGTTTTTCTTTGATCCCAAGTCCATTTCCGTCAAAAAGAACGAAACGTTCACTATTACTTTTGCAGACGTCTCCGGCCATCACACCTTTAACATTGATGAACTGAACCTGCACGCTGATATCTCCGCAGGAAAAGTGATAACCGTCACGGCCCCCGCTAACCCTGGTCGGTACTCCTATTATTGCAACATCGGCCCGCACCGCACGCTTGGCATGGAAGGGGTACTGGTTGTCGAATAACCCTTTCACCGACTTCTTGCCAAATTCCTCCCATATGTTAAAATACCGCCGGCTCAATATTTGGGCCGGTAGCTCAACTGGTTAGAGCGCCGCCCTGTCACGGCGGAGGTTGCGGGTTCGAGCCCCGTCCGGCCCGCCACTTGGATGGCGATCAAGAATCGCATCAAAGTGAAACAAAAGAACGCCTTACGGGCGTTCTTTTGTTTCGTCTTATTCTTTGAGATCCTGCCCTGTGGGGATGCTGCGGAAATGTTTTTGCCATTTGCCTAAAATACCTGGCAGGGGCTGGCGGGCAAACATCCCTATGAGGAGAAAGAGGAAAATGAGGAGGATGCCTAGGGTGAATACCAGGTCCCTAGCACTTTGGGAGGCTCCCTGATGCTTCATAATGTTCACCGCTAGTCCTAGGACTACGCAGGCCAGGATGATGGGGAGTATGAATCCAAAAGTATGCCGCGCGCGTTTTTTATAATATTTGGGGAACGAATCCATATAGCAAAGTATCTCACAAAAAGAATTGCCGCCCGGAGAAGGACTACCCCGGACGGGCAATTCTTCTTCAGGCGGCTAGGGCGAGGACATGGTCTCCATGATGATTTGACGGATGATCAGGATGGCGTCCTGATCAAGTGGCTTCCGCAAGAGCGGGATTCCCTCGGACCGGAAGTACTCCTGGTCAGCCGTGTCGCATCCGGAGGTAATCGCGATACGGCGAATACCGCGGCGCTTCACCTCCGGCGTGATCTCGCGGTGAAAGTCAACGGTAGATCCGTCGAGGACATTCACGTCACTCAGGATGAAGCTTATCTTCTCGATGTTTCCCTCGAAGAAGATTTTTGCCTCTTCGTTGGAAGAAGCTCGGATGACGATCCGGCCTGTTCCGAAGTAGCGAAGGAGGAGGCGGTACACAGCGTCTTCATCTTCGATGATGAGGAGGACGTGGGGGAGACGAGAGGGGTCGGCGGTCATGGCTTCTCCTGCGGGGGTGTCTGGAATAGACCTGACACTATACCTCAATATCAAGTAAAGGTAAAGCCCGAAGAGGAGTATTTTAAACGAAAAAATCAGCCTCGCCCCGTGGGGTTTGGCTGATTTGTGTGAGGCGGCGCGCGCCTCACTGACGTTTCTGTCGATCGGCGTTCGACCGACTACTTGCTGGCCACCTTCGCCGCAGGCTGGCAGAGGGGGAGATGCTCCCCGTCCGGCCCAGCGGTCCAGCCGGCAGTGTTGTCGCAGTAGGCGCGGACCTTCTTGTCCGTGCCCGCCACGATCACGCCGCTGCGGTTGGTGTTGGTGATGCTCATGACGCCGAGCACCGGGATGGGCGTACCACCAGCCAGGAGGAGCGATTCCTTGTGCAGCACGTTGACCGTCAGCCAGTTTCCGCACGTATCACGTGCGATCGCAGGGATGACCACGTTGCTGGCACACGTGAAGGCGTTACCCTTGGTGGGGGAAACCCACCAGGTGTGGACGCCGTCCGCCGTGTGGAAGGCAGTCGAGCCATCCGACGCGTACCCCTGCTCCGGAGACGGACAGGGTTCGTACCCCGGCCGCGGCTCGGCCACGATCGTGCACGCGGTGGGCGGGGCGGCGACGGCGGGGGCCGGGACGGGCTCGGGCTTCGGCGCATCGGCCACCTTGGGGGTGGCGTCGGCGACCGGCTCGGGCTTGGCGTCCGGCGGGGCCTTGGTCTCGACCTTCACCGTGGTGGTGTCGGTCTTGACCTCGGTCGTGGTGTCCGCCTTCGGCGCATCTTCGGCCTTGTCGTCGGCGACGGGCTCCGCGGGGGCGGGCTCGTCTTCCTTGGCGTCGCTCGCGTTGGCCGCCTGGGTGGCGGCATCCGCAGGCTTCGCCGCATCGGCCACGGTCTCGTCCTCGTCCGTATCGACCGGCGCAGCCGCCGAGTTGATCTGGATGTTGGTGGTGGGCTCGATTCCGAGGTTCGACCGTACTTGGTCGGGCGTCTGCCCGGCACCGCAGGCGGCGAGGAACAGGACGAAGGGAACAGAGGTCGTGATCTTCATGGCATCTCCACTGGGGTCTGGCCGTCGGCAGGTTGCTCGACGGTTTGGTTGTTGTCGTAGCTCTGGCATTCTTGGGGGAGGGATTTTTTCCACTCCACCCACACGTTGTTCTGCTGCAGGGTTCCGTAGAAGTAGGAACCCAACACGATCGTTCCCACGGCGAAGAAGCCGGTGAGGAGGCCCAACAGGCCGTTGAGGAGCCAGAGGTTTCGGATGTGCGTCTGCACAGCCGACCACTCGAAACCTTTCCTGTGGTTTTCGAGATCCTCCGTGGCCTGGGTGAGTTTGTCCTTCGTTTTGGCCAGCTCATCTTTCACGTCCGCGAGCTCGTCCTTGGCAGTGGAGAGGTCCCTCCTGGCCTCTTCCTCCGCCCAGGTGCTCAGGAACTTTTCGCTCGGTCGCGAGCCAAGGAGCCTCGCGTTGAGGCCTCTCGTTTCTTCTTCGAGCTCGGCGATCCGGCTGCGGAGCTCACTCTCGAGCTCGGGCGGGTCCGTGCCTCGAGGAACGATGGCGTCCACCTTGCGCGGTGCT
>JAHFIZ010000030.1:0-1270 GCA_023246145.1 Candidatus Uhrbacteria bacterium | reverse complement strand
GCGAGGGGCAGCATCACTCGGAGTGGCTTCGTCTTCCACATCGCCGAACGCGAGCACCTTTTGCGGGGTGCTCAAGCTGTCCGCCGCGAAGGTTAATTCGCGATGTTTGAACTCGTCCCGAAGGGAGAGCTCGACCACCGCGCCCCGCGACTGGGGATCGCCTTTGAGGACGACCCAGAACGGCAGCTCAGCCTCGGCATCTTGCCCTTCGTCCCAGTCCATCTGGGTGAAGGGGAGATCCTTGATGGGCGTACCATCCTCTTTCAGGAGGCTGACTACCAGCTCTCCATCCGGCATTCCGCCGAGTTGCACCAACAAAGATCCCATGAGGGACCTCCAGGTTAAAGTGTGATCTTCAATTGGGAAGGTTCCCAAAATTGTCGGCGGGGACTGTTCCACCCCAAAACCTGACCCCGTAATATAGCAAAAAATAGCGGTTTTGTCAACGTAGAAGGGGTAAAGGAGGTAGAGGGGGTAGAGGAGGTTCTGAATCACGCGAAAAACAAAAAATCGCCTGTAACGGGCGATTTTTTGGGATATTTAGCTTTTGGCGCTTTCTACTACTTTAGCGAACATGGCAGGGAACTTTTCAGCCATTTCTGCCAAAACCTTACGGTCAATGGCAATCTTCGCTACTTTCAACATGTTAATGAAACGGGAGTAGGAAATGCCGTATTCACGCACTGCGGCGTTAATCTTCAGCGTCCAGAGGTTGCGGAAGGAGCGCTTCTTGGCGCGACGGTCGCGGAAAGCGTACTGACCGGCCTTAAGCATGGCTGGACGAGCAAGACGGATCTTGCTCTTGCGGCCCCAGCGGTAGCCTTTTACGCGCTTCAAGAGATTCTTGCGGCGCTTAGTGTGTTGTGTCCCACGTTTGACTCTTGGCATAATTAAATGTGATACGGAAGCATTGCCTTGATGGCTTTGCGGAGGGTAGCGGTCACAGAAACATCAGTGCGCTTGTTACGGGTGGTGTTCCCGCTTTCACGTGCATTGAAGTGGTCCTGGCCGGCTTTGCGCTTGATGATCTTGCCGGTGCGGGTGATTTTGATCCGCTTGGCGAGCGCTTTGTGGGTCTTCATGGCCATAAAGGAGGCAATAAAATAACGCGGGAATAGTAGCTGAGCTTACGGGAATAGTCAAGGAACTTTAGCTCTGGCGGGCCAGGATCATGCTCATGCGGCCTTCCATACTCTTAATGGGCTGTTCTACTTTGACCGGATAATGGGTGGCGAGCTTAGCGTGGAACTGCTCAAAGACCGCACGCGCA
>JAHFIZ010000029.1 GCA_023246145.1 Candidatus Uhrbacteria bacterium | reverse complement strand
GATACATTTCCTGCAGACAGAAAACGTCCGTATCAGCCATGTGCTTACGAATAAACGCCAAAAGCGGTTCATAAACTGTCCCGCCAAAGGTGTTCAAGGAAATAATTTTCATAGCGCAGACAAAGCGATCTATTGTTTTGGGTTCAGTGAGAAATTGTAGGCGATGCTGCTGATGGTGGAAATGACACTCTCCATTTTTTGGACATCTGTTCCCTTGGTCATGACGCAGAGTACGTAATCACCATCTTTTCGATAAATAACTCCGCAGTCATGTAATTCTTGGATGACCGCACCGTCCGCATCCTTCCGCACGTCATTGCCAAACTTATGGGCAATGAGGGTCCCCTGCGGCACTCCCGCCACCAAGCCATTATTGTAATCAGTATCTCCGAGTAATTCCAAAGATCTTTCAGAGAGCTGTTTTGAGAGATAGGTGCCGTTATAAAGCGCGCGGAAGAAGAGCGCGTAAGCTCTTGGGGTAACCATGAAGGAGCCGTCCGTGTCCTTTGTCTCCACTCCAAAGTCCGCGTAGACCGTTGCCAGCATGTTCAGGTCCGCAATAGTGTTCAGTGCTTTATTGACTCTGTTATCTGAATAAGTGATGAGGTAGCGCAGGAGATCGTTTACGGTGTAGGTTTCAAAGTCCTGAAGAGTGTGCGTGGGAGGAATGCTTTGTTCTACTGCGGGTACCGTTTTGGGGTCTACCGTAAACGTCTTTTTCAAGATGTTTCTTCCCGCGTCCTCTTCCTTCATTACGGATATCAAATTGGCTACCTTCAACAGGCTTGCAGGATGAAAGTACTCATCAGGATTAATTGCAGTCCACTGTCCGTTAGAAAGATCTCTGAAATAGACGCTGACATCTGTTACATTCTTCTTCGATAATTCGCTGTCAGTATATGTCCTGAATTGTTCTTTGAGACCACTATAGGAGATGGATTCAAAGTCCTTCAAGGTATCACAGGCGAGAAGCGGGCGGACATAGTCAAATCCCGTGGATGAGACACGCAGCTGAGAACCATGCGCCAGAATATTTCTCTCTTTCACAAATCCGCCAATGTTTGCGGAGATTGCGCCGGTGGCCACAAGCGCTCCAAGAAACAGGATTCCAAGGAGCAGATTTCTTTTTTGGTGAGGGGTGATAAACATAGTCATGAGTTACTTTTGGAGAAGCTTCAAAATTTGTTTTCGTTGATGGAGCGGGATGACAATGTACCCATCCGAAGATTCAAGGACGCTTGGGAACAATGACTTGATCGATTCATGCAGCCAGCGCGCATCATCAGAGTAAAGAAGGGAAGTCTTTGAGATGATGTCCGCAATATTGATGAGGCAACGCTTGCTTTGAAGTTCGGCCCAATAGGCATCTATTTCTGTTTTGTGCCGACCAAAGAATACTTTTGGATCTTCAAAGATTTCTAGCTGAGAAAAGATCAATGTCTGCTGACCAAGGAAGTTATCTATAACTTTCGTATCATTCCTAAGCGCTTCCTGAAATGCACTCTCAGTACCCTCCGTTATTTCTCTAAAATAGCGTTTTTCCCAGTCCCCGGAAAGGGAAATGTGCGCCTTGAGTTCTGCAAAAGCTTGAACATCCCTGTCGCTCGTCTCTGTGGACGTGAAATTGAGCGTGTTTTGGAGAATGGCGAGCGCTAAAAGATCTGCACTGGCTGGAGAAATGTCATTTTCAAATCCACGTTTCTTAAATTCCTCCCAAATAAGCGTTCCGGCTGCGCCTAAGTGCTCAATGTGCGATCTCTCGCCCAGCCGCTCTTTCCAATACTCTTCAAAGCCATAATGATGGTCATAAATCTCGAAGATTTTTGATTCATCCTTATCAGGAAAGGCAAAATACTTTCCGTCAGAGATATCTACATGTACAAATTGGTCTTCCGCTGACGGTTTATAGTCAGTCTCAAATTGACCACCCGCCTCAAGCGCCATTCTGGTTACGGAATTATTGAACGGTCCCACAAAAACCGCCTTAGCTTCCTTTCCTTCTTTTCGCAAAAGTTCAGCATACGCTATAGCGCAGCCAAAGCCGTCAATATCATTGAATTTTCCCCCCACGGTAACGATGAACATATGGCAAGTTTACAGCAAATACGATCATAAGGAACTTGCTTTTGCATGTCAAAGACGGTAAATTGTACGCGTTCGTTCGTCACCAACGGTTGCTCTGCAACCGAAGGCGAGCGACGACAGACGACAGTGAGGACAAGGTGGCTAATGTCGCCGTCCGAACGATAGTCTGTCGGCAAGCGAGCCTGGAGAGGTGGCAGAGTGGTCGAATGCGCCGGCCTCGAAATCCGGTATGCCGCAAGGTATCGGGGGTTCGAATCCCCCCCTCTCCGCCAGATGGATCACTATGAAGTTCAAGAACGACAAATTTCGTAAAAAGAGAGGTGGCTACACCAGATTGTTGAAAATAATCTGCGAAAAGTGTGGCTCTTCGGTCTGTCTCTATCAGAAAGATGGCCCGGGAAACCTACGCCGGATGTATCTTGATCGAATAATCGATCCCTCCGTTTCGCTTTCTCGGAAAGATCTTTCTTGTTCCAATGGCCATATCCTCGGAGTAAAAATAATTTACGAAAAGGAAAACCGCCCAGCCTTTCGTCTCTTTGTAGAATCTGTGACAAAGAAAATTGTTAAAAATACGTAGTTTATAAACTTTAGTGTACACATGACAGCGACCCACAAGGTCGCTTTTATGTATAACGAGGGTCTGTTACGCTCTCTCCATCTATGGAAACCTGCTCCCTGTGTGATTCTTACGCCAATGAGAAATACCGCGTCATTTATGATGACGGAACGGTGTTTGTCATGATGAATAATCAGCCGTTGAAGGATGGGCACGTTATTATTCTGCCCGTGCGGCATGCGGAGAACATGGCGGATCTCACGCCGGCTGAGGCGGGCGGGATATTTGCGCTCATGGAGCGCTGCATGCGGGCGGCAGAGAAATTTGGGGGAGAATCTTCCTTTGCGGCTGTGAACAGCCAGGTGCACAGAAGCCAGCCGCATTTTCATGCGCATGTTTTGCCGAGCAAGGTGGGTCTACGCGGACTTTTGGTAGCAGCGGAGGGCGTGGATTTCCGTTCTTTTGCAGATACAGCTACACTTGAACAGAATTCAAAAAGATTTTCGGAAATATTCGAATGATCCTATGGAAAAGAAAAATGTGGCGCTCCGCAAGTGCAGCCGCGGGCATGAATACGAAAAAAGTAAGGAGCTCCCGGTTTGTCCGCTCTGCTGGATAGGCTATTACCACCGCAAAGCGGGGAGTGATTTCCCTGAAGATTTGGCAGCACCAGCTTTGCGTGCGCTTTTAAACGCCAAGCTCATTAAACTAGCCGATCTGTCCAAGGTCACAGAAAAAGAAGTGGCAGAACTGCACGGCATGGGGCCAAAAGCACTTGGAGAACTGAAGAAAGTGATGAAGAAGGCCAAAGTTTCTTTTAAGAAGAAGTAGCTAGAGCATTTCATCTCGTTTAATCTTTTCGATGAGAGGTTCAGGCTCTAGTCGTACTTTAAAATTGTCGAAAATGGTCGTATCAAATGTAGTGTGATGAGGGCGGATGACTTTTTCAAAATGAACTCCTGTATTTTTGAGCGAGTCGGCGAGCGATTCCATGGAACCGTCGACGGGAAAGATTTCAATATGGTCGAAGCCGCTCTTTTGGCTTCCATCCGGTTTTTGATCGGACAATTCTAGATACCAGATAGGCCCGAGAGCACTTTCGATCGAAGCTTTAAATTTTATGACCGCAATCGGCCTGCCCGATATTATCGACTGATAGATGAATTCGCTTTCGTGCTCAAATAGCGCTCGCACACGCTCGAACTCTTCATGATCGGCGCACTTAAAACAGATATGATCCGCCAGGGCAGCGGGTGAGTGCGTTTTTACCCAGTCATTGAAGCGACTAATGGGTAGTTCGGCCATCTCAAAGAAGATCTGCAGGTTCGCCATCATAGTAAATACATCCTACATATTTTCAGAGAGTTGCGCGATGCGTTATACTCTGTAGCGAACTCCACATTTTTGTGAAAAATCGTTTGCTCGCTTATCTTTCGAACTTGGTTCGCCCTTCTATGCCCATGAAAATTCGCAAGGCTATTATTCCGGTCGCGGGTATGGGAACGCGTTTTTTACCGGCCACCAAGGCTCAGCCTAAGGAGATGTTAACTGTCGTCGATAAGCCCGTCATTCAATATATTGTAGAAGAAGCCGTAGCGGCGGGGATTGAAGAGATTATTTTCGTGACCGCTATCGGTAAGCGCGCGCTTGAAGATCACTTCGATCGGAACTTCGAGCTCGAATATCGCCTAGAACAGAAAAATAAAATGAAGGAGCTGAAAGCTATCCAGGAAGTAGGAAAACTGGCCAAATTTGCCTTTGTGCGTCAGCAGAAGCCACTCGGTGACGGTCATGCCATCTTGGCAGCAGCGCCTTTTGTAGGTCCGAATGAAGCGGTGGCAATTCTCTTTGGAGACGACATTATTGCTGGCAAGCATCCGGCTATAGGCGAGCTCATTGAAACGTACGAAAAGTACAATGCGCCGGTAGTAGCTATTCAGGAAGTCCCAATGGACCAGGTTTCGAGCTACGGCGTTATAGACGGCTCTGAAGTAGAAAAGGGAACCTGGGATATCAAAAAGTTTGTAGAAAAGCCTTCCAAAGAAGAAGCGCCTTCAAACCGTATCGTGGTTGGCCGATATATTATTACGCCAGAAATTTTTAAACTGCTTGAAACGCAAGAGCCCGGGAAAGATGGAGAGATTCGTCTGGCGGACGCCTTCGCCACACTCCTACAAAACGGAGGATCGCTCTACGGAAAAGAATTTTCCGGCCGCCGTTATGACTGCGGCAACAAATTGCAATTCATTTTGGCCCAGATTGAATTGGGCCTAGCGCATCCTGAGGTAAAGGAAGGCTTGAGAGACTATTTAAAGCATAAAAAGATCCGCTAGCGTATGGTTTTAGAGGGAGCGGTCCTGTTTCTGATGCTGCTACTGACGCTCCTGGCCTTCATTTTTGTTTCTCTTTGGTTTGTGAGCATTGTGGGGAGCGGCGCGCCGTTTGTGCCGGTACCTGCTCAGTCTGTGCCGGGAATTGTTGACGCACTTGAACTAAAGTCAGGGAGCGTGGTGTATGATATGGGCTGTGGAGATGGGCGAATTCTCCGTTCGGCACTTGAAAAAGTTCCGAATATTCGTGCCGTAGGCATAGAGAAAGCGTTCTTGCCGTACGCGCTCGCTAAATGGAAGCTCCGCGGAACATCTGCAGAGCTGACCCACGGGGATTTTTTTAAAACCGATCTCCGTGATGCTACGCATGTGGTTTTGTATCTTCTGCCGAGCCTGATGGAGAAGATAGAAAAGAAATTGCAGGCGGAGTTACGTCCTGACGCTGTGGTACTGGCGATCGATTTCTCCTTCAAGGACAAAACCCCGCTCCGCGTCATTGAGCAGACCGTTCCGGGGCTCCGGCGCGGTAAAGACCTTCGCATCTACAACTTTTCGTAACATGTCTTGTATGTCCATGAAGAAATTTTTCACCTTCCTCCTTGTAGGTGTAGTGCTGGTCACTACGGGTGCCGGCTGTTTTGGGGGAGGGACAAGTACAGGGACGGCCTCTACGGCTAAAATCACGCTCAAATACTGGAGAGTCTTTGATACGGATGACACCATGAAGGGCATCATAGACGGCTACCGGAAATTGCATCCGAACATCAGCATTGATTACAAAATTTTCCGTCCAGAAGAATACGAGACAGAACTCATTAAGGCTTTGGCGCGCGGGGAAGGGCCGGATATGTTCTCCGTCCATAATGACAAGCTGGGCGAATTTAAGGATCTCCTGACCCCCATGCCGCCTACCTTGAATGTTTCCTATTTGGTAACCAAGGACACGCTCCGTAAAGAGACTGTACTTGAGGCTAGAGAGGAGGCTACGCCATCCCAAAAAGCTTTCAAGCAGAATTACATTGATGCAGTGGCAAGTGACGTGATCATTGATTACCAGCCAAATGAAGATACAGCAGTAGCTCCGCGCATTTTTGCGGTGCCGTTTGCGGTAGATACTTTGGCGCTGTTTTACAACAAAGCACTTTTGAACGCCGCCGGGATTGCCGAACCGCCAAAAAATTGGGATGAAATGTTAGCTGATGTCCCAAAGCTCACCAAAATTGATGCAGCCGGAAAGATCACCCAGTCTGGTGCTGCGCTTGGCACGTCAGACAATGTAGAGAGCGTGGCGGACATTATGTCTGTTCTCATGATGCAGAACGGTACGCCCATGGAAGATGACCGTGGCCGCGTAGCTTTTGACACCGTGCCGCAGGGAACGCCGCAAGACGTGCAGCCAGGCCTTGACGCGGTGCGCTTCTACACGGATTTTGCTAATCCCACTAAACAGGTTTACAGCTGGAATTCGGATTTTCCAGCCTCTCGTGAAGCCTTTGCTAATGGCCAAGCCGCCTTTTACTTAGGCTATAGCTTTGACGTGCCACTCATTGAAAGTGCTGCACCAAAACTGGATTACGGTATTGCACCACTTCCGCAGATTGCGGGCGGCAAGCAGGTGAACTTTGCCAACTACTGGGCAGAAGGTGTCTCAAAAACCAGTAAGAACGCTGATTACGCTTGGAACTTCCTGCTCTACGCTGCAAACGGAGATAACGTGAAGAGCTATCTTTCAACTGCAAAGAAACCAACAGCACTCCGTACGCTTATCAGTGATCAGTTGGAAGATGAAACGCTGGGCGTATTTTCAAGCCAGCTTTTGACGGCAGAAACCTGGTACCACGGTGCAGATGCAGACGCTATGGTACGCGCCTTCAAAAATCTTGCAGATACTATTTTGGGCGGTACTAATGAACCAGAGAAAGCGTTGGGAGAAGCGGCGCGTGTAGTAGGACAGACGTACCCATAGGCGTGATATCATGTGAGGAGAATATGGTTCGTCATCTCCGTAAATTTTTTCTTTCTTTAGCGTTTGCGGTGACGCTGGCTTTGCCGTTTGCGCCGGTAGCGCACGCGCAAACCACGGTAGAGTCAGGCTATCAGGCCATTTTGGCGCAAGGCATTATTTTTGCGCAGATTTGTCCTAGTGCTGCGCGGGAAGGTGTGGAGGATACGTGTACCTGCCGAGCCACCGGCCAGTGTTCACTGGGGGATGTGATGCAGATTTTTGTGAACATCAGCGTGGTGATTCTGGGCCTCAGCGGTTCCATAGTGCTGGTTATGTTTGTGTACGGCGGACTGATGTGGATTCTCTCCCACGGTAATGACAAAATGTTGGCAGAAGGGAAGGAGACTATGAGTAATGCCGTCATTGGTCTGTTTATTATCTTTGGCGCCTACGCTTTTGTGAACTTCATTATTGGCGGACTGGCCGGAAAGCTCCCCTCAAGCACTATTGAAGGCACCATAACAAACGTCACCGGAACCAATCCGGACGGAACCCCCGCTAAAAAATAGTCTATGAAATATCTTTCCCGCGCCATTTTCCTTCTTGCATTGATTGCCTTTACCGTTGCTCCAAGTCTTCTTGTAAAGGCAGCAGGCGGCACTACCGTGGACTGTACGTCGTACACCAAGAGCTATGATGACTGTAGATTGAGCGCCACGCCACCGGCTTCGGATCCTGATTGTTCCATAGCGCTTGCTGCATTGGATGCTTGTACGGCGAGAGCTGACGCGGCCGCAGCTGCTGCAGCAGCCTCCGCAGCTTCCGCGCCCACCAAAACCGTCACGAACAACGGCGGTTCTACCATCACCTCAAGCGGAAAAACGCCTACGCTCATCAATCCACTTGGAGAAACGGATCCCCGTGTACTCATTGGCCGCGTTATCTCGGCGCTTCTCTCTATCATCGGTTCACTCGTCCTCCTCATGTTCATTTACGGTGGCATGCTCTGGATTACGTCCATGGGAGAGCCTAAGAAAGTACAGAAAGGCAAAGATATTCTGGTTTGGACGGTGGCCGGGCTCGGCATTGTAGCCGCAGCTTATGTCCTTACTACGGCGCTCATTAATAGCTTGACCACAGGCAGTGCCATCTAGCTTGGACTGCGTGCTATACTTTTCCCAAGAATTTACTCCTTCTTTTATCAGTCATACTATGGTGAAAGCTCTTGTGCGCTTGGCGATGAGCACGGTCGTAGGACTCGCCCTCTCGCTCCCGCTTCTGCATTTTGCTCCAGCCTTTATCCCTGCCGCTCACGCGCAACCGCTTGATGCGCAGGACATCATTGGCTCAGACTTTGGTGATTCCACCGGTCTTGGACAAGGAGATTTGAAGACCACGATTGGTAGCCTGATCCGCGTAGCCCTTGGGTTCTTGGGCGTAGTAGCGGTGGTGATTGTGCTTTTGGGTGGATTCAAGTGGATGGTAGCCGGAGGAAATGATGAAAAGGTAGCTGAAGCAAAGCGCCTGATCATTGCCGGTATCATTGGACTTGCCATCATCCTTTCAGCCTTTGCCATTACGCAGTTCGTCATCTCTTCTATTGTTACCGCTACATCAGGATAGTTATCTAATAAAGTATTCCGCATCTTTGTAAAAAGGTGCGGACTCTTTATGCGAAAACTCCTCGCAGGTCTTGCGCTAGCCTCCTACCTTTTTTCACCTGCGTTTGCGCACGCTGCTTTTACTACCAATGACTCTGGCTTAGGGAAGACCGGAAACGCTGCGTACGGCTCCGCGTACATTACCGCTAACGGAAATATTGCCGTCTTCATAGGTGAAAAGATTATCCAGCCGGTGCTTGGACTCTTGGGTCTTCTCTTCTTGGTGCTCATGATTTACGCCGGCATTCTCTGGATGACCGCGCAGGGTGATCCTAAGCAGGTGGCTAAAGCTAAGGAGATCATCATTTCCTCTGTTATTGGTGCGGTGATTGTGGCTTCCTCTTATGCCTTGACCACGGCGGTCTTCAACGCGCTTGATAGCGGAAACGCTACCGGTGGTGGCACATCCACCACAGGCGGCGGAGGAGCAGCCGGAGGCTAAACGAATATGTTAAAAAAGATTTCATTAGCTCTCGCAGCGCTAACCTTGAGCTTTGTAGCTGTAGCGCCCTTCGCCCATGCGGCCGGGTTCACCAATGGTCTCCCTGAGGCAGGAGTGAAGACCGGACTCTCTACCACGCGCACTTTGCCGGAAGTGATTGGCAGCATCATTTCTGTAGTCCTCAGTTTCCTTGGGATCATTTTCCTTCTTCTGGTCATCTACGCCGGTTTCACTTGGATGACGGCGCAGGGAGATCCTAAGGCCATTAATAAGGCGCGAGAAATTTTGACAGGGGCGGTTATCGGACTGGTTATTCTCCTTGCCTCTTACGCTATTACCACTACGGTGACCAAAGAGTTGCAGAAGGCGACTACAGGCTCTACGGCCTATACCGGGATTGTGCACAGCGCGTAAACAAGACTTGCGTGGTGAGGTATACTCTATTCAACAAATTCATATATAAATTATGAGATATCTCAAAAATCTTCTCGTGAGCGCAGCACTTGTGGCACTTCCTCTCGGCTTTGCCGCTATCCCGCATGTTCATGCGGCTTCAAGCGTGAACCTAACGGACAAGCTTGGAGAAGTGCAGAAGCAAACAGGCCAGGCTGATGTGCCGCTTACAGAGACCGTAGGTCGTCTCATCTCCGTTTTCCTTGGCCTCCTTGGCGTCATTTTCCTGGTACTCGTCATCTACGCTGGTTTCATTTGGATGACTGCTCAGGGTGATCCTAAGGCCGTGGATAAAGCTCGCAACATTTTGATCAGCGCAGTAGTAGGTCTGGTCATTCTCCTTGCCTCTTACGCTATCAGCAGCTTCGTCATCACGCAGCTCACCGTAGCTACTTCCTAATTGATCTCACAGTTTTTAAAAGACGAGGCCCTATCCGGGTCTCGTTTTGTTATATCGCGAGGGAGTTAGTAATCGACCGAAGCGATCCGACCGGCAGTACGAGACCCAGTCGACCGAAGCGATCTGATTTGCGTACGAGTATTCGTTCATGACTCACATCTGCGTTAATCTGTCTCCCAATCTGCGTAAAATTTGCTCCCTAAACGAACAAGCGGCCAGAACTCCCGAAGGAATTCCAGCCGCGCGACCCTGAGATCCGCTCTCCCACCACGTCGTTACGGGTAGAAGATGATCTCCGGGGTGGGGTTATCGGCACTCACTTTGGAGGTGCCGGCCCAGTTGAGGTTGTAGGTGCCGGCGGTGAAGTTCCCGACGGGCTGCGAGGGGAGGGTCCCCGTCGCATCCGCCTGGTTCAACTGCTTGTTGACGCCCGTGATCACCCACGGGGCATCCAACCAACCGTCGATCCCGACCTTGTAGCCTACTCCCGTCACGACGATTTGGGTCTCGTCCGTGAACATGAAGGCGTTCGTGTGTGCAGGGATGCACGTCACGTACTTCGTCGCCGTCCGGACTCCGTACAGGATATCGAGGTTTTCCCCGACTCCCGGCACGTCCTCCTTGTTGATGACGATCGGCTGGTTGATGCCGGTGATGATAGGGCGAATGCAGAAGCGAGTTTTGTTCTCGATCTGCACGAACCCGTCCTTCCCACGGCAACCTTTCGGTTCCCAGAGCATGATCACGCCCGCTTTCACGGGACGGAGACCATTCGCCTGGCAGCCCGGGAGCTCCACCTTGATGGGCAGGGCTTCCGGCGCATCCACGTCGGACTCGTTCTTGTGTCCCCCCGCGAACGCGAGGGTGGACAGGGCGAGGGCGGTGATGAAGATGAAACGCATGGTGTCCTCCAGGACGGTATAGAACGTTTAGTCTAGGATGTGACAGATTTCGAACGGCACACAGTGTGCAGCTCGTCCTCTGTTGTATCCCCGATCGCACTACCGTTGCAGTGCGATCGGTCGGGGATCCGTTGTCGTTGTAGTCGTGGTCGACGTGATCAGCTACTTGCTGAGCTCGTTGATCACTTTTTCCTGGGAGGCCAGGTCCTTCTTGGCGAGCTCGAGCTCGGCGGTTTTCGCCGCGAGCTCGGCGTTGGAGGTGGCCCTGTTGCCGCCGCCGCGACGTCCGCCTCCGCCGTTCAGGGCAGGGGCCTGACCGTCTTGGGCAGCCAGCAAGGCGCGGAGCTGATCGACATCGCTGTCGGTCTGCGCCATGGCGAGGGCTCCGCCCACGCCCATCAGGTTGCCGCCGTAGAGACCGCCGACCATCGGCTGGTTGGCGATGACGGTCACGTTGCCGTGACTGTCGGTCTTGATCACCAGCTGTTTGCCGGTGAGCATCGCTTGGGTGGTGGAGTTCTTGAGGAACTCGTTGCGGTCCTGGTCGGCCTTGATGCGCCGACACATTTCGCCGTACTCCACGAGCTCCTTCATCTTGGTGCGCTCGTTGACGAACTCCACCTTCACATGGATCTTGTTCGGGTCCGTGTTGGCGTCGTTGTCGCACTGACCGGTGGTTTGGGGCCGCCGATCCTTGAACAGTCCCGGGACGGGCCCGGCGTTGTTGGTGCTGGCATCGCCCACCTCAGAGGCCGAAGCCGTGAGGGGGAAGAGCAGGAGAAACAACACAGTCATCATGCGGGGCATTGAAGCCTCCTTGGGTGTTGGGAACGTCACGAGTTTCTGGGCTCGGATATTCATCAAAGAAGGGTTT
>JAHFIZ010000074.1 GCA_023246145.1 Candidatus Uhrbacteria bacterium | reverse complement strand
CTCCCTCGTTTTTTAACTCGCAAAGAAAAAGGTGCGGCGGCCGGCGCCCTCACCGTGGCCGCATTAGCCATCCTGGCACTCGGTTTTCAATTTGTTCAAAGCCACAACAGCAATCTTCCTGCAGTAGGCGGAAGCTATACGGAAGGCGTCATAGGCTATCCTTCCCTCATTAACCCGCTCTACGCTAACGTGAGTGATGTAGATAATGATTTGGCGCACTTGGTGTATTCAGGGCTCATGCGCTTTGATCCGCAAACCGGCTTGGTACCAGATCTGGCGGAAAAATACGAAATGTCTCCTGACGGGAAAACCTACACGTTTACACTCCGTCAGAGTACGCTTTTCCAAAATGGTGATCCCCTGTCCTCAGCAGACGTAGGCTTTACCTTTGGAGCTATAGAAAATCCGGAATACCGCAGCACGCTCCGCTCTGCTTTTGAAGGAGTAACCGTGGAAACTCCTGATGAACAGACGGTTATCTTTAAGCTCAAAGAACCTTTCGCTCCATTTCTCTCCTATCTCACGGTAGGTATTTTGCCTTCCCATGTCTGGGAAGAAGTGGCGCCTTCTAGCGCTCAGCTCACTCCGCTCAACATCAAACCCATTGGCAGTGGGCCGTACCAGTTTGAAAAACTGCAGAAGGACAGCCGCGGCGTATTACGCAGCCTGACTTTGGTCAGAAATAAGAACTTTTACCGTGGAGGCAGCTACATCAATGAACTTTCTTTTAAATTTGCGGGCAGTGCGGATGAATTATCCACCATGCTTCGCAATCACAATATTGAAGGCGCAGTTACGCTGCCATTTGATGATATTGCTCGTTTTGCTAATGAGCATTCACTGCACCTCTATCACGCCATCCTCCCGCAATACACCGCCGCCTTTATTAATGGCAAAACGACCGGCGCCCTGTCTGACGTAAACATCAGAAAAGCACTGAGCGTGGGAACGGACAGACAGAACATCATTAATACCGTTCTCTCCGGTCATGCCAATGCGCTCATCTCCCCGTTCTTCAGTGGAACTCCCGGAGGCACCCCGCCAGAAAGTATTCCTGGTGCTGACACAGCTGCGGCTGGAGCTCTCCTCGATGCCGCTGGTTATAAGGTACCGGCAGAGGGTGGTACGCGTATGAAGGGTGACAAACCGCTGTCCGTCTCTATTGCCGTGGCCAACGCTTCAGAGCTTACGCGGGTAGCTGACGAACTCAAAAAACAGTGGGAGGCTCTGGGATTTGCAGTGACTATCAATACCTTTGCCCAGCAGGAGCTCCAAGAAAATGTCCTGAAGCCCCGGACGTTTGACGTTCTTTTGGCGGGAGAACTTTACGGCACCTTTAAGGACCCTTACCCGTACTGGCATTCCTCGCAGAGTTCCTTCCCGGGATTGAACATCACTAGCCTCACCAATCGTCAGGCAGATGAAGCTATTACCACTATCCGCACCACTCCGGATGAGGAAAAGCGCTCAAGTGCCTATGGCGTGCTCGCCGAAGTCCTTAAAGAACAGATGCCGGCCGTTTTCCTGTACCAACCAACCTATACCTACGCTTCAGCAAGCAAAATTAAGGGCATAGACCTGCCGTCAGTCAATCTGCCGTCAGACCGTTTTGCTGATGTAAACGAGTGGTATATCAAGACAAAACCCGTTCTGAAGTAAGAATGGCTCTCTTTTGACGAGCCCGCCAGTTTGTGATAAAGTACTCTCTCGATTTGGTGAAAGAATTTGCATCGTTGACGAGGTACGATTGCGTAAAATTTTGAAATACAAGGCGTCGAAAAGAGGTCACTGACGACACACTACGATTTTCAGATACAAGGCGCGGGGACAGCGAGGACGAAACGTACTGATCAAAGTACGTTGAGTCCGAGCAGGGGCCCCGCAACGCAGTAGCTGGAAATCGTAGTGCGTCGTCATTATGCGGACGTGGCGGAATTGGTATACGCGTACGTCTCAGAAGCGTATGGGGCAACCCTTGAGAGTTCGAGTCTCTCCGTCCGCACCAAAAAACGATCTCCCTTGGGAGATCGTTTTTTCCTTACCAACCCTTTGCTTTGAGTGCATTATCTGCGGCGCTGATCTGGGCCTCCTGCTTACTTGATCCCTCCCCCTCTGCCACAAGTTCCTTTCCAAGGTACACACCGATCTTGAAAATCTTATTGTGATCCGGACCGCTTTCCTCCAGCACCTTGTAGTTTGGCGTGATGGAAAGCTTAGACTGAGCAGCTTCTTGAAAACGACTCTTAGGATCTACATAGGAACGATCTTCCAGAATTCCTTTGAGGTTCACAAGAACGAACCTGTCGATGAATTGCTTAGCCAGATCCCAACCAAAGTCGAGATAGATAGCGCCAATGATCGCCTCCATGGCGTTTGCCAGAATGTAGCGGCGAGCTTTGGAATTTGCGTCTCGCTCTTCACCTTTGGAAAGATACAGGTACGGTTCAATATCAATCTTTATACCTATCTCTGCCAAGGAGTCACCATTTACGAGGGCCGAGCGCCAGGTGGTCAGGTCCCCTTCCGGGTTCTCATAATTGCTGTAGAGGTACTCGGTGACGACGAGTTCTAAGACGGCGTCCCCGAGAAACTCCAAACGTTCGTTATGATTGAGCGGAAAAGTGGGATGTTCATTGAGATAGGATCTGTGCACTACGGCCTGCTCCAGATGGCCGTCCGCCTTGTAAGGTACGCCTATTTTGTCTGCCAATTCCTGAATATTTTTTTCCATAGTTACATTTCGGATTCAGTTGGATCGACGTCCGCCGCGTTCGGGCCGACAGAGACGTCGGCCCCTGCGGCCGCCATTTCAGCCTGTTTCTTCTTTTCCATTTCGATATCGATCTGTTTCACAATGCCGCGATCGCTCATATCCTTGAAGACCGCACCCAGAACGCCGTTCACAAACTTTCCGGAAGCATCTCCGCCGAACGTTTTCCCGAGCTCAATAGCTTCATTGATAGCTACCTTAGAGGGAATAGATTCATCAAAGGAAAGTTCAAAGATCCCCAGACGCAGAATGTTTCGATCGATGAGTGTCATGGTATCC
>JAHFIZ010000028.1 GCA_023246145.1 Candidatus Uhrbacteria bacterium | reverse complement strand
GTTTTAGTGAACGCGTAACGAGCGGGCTTCAGTATTTGCTTACCCGAGGGAAGAGAGAATCGGTGAGAGAGACCGAGCATGAACCGGAGATGTTTGGCAGAGCGGCCGCAGTAGAAAGTGGTCTCCTTCTTTCGGGTATGCGCACGGTTGGGATTCCTGTGGGGGTGGATTTTCCACAATTTCTTTCGCGCCAACATTTTTCTTCCGCTGAACGCGCAGCATTGCGTGAGAGTCTTTCTAGGCTCCGTGAAGCTTCCCGTGAATCAGCTCCCGGAGAACTTTCGGAATATGACATGCTGAGCGCAGCTCTGCGCCAGAGGATTAGAGCATCCCGTCATCCTGCTGCCCGCCGCCAGATGCTTTTGAGTGACCTTACGCAAATAGACGAGCGTCATGACAAGCGAACGGACAAGGCGCCATTTAACCGAGAGGTGGCAGGAATTTTAGAGGCCGGAACGCGTACTGCTGTGGACGGGGGGAGCAGGGAAGCAGAGATGCTCGGCACGTATCTTCTTCATCAGCCAGATCATGACATCAGGGCACTCACTTTGTCTTATGAACACGCCGTGCCTGACGGGCGCAAGGGCCATGCTGAGGCAGTGATTGGCAATTACGCCATTGAAGGGTTTCTTCGTGAGATGCCAAGTGATAGTGCGAGACCAGGGTCTAAAGAATCGCTTGGCATCCTGGCGAGAGGTGCGGGTGTTCAAGATGAACATGCGGCTTCACTTCCGGAGATGCGTGCAGCTCTCGGACGCGTGATGGATGGTTTTACCGGAGGCATTTCCGACCGTTTCCACCTTTCGGCCCCACGAACGGGGACCGAGAGAAGGGAGCATCCTGAGCCCGCTCCTCTTATGGAAATTGCGGAAGAATCGGTGGGTGCACCTAATGCAGAAATGCTGCCGTACTTTGCAGAAGCGGTGGTGCGCGATGGGGATCGTTTGATTGACCCGCTCATCCGGGTGATGAGGAATACACCAGAAGAGTTTGGGTTCACACCAAAGAATGATGACGCTATTTTCCTGGAGCGATTTCTAGAAAAGACAGCGCGCAAGATGCTGACGGAAAGTGGTCTCAGAAACATGCGCTTGTTAGCAGGCGCGCATGACAAACTGGCCATCTTGCCGGTAGAGAAAAACGGCGTCTGGCGAGCGGTAGTCCTTGATGCGGGAACACGCGAGCCACTCACTGATGAGGAATATTATCCGTATATAAAAACAGAACCGAGGGCTTAGCCCTCGGTTTCTTTTTCTCTCTTGACCCATTTTCTCTTAGGCGATTTTCTTTTTTTGATGAGGAGCTCAATGGCCAATTCTCGTGTGACCGTTTTTGGATCCATGTCCTTTGGCACGGTGACGTTGGTCTTCCCGTCCGTGATATACGGTCCGTAGCGGCCGTCTTTCACCAAAATCTTGCCTTTCGTTTCCGGATCTTCGCCGAGTTCCGCCAGAGATTCCATCATTTTCTTTTTTCTCGTGATCCCTTCTGCGCAGAGTTCAATTGCCCGTTCGAGACTGATAGTTTTTGGATCCTCAGTTGGCGGAATGGAGATGTTTACCTCGCCACACTTGAGGTACGGGCCAAAACGTCCGGTGTTGGCAATGATCTCTTCTCCGTTCTCATGCTTACCTACAGTGCGGGGGAGAACAAAGAGCTTCATCGCGTCCTCGAGCTTAATCGTATCCAGCGTCTGGTGCTTTTCGAGAGAGGCACGCTTAGGCTTCTCTACGTCTGCACCGCCAAGCTGAACAAACGGACCGAAACGTCCCGTTCTCGCGATCACTTCGAGTCCCGACTCCGGATCGGTCCCGAGTGAACGCTCCTTCATGACTTCTGCACGTGAGAGATCTTTGGACTTCTCTTCAATGTTCTTATGGAACGGCTTATAGAAGTGATTCAAAACTTCCGTCCACTTCTCTTCACCATCCGCAATGCCGTCAAACTTCTTTTCCATGTCTGCAGTGAATTCATAGTTCACCACTTCCGGGAAATGTTCCGTTAAAAGATCCGTGACGATCATGGCGATGTCACTTGGGAAAAGTTTTTTGTTGTCATCACGGAGTACGTATTCGCGGCTTTCGATAGTCGCAAGCGTAGGCGCGTAGGTAGATGGGCGACCGATGCCGTACTCCTCGAGCACTTTAATCAAGCTCGCATCAGAATAACGTGCGGGAGGTTCTGTGAAATGTTGTGAGGGAATAATCTCTTTGGCTTGGCCGATATTCTCGCCCTCCTTTAATGAAGGAAGGAGCTTATCTTCAGAGGCCTGCCAAACTTTCATGAAGCCATCAAAAGCTACCGTGCTGCCGTTAGCGCGGAAGGTGTGCTTGTTGCCGGTGAGATCAATTCCTGTGCGGCGAATTTTAGCGGCCGGCATCTGGGAAGCGAGTGTGCGGCGCCAAATGAGGTCATAAAGACGCATCATGCCCGGATCAAGCTGATCCTTGAGCGTATCAGGAGCGTTAGCAGCCACCGTAGGGCGGATAGCTTCATGGGCTTCCTGCGCGCCTTTCTTCTGCGTTTTGTAGTGAACGGCGCCCGTGGCGTATTTATCCCCAAAAGAAGATTTGATGTAGGACTGGGCGGTATTCAAAAAGTCTTCGCTCAAATTCTGAGAGTCCGTACGCATGTAAGTGATGTGTCCCGTTTCATACAACTTCTGGGCCAGCGTCATGGTCTGCTTAGCGCTCATGCCCAAGCGGTTGTACGCCTCCTGCTGAAGCGTAGAGGTGGTGAGCGGTGTCGGCGGTTTTCTCGTTGCGTCCTTCAGCTCGACCGCCGTAACGGTGAAGTCGGCACCGGTAACAGCTTCAACAATTGCCTTCGCTTCTTTCTCTTCCTTGATGTCCAACTTGTCGATTTTCTTATCACCGATCATCGAAAGCTTAGACTCAAAAGCTTGCCCGTCTTTTTCAAAGTTGGCTTCAATAGACCAGTACTCGTCTTGTTTGAAAGCCAAACGTTCACGCTCGCGCTCTACTACTAGGCGAACAGCAACGGATTGCACGCGTCCGGCAGAAAGTCCGCGGCGTACTTTTTTCCAGAGAAGCGGGGAGAGTTCGTAACCCACCAAACGATCAAGAATGCGGCGCGCCTGCTGCGCGTCCACCAGATTCATGTCTAAACTGCGGGCACTCTCAAGGGCGTGGTCAATAGCGCTCTTCGTAATTTCATGAAAAGTAATGCGCTTGGCTGTGCTTGGATCCAATTTCAAAACGTTCGCAATGTGCCAGGCAATAGCCTCACCTTCACGGTCTTCGTCAGTTGCCAAGTAAATTTCTCCGGCGGTTTTGGCAGCATCTTTCAGGATTTTTACCTTGTCCTTTTTATCATCCGGAACTATGTAGGAAGGAGCAAAATTGTGCTTGGTATCCACGCCCATCTCTTTCTTAGGGAGGTCACGGATATGGCCAAAAGAGGAAACTACCTTATAGCCACGGCCCAAAAATTTGCCGATGGTTTTGGCTTTGGTAGGAGACTCAACAATGAGCAATTTATCTGGCATAACGGCCGGACAATACCAATAATAAGGAGTGCTGGCAATTAGGAGGCGAATTTGTAGCGCATTCCGCCTGCATTTTTGATAACCGCCTTTATCTCTAGCGTTACCAGGGTTTCTGAGACTTTAGCGGGCGTTTCGCCTACTGAGGCTATGATCTCATCAATATGTGTCTCTTTCACGCCTAGGAGGCTTAAAATGGCCTTTTCGAGCTCATTTTCCGGGGTATAGGTAAGTGCGGCCTTTTCCGCTTTTCGCTTGGTGTCGAACCCTAGAAGCGAGAGAATATCTGCGGCACAGGTGGCTACATGCGCGCCATCTTTAATGAGGTCATTTGTTCCCTCGGAGAGAGCCGAGGTTATCGGTCCCGGAACGGCGAAGACGTCCCTCCCGTTTTCAAGGGCGGATTTGGCAGTGATAAGAGAACCTGAGGGCTGCGCCGCTTCTATGATCACTGCTGCCGTGCTCATCCCGGCTACAATCCGATTCCGCATGGGGAAGTTATAGGAATGCCCGGGAACTTTCAGTGCGAATTCGCTCAAGATCACTCCACCCTTTTCCAGAATTCGACTTTTCAAGTCTTCCTGCTCGCCAGACATCTGAAACAGAATGCCATTGCCAAGCACGGCCGCTGTTTGACCGCCTTCGATAGCGCCCTCATGAGCCACGCTATCAATTCCGTGCGCCAGCCCACTGACCACGATTATTCCTGCTCGAGCGAGATCGCGTGACAGCATCTTTGCAACTTCTCTGCCGTAGGACGTAGCGCCGCGTGAGCCCACCATGGCCACGGTAGTTTTTAACAAGAGCGAAGTGTCACCAATGGCAAAAAGAAGAAACGGGGGATCGTAAATGGTTTTGAGGAGCGCCGGAAAGTGTTCGTGATCTCTCGTCAGAACGACAATCCCATTTTGTCGAACTAATTCCTCGACAGCTTCTGGTGATGTTCCCGCTCTGTACTTTTCAAAGAGTTCGATTCGATTTTCTTGTACGCCAAGATCGCGCAGTTCGCTGCCCGTTGCCCGCCATGCCCTTTCGCTTGTATCAAAATGCCCAAACAGTTTATCGAGAGTGCGACAGCCAAACACCGGACAATTAGCCAACGCTAAAAGATGCGCGTCAGAGTGTCCGATTGCCATACGCGTCCATGCCATCTTTTAACGCATCGCAGGCCGCATCCACTGTCTGACTAATTACTTCTTTGAGGATAATCATTTCGTCAGCAGAGAATTTGGACAGAACCCAAGCTTCCAAGGGGACATTAGCAGGGGGAGCGTCCACGCCAATTTTAAAGCGTGGGAACATTTCGGTATTCAAGTATTCAATGACGGACTTCAGCCCATTGTGCCCGCCAGCGGAACCTTCTGTGCGGATTCTGAGTGTTCCAAGGGGGAGCGCCACGTCATCAGAAATGATCCACACGTTTTGCACTGGCACATTAAAGAAATCGGCAATACCTTTCACGGCTTTCCCGGAATCATTCATGAATGTCTGAGGTTTGGCCAGAATCACTTTATGATCCCCGGAAACGGTTTCCGCTACCTCCGCGTGCCGCTCAGCATCATGCTTAAAGGAGGCATCAAGCTTCTTGGCCAAAGCATCAACGGCCAAAAATCCGGCATTGTGCCGGGTCTTTTCATATTTAGCTCCCGGATTCCCGAGCCCGATGATAAGGATGGATGACATGCTGTATAGGATAGACGATTGGAAGGGAAAGAGGCAATACGAAAGCCCGCGGCGTGCCGCGGGCTCGAACCTCGAAAGGTCAGGTGGGCTTCTTCACGTAGGCGACCCAGGTTTCCGGATCCTCCTTCTTCACGCTGCCCGGCGCCGCAATCACGTGGGAGATGAGCTGCAGCATTTTTTCTGCCGCATTCGGATAGTCCATGTATGCGGCGCAGGCGGCGTGATAGGCGATGTATGAACACTCATACCCAGGGTCGAATCCCAGGAGTTTCTCACCGTCCACTCCCCACCAGAGTCCTTCCTCATTGAAGAACATCTGCTCGCATGCTGAGTTTTTCAGGGTATCGCGGCTGCGATCGCAGAACACCCTAAGGGCGCTTTCGACCTCCCAGGGATCCTGCCACTCATCCCAGGGTTCGCCGTTCTTACTTTCATGAAAGACGCCGTTCAGGACGGAGTCAGCATCTTTCCTCTTCATGTTCTTGGGGAGGAACGGGCGGAGGAGCTTGTACAGCTCGCGTTCCACCACTGCGCGCTGTTTGACGTATGCGGCTTCATCGTCATGCCGCTCGACGAGGTATGCGTAACCCCACCCCGTGGCGCGGCGCGGAGCAGCCTCTTTACCCGGTTTGAAGCCGTAGGTCGGCAGGAGTTCGTCGTTCAGGACGTTTTCGAAAGGAAGGTGATATCCCGTCTTGGACTGCCCTTCACTTTCTTCATCTTCGAGGATTTCGATCCTCTGAACGAGCGGGAAGAGCGCCTGAATCTTTTTGAGATAGCCGTCCCAATCGATGGTTTCCTTGGGCTTCAAACGGACGAGTCGCGCGCACGCGATCTTGATGCGTTTCAGAAGCCTCTTCGCCTGTTTCCAGGCGACTTCCGGATTTTCCTCCTGCTCTTCCCTCCAGAAGAACAGGATAAAGTTTTCCCTTGCACTCAGACTCTTCGTATTGAATGGCACTTGCACTCGCATCGTATCTCCCAGTGCCACTCGGATGAGTGACGAGAGAGTATACCTCTCCAATCCGCAAGAGTCAATGCATAGACGAGGTAGCCTTTTCTTGCTAGCCTTTTACGGCACATGAGGAGGTCGACAGGCGTGTAGTGGTTTCTTGGAAGGATGGGAAGCAAACGTTCGCGGAAGCTCAAGAGAAGATCGGTGCTAACAGGGTTATCACCGTGAAGCTCGATCTCCGCTACCTCTCCGCGGATCTCACCCAAGCGGAGGCAGATAGCCTCCGCGCGGATGGGTTCGAGGTCAGGGAAGACAAGCAATACGCCGCAGAGTTTCGGCGATAACGCGCACGGGATTCTCGAGGGAGCTTGGCCACGGGGCCGGCTCCCTCTTTCGTTATTTACGGGGAGGTATTAGACTTTGTTGCAAAGTATCTCTATGCAACTTTTACTTGCAACAAATAATAAGGCCAAAGTGGCGCGGGTTCGTTCTTTGCTTGAAGGTGTGGCCGAGTGTTTTACACTCGCGGATAAGGGCATCGAATCCATTGATCCTGAGGAGGGGAGCGATATTATAGAAAACGCCAAAGCAAAAGCGTTAGCCTATAAAGGGAAGACGGATTTGCCGATCCTCGGTATGGATTCGGCGTTTGTCATAGACGGTGAGAATGCGGATCCGGCTCGTGTTCGGCGTAACGCGCTTGAAGGGAGGGACGAGTCGACGATGACTCCAGAAGACATAGCGCGGGCTATGGTTGAGCACTACCAGGGGATTGCTAGGAAGCACGGCGGCTTGGCGCGTGCCGCTTGGGAGAATGCCTACGCGGTGGTTATGCCTGACGGTACGATTAAGTCGGCGAAAGGTGTTCGACCAGTTATTCTGACCATGGACTCTGTGGGACCTCTGGATATTCACTTTCCGCTTAGGACCATGTATATCTCTGAAGCAACGGGTAAGCGTCCTTTAGAGGAAACACCTGAGGATGAACGTCTGGAGCTCGCGCCTGACCGCGCCGCGCTGAAAGAAATTCTTGGAGTTTAAATATGTTTAAAGAATCAGGAGCATTTCATGGTGAGAAAGAGCAATCAGCCTCTCTGTCGATCCCGGTAGAGATTGCAGAGCATTTTGTTCAGGGGACACTGCTTGATGACGCAAGAATAGTTTATGAAGGAGACAAGAGCGTAATCTATCGTTGCTTTGAGAGAGACGAGGATCTTCCCGGATTTCAAAATACTAAACTACGGATAGATTTTAAGAAGTACGACAACTCTCCTTCAGAAAGACTGGATAGGGTCTGTTTTGAGTACGTAGAGGGTGATGATGAACAGCGGATGCCGTTTGCTGAAATGCATCTTGCAATTCAGGACCCTCAGACATTCGTCCTTGAGCATAGATACGTTGCCCCGGAATTGCGGACACGCTCGGGACTGGGCACAAGACTATTAGAAACGGCTGAGGGTTGGGTACAGCAGGTGGCGCAGGCATCAGGGCACCCTGTTTCTGTTATTCTGAAAACTGGTCAGGAGAGTGTGATCCGTTGGGCAGAAAAAATGGGCTATGAAGTAGCGGAAGAGCAACGTGAACTTCTTCGCGAATTGGAAACTCATCCAGAAAGTTTTGAGCAAGACCAGGTTATTTTAAGTGAACGTTCTCAGGCCAGGGGAGTGGTGAAAGATCTCTATACTTTCAGAAAGGGCACCGAAGGAAGATACATGGAAGACGCTGTTCGGCTTACCTTCACTAAGAATATTTCAAACGAATAGCTTTATGTCCGAATCCTGTTTCATCTGCAACCGAATTGAAATGATTAAGGCCGGCACGAATAATACTTTTGTGGCGGAACTGGAGACGGGTTATGCAGTGATTGGCGACAATCAATTTTTTAGAGGCTACTCGCTTTTCCTTTGTAAGATTGACGTGCACGAATTGCATGAGTTGGAGCCCGAATTCCGTACGAAGTTTTTAGTGGAGATGGCACAAGTGGCGGAAGCTGCCTGCAAGGCGTTTAAGCCCGTGAAGATGAATTACGAATTGCTTGGTAACACCGATCATCATTTGCACTGGCATCTTTTTCCGCGCTATGCAGATGACCCTCGTCCGCTCGGACCTATTTGGAGTATTGATGAAGCTATTACGTACGCTGAATCAACCAAGCCAACAAAAGAAGAATTGGAAGTTTTGAAGGGTGAGCTTTTGGCGGAGCTAGAGAAGACGGCAAAGATTGTGAGGCGCTTTTCGGATGTTTAGCTGTATGGTAACCCGTTCCGTTTTTCATCCACCCAAGTCTTCTCCCTGACGGAGCTCTATCTTTTTAGCTCCGTTATTTTGCCGTCCGCAGTTAAGCTGACGGTTTTTTATATCTTATGGAATTAGAACCTTGGCAGACTGAACTGAAGAATTGTGTGCGAACGATTGATGAACTCGAACAGTACATTCCCATTGAAAATAAAGAACGGATGCGAGAGGTGCTTCAGAATATGCGGTTATCCATCACTCCGCACACACTTAGCCTCATCGATTTTAAGAACCCGAATGATCCCATTCTGCTCATGAGCGTACCGCAAGAAAAAGAACTTACGTTCTCGCCGGAAGAATTGGTAGATCCTATTGGCGATGAAGCCAAATCGCCGGTGCCGTTTTTAACGCACCGGTATCCTGATCGCGTGCTTATTTATGCCACATTCTTTTGTTCGCTCTTTTGTCGATTCTGTTTCAGGCGTTTTAAAACGGGCGAGGCTAATCCGGGGCCGGTCAAAAGCGATATTGAGAATATTATCGATTATCTGATCGAACATCCGGAGGTTGAAGAAGTGATTCTAACGGGCGGCGATCCGTTGACGCTCCTCGACGCTCAGATTGAAGAATGGTTGCGGAGGCTGCGTGAAGTGTCGAGTATCAGGCGGATCCGTTTTCATACGCGCGTACCCGTGAATTTGCCTTCAAGGATAACGGATAATCTTATATCGATTCTCAAGAGGTGTATGGATCCTATACATCCGATATTCATCGTGACGCACTTCAATCACCCTAATGAAATAGCGCCGGAGAATATTGCGGCCATCGCTAGGCTTGTAGATGCGGGAATCGTGGTCAGGAACCAGGGGCCGCTGCTTAAGGGGGTGAACGACGACGCGGGAGTTCTCGAAGAGCTCTTTAAAAGACTGACGGATATCCGGGTTGTTCCGTACTATCTTCATCAGCTGGACTTAGCGAAAGGCACGAATCATTTCAGGGTGCCGATAGAGGAGGGGATTGAGCTTATGCGCCAGCTTCAAGGAAACGTGACAGGCATTGCACTGCCGAGGTATATGCTCGACATTCCAGCCGGCAAAGGAAAGATCCCACTTGTTTATGAGTTCGCCAAAAAGATCGAGGGTAATTCTTGGAAAATAGAAAGTCCTTCGGGAGAGAAACTGGAATACCAAGAACCAAATTCTTTAAACTGAAGACCCCGCCGCACGGAGAGACTCACGCTCGCTCATGCGAGGGATCTTCAGGGTGCTACGGGGTCGCGAATTTGAGCTTGATGCGGATGGACTTGCCTTCGATGTCGAAGTCCACCGCGACGATGCCCTGCCACGCCACGGAGAGCTCCGCTACTGCGGTAATGGCGGCGTCGCTCCGTTCATTCAGACGACACTTGAAACTCTTCTTCTGCCGGCGGGTAGTGAGCATGTTCTCAATGGTAAACGGCAGGCCGAGCCAGCCGTTCTTGGTCCAGCCGAGCTTCTTCGCATACGGGCGGAAACTTTCCGGCATACGCTTCTCGAGCTCGTGTTCAAACTCGTGTTTGAGCTGCTGGACGGCGAACATGCGTTCTTGCATCCGATCGATCACGCCGCCGAGCTCACAGGCTTCGGTGATATGTTTCTCGATCGCCGTCTTCTCTTCCGGGGTGACGGGCCGGCCGATGAGCCGCTCTTCGCCGTGCATGCCTTCGAACACGGCAATCCAACTGCCGTCATGTAGACGGATGGAGTCGAATTTGTATCCGCTCCAGCTGCGCTGAACTCCTTGCAGCATCTGGGTTTTGGCTGCTTCCTGAAAGAAGTTCTGCAGATCAAGTGGGCTTCCGACGATGACGCTCTCTTTGGTGTAGAGCACGATCGCGTTGCTCGTTGCCTCAGAGGGAAAACGAAAGGGGTATTGGCTCATGACATCCTCGCGGGTTGTGTTTCGCTTTGGGGATCAAAGCGACCGTGAAATGTACTCCTCAGAGCCCGTTTTGTCAAAAAGAAAACACCCCGTCTGGCGGGATGTTTTCTTTAGTACGTAGTGTGGGATTTTTTGCCAGCTTCGATTCTGATACGGATTGGTGTACCTGTGAAATCGTATCTTTCACGCATGCGGTTCTCTAGGAAGCGTACGTAGGAGTCAGCCAGGGAGTCACGGCGGGCCAGGTCTACGTCCAGGACAAACCGTGGCGGGTTCACGCTTCTCTGGGTGAAGGAAGTGACCTTAGGGTGTTTCACGCCCTTACCCTTCACTGGGCGGTGACGCATGATGGCCTGAGACATGAACTGACGCGCTTCATCATCTGTGAGCTGCGTGAAGCGGCTCTTAAACACTTTATCAATCAGCGGGAAGAGCGCCTGTGCACGCTGGCCGGTTAAGGCGGAGGTGAACATGACCGGAGCGTATTTCAAGTGGGGGAGCCAACCTCTTACCTGTGCTTCAAATTCATTTACGGAATTGGTGTGCTTGTTTTCAATGAGGTCCCACTTGTTCACCACAATGATGGTGCTGACGCCGCTGTCTGCGAGAACGCCCGCAAGGTGTCTATCTTGCGTGGTGATGCCGCGAGTTACATCGAGAACGAAAAGTGCGACATCCGTGCGCTTCAAAATTTCGAGAGTACGTTCTACACCTTCCTGTTCAAGCGCGGTTCCAGAATTGCGCATGCTCGCTTGCTTGCGGATGCCGGCGGTATCAATGAACAAATATTTGCGCTCGTCTTTTTCTAAGAGCGCGTCATTTGGTTCACGCGTAGTGTGCGGGACGTTGGCAGTAATGAAGCGAGGTTCGCCCAAAATGGAATTGAGAAGCGTAGACTTGCCCACGTTTGGTTCACCAAGAACAGCTACACGCATGGGAAGAATGTCTGTGACTTCCGCAGCTTTCTTTCCTGAGGCTTCCAGCTTTTCGTAAATCTCATCCAACAGATCTCCTACGCCTGTGCCCTGTTTGGCAGAGATAGGCATAGGCTTCATGAGCGGCCAGTTCAACCAGTCCGGGCCGTTTGGTTTCTCTCGCACTTCAGGAGAATCAGCCTTGTTGCCCACCACAATGACGGGAGTTTTTTTCTGCTGTAATTCACGAGCAATGGAAAGATCATCTTTGGTGGGGCCAACTTCAAGGTCTACCACAAAGAGAATGATGTCCGCCTGTTCAAGCGCGATTTCTGTTTGCTTGATCACGTTCTTTTCAATTTCATCCGTTTTGTCTACGTTTAGACCTCCCGTGTCCACAATGCGGATAATGTGGCCG
Source organism: Candidatus Uhrbacteria bacterium (assembly GCA_023246145.1). Lineage (GTDB taxonomy): Bacteria > Patescibacteriota > Patescibacteriia > UBA9934 > UBA9934 > JAGORL01. The sequence continues at coordinate 146 of JAHFIZ010000028.1, read as the reverse complement.
CGCCAAATACAGTCAGCCTCAAAACGATCGCGGGTGGTACCCGCAACTTCCGAAACGAGCGATTTCTGCTCTTCCACCATTTTGTTAAACAAAGAAGACTTGCCGACATTGGTTCTGCCAATGAGGACGGCCTTCGGAGCGGCGAT
>JAHFIZ010000027.1 GCA_023246145.1 Candidatus Uhrbacteria bacterium | reverse complement strand
CCTCCTTATTTTGGACGAACCTACCAACCACATTAACTTCCGCCACCTCCCGATTATTGCCAAAGCCATCGATAACTTCGAAGGCGCGGTCATCATGGTCAGCCACGTGCCAGAATTTGTAAGCCAGATCAAGTTCACGGATGAACTGGATCTCGGTGCGCTCTAAGCCACAGAGATAATTCCGTATTCGATCGCTCTGCCGTCATGGTGCAGCGTGACGCTCTCGCCCTCGGTTCGGCCTAAGAGCAATTGTCCAAGCGGCGAGAGATGGGAAATCCTCCCCTTCCCCGGATTGGTCTCATGCGAACCTAAAATCTCAAAACTCGTTTGTTTGCCGTTTACGTACAGCGTGACCGTGGAACCAATGCGTATTTTCCCGTCATCTTGCCCCTTTTCTATGACCACGGCGTGTTTCAGACGCTGGTCCAGGATGGTGATTCTATCGTTAATCCGCCGGAGCTCCACCTTAGCCTCCTGATAGGCTGCGTTTTCAGACAAATCCCCCATTTGCTTGGTGCGGTGCACCTCCTCCGCTGCCCGCGGACGCTCCACGGACGTCAGCCGTTCTAGGTCTTTTTGCATCTTTTCAAGGGCTTTTGGGGTAAAATAGTGATCATCCGTCATTTTGGCGTGGCGCCACACTTCAGAACGTCTGGTAGGAATACGCATAGGATTGGTAACCCGGAGCATAGCGGTAAGCTGCATTTCCGGGAAGTGCTGTACAAGAAGCGGTAAATGTGCCATACTGTGGCGGTACGGAGTTCAAAGTTAACCAGCTCACATTGAGTCTCACGACGAATTATTCTTTTCACAGTGACTATGCAGGGTACAATCAAGCGTTTGACAGATCGTGGTTTTGGATTCATCGCACCAGAAGATGGTAGCGCTGATCTTTTCTTCCACGCAACGGAACTCGTAGGCGTTGAATTCAACGACCTCCGCGAGAACGATGCAGTTACCTTCGAAATCGGCCAGTCCGAGAACGGTAAGGGACCAAAAGCTATCCAGGTAGCTCGCGCAGAAGCAACAGCGTAAGCTGTTCCTCGCGCTCAAAACACCTCGTCTTTGGACGGGGTGTTTTGTTTTTGCTAAACTCTCCCCCATGCCGCGCCCACTTTTAGAAGGAAAAGGGATCAGTAAATCCTACGGAAAACAGGTGGTCTTAAACGATCTTTCTTTTGTGATTCTGGAGGGCATGAAGGTGGCCCTGATTGGCCGAAACGGCGCAGGGAAATCCACACTCCTAAACATCGTCACCGGCACAGAGGAAGCAGACGGCGGAGAGGTAGCCACTCTTCCTTGGACCAGAGTGGGAATCGTAAAGCAGCATGAAATTCTTCCGGGAGATATTTCGACCGAAGTCTTCCTTGAAACCATGAGTGGAAAACCCTCTTGGGAAGTGCGCAAACTTGGCGCAAAGTTTGGCCTCAAGGAAAAAGAATATCTTCTCCCTCCCGCAAATCTTTCCGGCGGCTACCAGATGCGCGTGAAGATTGTAGCCATGCTCTTACAGGAGCCGAATTTACTTTTGCTGGACGAACCGGTGAACTATCTAGACCTTTCTACCCTGATTCTCCTGGAGGAATTTTTAGCTGACTATGACGGCAGCTTTATCATGACCGCGCATGACCGCGAGTTTCTACAAAATACCTGTAATACGACGTTTGAGATAGAACGTGGAGAGCTCACCACGTATCCAGGAAAAGTAGTGGAGTATTTTGCTTGGAAAGAAGAACAAAAAGAGTTCCAGCTGCGGACCAACAAGCGCTTAAAGCGTGAGATTGCCCATCATCAGGACTTTGTGGATCGCTTTAGGTTTAAGGCCAGCCAGGCTTCACGGGCGCAGAGCAAGATTAAACACATTGCCAAGCTGCGACATCAGATCAGTGCGGTAGCGGGGGCGCTCGGTTCAGCGCGCATTGTCATCCCTACCCCGCAGATTATTCCGGGCACGGCTTTTCGTGCTGAAAAGTTATCGATCGGTTACGGTGAGAATGTTATTGCCACGGGCATTACCTTTGAAGTGAAACGCGGAGAAAAAGTGGTCATTGCCGGTGAAAACGGTAAAGGTAAATCGACACTTCTTAAAACTCTTGCGGGAAAGATCAATGCGCTCGAAGGCTCCGTAAAGTGGTGGCACAAGGCGGACATAGGTTACTACGATCAGAAAACCGATGCGACGCTGATCCCTACGGAGACCATTCTGGCGTACCTCACGCGCATGGCGCCCGTGATGACTTCCGGCGAACGCATCCTCATGATGGCCGGAAACTTTCTGTTTAGAAATGACGATCTCGAAAAGACCACAAGTGTGCTTTCCGGCGGAGAGCGAGCTCGGCTATGCCTTGCAGGTATCTTGCTTCACGAGCACAACGTTTTAATTCTGGATGAGCCGACTAACCATTTAGACGTAGAAACCGCTGAAGCTCTGGCACTCGCCCTGAAAGAATACGGCGGCACGGTTATCTTTGTCTCCCACGCGCGTACGTTCGTGAACGCGCTCGCCGACCGCATCTATGAAATTCGCGGTGGCACGCTCAGGCATTACACCGGAACGTATGAGGAGTACGTGGACGATCTTCGGGATTTGATGGAAGAAGCAATGAAGCTTGAGGACACTAACGAAAAGGCACCTGCCAAGCCCAAGCAATCAAGAGAACATCACCTGCTCATCAAAGAAAAACGAAAGGAACAGGACCGTCTGCAAAAACAGATTGATGCGCTGGATAAAGAAAAAAGCGCTATCCTTGCGTATTTTTTTGAAAACCCTACAGATTACGCACCGGAAAAATCCGCCCGACTAACGGAAGTGACGCGAGAGATGGGATATTTGGAGGATTCCTGGATGAACCTTGAGGAAGCCATCTCTAAAATATAGGCCAAAACTGCTATACTTTCTCCATATGGTCATGGACATGAGGCGCGGCGAGTCCCAACCGCGAATGGAGAAACCGAGAACCAAGGAGGCAGCATTCGAGGCTCGACCAATTGATGAAACGCCGCTCGTGGATAAAATTGTAGAGCGACAACGGACAGCGCTAGAAGAACTAGCAGCAGAGGATGATTTCGTAGCCTCTGTCGACGCCTTTACGGATGTTCCGGTAGAAAAAGATCCGCAGATTGCACTCCGTGACAAATGGCGCGAACAAGCGCCAACGGTGGACGAGGAAGAAAAGCCAACAGGATTCATGGCTAAGCTTGCGCGTTCAAGACTTTTTAAAGCTGCGGCCGGCCTGGCAGCTTTTGCCGGAGTAGCAGGTACGGTGGGCGTAGGCGGAGAAAAACTTTCTGAAGCTTCCACTGAACGCGACATGCAGTATGAGAAGGCGGCGAATATTGTTTTGAAGTCTACCGTGGACGATCTGGCCGAACACGGTTTTTCTTTCTCCGGTCTGCCACAGGAAACAGATACGGTACATTTCAAAAACGGACAGGAAGCTGAAAGGGGCGATGTCATCAGGGCTATGAATGAGTGGTATACGGATTACGTATCAAAGCATAACGCCAGTTCACTGGATAAACTTGCAGAGCAGTGCGGAGAGACTGCTGCTGATGGTTCGGTGTCGCTTGATGCGGAACTCTGTCATGCCATGTACGGAAATCAGATCAAGCTTCCTGAGCAGGGTCTCCACAATCTCTCCGTGGCCACCGGCTACTCGCCGGAAGAATTGGTGCTCGAAGGAAAAATTATTAGAGAAAGCGTGGTAGTTCGGCCAACCGGATTTGTAGTGGGCGGAGGCGTGGTCAGCATGACCGCCTTTGAAGCAGGCAGGTTGCCCGGGGAATACGCCAATAATGCTCATGATCTTCTGCGATCTCGACTCCAGTTTGCACAGAGCGCCGGAATGCATGCAGTACAGGCGCTAGACCTGACGCATGAGACAGATGCAAAAACCCTGGGAAAAAAGCTCGAGGTTATTCGGACAGCCATCCAAGCAGACATTACCGCACAAAATGATCAGATCCTTATCGCCGGAGATGTGGGAGCACTCTGGAATTATGATCTCAAAGAATCTCTCATTCACGGGACAGTAGACGAGCAGGGCGTGAGAGGAGAGAGCGATCTGTCCGTAGCTCTAAGGCACGAGGAGACAGCAAACTTGGCCTGGAAGAAACTTGCTGCCTATGAAAAGGACCGTAAGGGCTCCCTCCATCAGTTGGCCCACAGCCTTGAAGACGTAAGAAATGACCGCCTGACCGCACTCCTGAAAACAGGATTAGCGGCCGGGATTGAGACAGATTTCTTCAGAGAGGCGTTGCAGGAGCGGGAGAAATCCACAGATGTGGCCGTAAAATAAGGCGATTATCACTTTTTTCACAACTTTTTTTACTTGACGAAACCATAAAAATTGCGCTATACTCCGCCAGTTGTTTCAAGAAATAGCGCTATTTATGGAGTTTAGGAATATTGCCATCATCGCTCACGTTGACCACGGGAAGACCACCCTGGTGGACGCCATGCTCAAACAGTCCAACACCTTCACGGATCGTGATGTGATTGAGACCTGTGTCATGGACTCAAACGAACTCGAACGCGAGCGTGGTATTACGATTTATGCCAAAAATACCGCCATCATGGTGGACGGTATTAAAATCAACATTGTGGACACCCCAGGCCACGCGGACTTTGGATCTGAAGTAGAACGCGTGCTCCGTATGGTGGACTCGGTTTTGCTCCTGGTCGATGCCTACGAAGGCCCGATGCCACAGACCAAATTTGTGCTCCGCAAGTCTCTTGCCCTTGGTCTGAAGCCGATTGTGGTCATTAACAAGATTGATAAGCCAACGGCTCGCCCAGACTGGGTGCTGAACCAGGTTTTTGATCTTTTCGTTGAGCTCGGAGCTACGGATGCCCAGCTTGATTTCAAACATATTTACACCATTGGTCGTGACGGTGTGGCTAAGATGGAACTTACGGATGAGAGTAAGGACCTCCGTCCGTTGTTTGATCTTGTCTTGAAGACGGTTCCCCCGGCTAAGAGTGAGACAGATAAGCCCATGCGCCTCCAGGTAGCTAACCTGAAATACGACAACTACGTAGGACGTATTGCCGTAGGCCGTATTGTGGAAGGAACCATCAAGAACGCCATGACGGTAACCATCATCAAACAGGACAACACCCGCTATACCGGAAAGATTACCAAGCTCTACACGCACCGCGGATTGGAAAAGGTAGAAGTACAGGAAGCGGTAGCTGGAGACATTGTGCAGGTAGCTGGTTTCCCGGATATTTACGTGGGCGAAACCATGGCTGAACAGCCTGATGCTGAAGCTCTGCCTACGCTCGCCATTGACGCCCCAACGCTCACCATGAACTTCATGCCTAACTCTTCCCCGTTTGCGGGACGTGAAGGCTCATTGGTTACCTCACGCCAGATCCGCGAGCGCTTGGAGCGTGAGCTTGAGATCAACGTAGGACTCCACGTGGAGTTTGACGGCGCTGACGGTGAATTCAAAGTTTCCGGACGCGGTGAAATGCACTTGGCTATCTTGATTGAGCAGATGCGCCGTGAAGGATTTGAACTGCAGGTTTCCCAGCCACAGGTGATCATGCGTGAGGAAAACGGCGTCTTGGAAGAGCCGATGGAATCCGTTGTCATCGATGTGCCAGATGAATACGCTGGAACAGTTATTGAAAAGCTGGGTAAGCGTAAGGGTGACATGACCAACATGATTGCAGAAAATGGTTCCACTCGCTTGGAGTACACCATGCCTACCCGCGGTATCTTGGGCTTCCGTACGGAATTCCTGACAGACACTAAGGGTCAGGGTACGTTCTCTCACATCTTCTCTCACTACGCTCCGCACAAGGGTGAGATCAACCGCCGCTCTACGGGCTCCATCATCTCCGGAGATCAGGGCAAGACCACGCCATACGCTTTGGCACTGGTACAGGAACGCGGACCGCTCTTTGTGGCTCCAGGAACAGAGATTTATGAAGGTATGGTCATTGGTGCTTCCATGAAGGAAACCATGACGGTGAACGCCGTGCGTGAGAAGAAGCTCACCAACATGCGCGCCTCAAGCGCCGATCACATCGTGGTGATCACGCCAGCTATCGACATGAACCTTGAGCGTGCACTTGAATATATTGATAACGATGAGTACGTAGAAGTCACTCCGCAGTCTGTACGTATCCGCAAGAAGTATCTGACGGAAAACGAACGCAAGCGCGGCGGTCGCTCAAATGCGAACGACGTGTAAACCAAAAAAAGATCGCCTTCACGGGCGATCTTTTTTGTTAGGCCATGGCCTTCTTTAAGGTCACCACGGCGTACACGGAAAGAACTATGGTCACGAGGAGCACCAGCCAATTCCCTATCCCTGCTGCAAACATCACAATGTTTATCAGGATTCCGGTAAGCGCGAGCAAGATGAGCACCAGCGCCTTTTGCTTAAGTTGTTCCATAGGAACGAATATTAGTAATCGCGCAACTTCTGAATAATATCCTTCTGCTGGATTTTCTCAAGCGCCTTAGCTTCAATCTGACGGATACGTTCACGAGTAACGTCAAATTCTCGGCCCACTTCTTCCAGAGTATGAGATACGCCGTCTTCCAGACCAAAGCGCATTTCCAGAATCTTCTGTTCACGCGGCGTCAGATCACGCATGGCTTCATTCACGTAATCCTTCAAGAGCTGACGAGCAGCAGACTTATCCGGTGCCAGGTTTTTTACATCAACCACGAAATCACCGAGGGTTGAATCATCGTCATCATCACCAACCGAGGTATCAAGCGAGACGGTTTCTTGTGAGATCTTCTGAATATGCTGCACTTTTTCAAGCGGCAGACCCATTTCCGCAGCCAATTCTTCCAAAAGCGGTTCACGACCAAGATCCTGAATAAGGCGGCGTTCTACCTGCTTGAAGCGGTTAATGGTTTCCACCATGTGCACCGGAATACGAATAGTGCGGGATTGATCAGCCAAGGCGCGGGTGATGGCCTGACGGATCCACCAGGTGGCGTACGTGGAGAACTTGTAACCCTTACGGTATTCAAACTTCTTCACCGCGCGGAACAGGCCCACGTTTCCCTCCTGAATAAGGTCAAGCAAGGACAACTGTTTGCCTACGAACTTTTTAGCAATAGAAACCACCAGACGTAAGTTCGCTTCAATCAAGCGGCGTTCAGCTTCTTTATCATTCCGTTCCTTACGCTTAGCGAGTGCTACTTCTTCTTCAGCGTTCAAAAGCGGAATCTTTCCAATTTCTCGGAGATACATCTGAATGGAGTCCTGGGTAAGCTCAGCCGTCAGCGCGCTGTCAGATTTCTTGTCTACCGTGATGCGCAATTTTTCGTAGACATCCTCACGGCCTTTATTACCACCGAGCAGTCCTTCCTTCATTTCTACAAAGTGCAGACCTTTGCGTTCCAGACGATCCAAAAATTCTTCAAAAAGTTCAATGTGGTCTTCTATGAAACCAAAAGCAAAGAGTATTTCACTCTCTGTGACGAATCCGCGAGTCATGCCGCGCTCTATCAAACGGTTCAATGATTCCTCGCTTGGTGGTGCGCTCTTTTTATCTATCTTCAGCTGCACCGGCTTCTTAGGAGCAGAAACCTTCTTCAGCGGCTTCTTGGCAGCCATCTTGTTCATGAGCACCGGTTTCTTGGACTTCACCACCACCTTTTTCTTTGCGGGACGAGCAACTTTGGAAACCATAATAAAATTTCCGCTAAGGGGTAAAAATTACTTTTTACCGGAGAGCAGAGATGAGTACTGTTTAAGAAGTTCGGCTAAAAGAGACTGGTCACCGGTAGTTTCCGCGTGACGAATTTTTGCTTCCAGGTCTTTGCGAAGCATTTTCTCCTGGCTCTCCTTAAAGAGAATAAGATGACGATCAACTTCGGCGCGCACGGCTGCTGGCGACAATCCCCTCAGCATCTCATCTATACGTAAGGCCAAAGTATCTATGGCGCTCACGAGTCGAGTTTCTCCCCGAGCTTCGAGATGGGTACGGAGTCGCGAAAAAAGGGTGGTATTTCCTGCGGCGGCGTTTGGTTGCGTTTGTGGGAGAGTATAAAGCACTTCCACCTCCCTGTAAAGCGAGTTCCATGGCTCACCTAAGGCCTCTTTTGGCACTCTTTTCAGAATCTCCGGGGCGAGTTTTTCGTATTTCAGAAGAATGCCAAGAAGGAAGATGGCGGCGGTGGAAATTTTATCGTGCGTCGGCTTGGCCGGCGCCCCTTTGGTGACGGGACGAGTTATGGCAGCTGGCGCACTTTGCGCCTTCAGCATGTCCTCAAGAATGGCTACGGCCACGTGCGTAGCGTCACTCAACCTCAACAAATACAAGTAGCGCTCATCGGGACGCTTCAGACGGGCGACCTGTGGCAGGAGTTCGTCTATCAGATTTCTGGATGCTTCAACCGAAGCCTCTCCCTGCTCTTCAAAGAGGCGGAGGTTCTTTTCAAAGTAGTACTCCACGATGGATTGAGACTCTGCAGCAATCTTTCTCCAGAGCTCCGGATCTTTTTTTACTACCTCATCAGGATCTTTTCCTGCGCCTTTAGGAATAACCAAGCAGCGGAACTCCACACCAAGCGGATTTCCGGCTTCTTCTAATTTGAGGGCGAGTTCAAACACGCGTTTGGCAGCAGCAAACCCCGCAGCGTCATCATCCAAACAGAAAACTAAACGCTTCACGTAGCGTGAAAGCGTGCGGAGCTGATCTTCTGTTAAAGCTGTTCCTGAACTCGCCACCACATTTTCTACCTCGGCCTGATGTGAGGCGATGACATCCAGGTTACCCTCCACAATGATCATCTCCCCAGCTTTTCTAGCTCCACTCTTGGCCAAGTGCAGACCGTAGAGCATGTGACCCTTGTGATACACGGGCGTTTCCGGAGAGTTCATGTACTTGGCTTCCTCCTCTCCCGCACCTGGCAGCACGCGGGCCGTGAAGCCGAGCACCCTGCCATTAGGATCACAGAGCGGCACCATTATTCTGTTCTTGAAGCGATCGATAACTCCGCTGCCTGACTTTCGTCTAAGACAGAGACCGCTTTCGACTAACAATTCTTCACTGTATCCTTTTCTTTTTAAAAATTGGGCGAGTGCATCCCACTCATTGACGGAAGCTCCTAATCGAAACTTCTCCACCATGGCGGGATCAATCTTCCGAGAACTCAAATAATTTCTGGCACCGGTGGCCTGCGGAGAATCACGGAGTATTGCTTGATAAAACTTGGCAGCAATCTCGTTCATCTCCAAAAGCACGTCATTTCTGTTCCCTTGCGGATTGGGTTTGTATTCTGGAAGTTCAATCCCCGCTCGCTTGGCGAGCATCTTCAAGGCTTCCACAAAACTCAAACCTTCCATCTCCATGACAAAGGTAAAAATATCTCCGCCCTTATCGCAACCAAAGCACTTCCAAATCTGACGCTCACGGGAAACATGAAAAGACGGCGTGCGCTCCGCATGAAAAGGACAGACACCCTTAAAGGACCCTTGGCCAGAGGGTTTCAGGGTCACGTATTCGCCTATCACATCCGCAACGTCCAGCTTCTGTTTAATCTCATCTTTGGCATCCATGGCCACATCCTAAGGGATTGCCACCCGTTCACGCAACCGAACCTGTTTACGGTTTTACTTTGACCCAAACCAACCCCATAACCATGAAGATTTTTTTTGCTTCTTTACATCTTCAGCTCGAACGGGAGGAGAAAATGCATTGTCCCTGTGCGCAGTCGCTATCGCCTCATCCAAAGACGCCTTGTCTTGTTCCGCGGAAATTTTTGCCTTTAGAGAGGTCTTACTCTTTTCACAGGCAATCGCACGCCGCTGTGCTTCAGCTAACTTTTTTGGGGGAAGAGCCAAAGCCTGAGATTTATCCATTCTTACAACGTCATTTCTCAATTCGTTATTCCTTACGATAGCCTCCCTAACCGCATCAATTCCTGCATCATCCAATTCTTCGGGAGTAATGCTGTTATGAACTTCATCAAATTCTTCTACCGTTCGGGCTGTACGAAGAACATCGATTCGGGAGCGTTCACTCATACCTATTTACCTAGCAGCAACTTTAGCTTTTGTAGCGCGGGCTTCTTTCTTAATACGCTGGTAACGACCGGTTAAGAAGGCTGAACTGATGACATGGCCCTGCATGGCCGCCTCCAGGATGTGCCGTGGGGCGCCATGAGAGACCTCTAGCATGGTATCCAGGGCATAAATGGCAAAACGGTACATGTGCTCCCCATAACCAGGACAGGGGCCGCCATAGCCAATTTCAGAAAAATCTGTTTCTCCCTCACGAGCACCGTGTGGGAGATCATCTGTCTCAATAACCTTTACGTCCGGAGAAATATTCCATAACGACCAGTGCAGCCAGTTGCCGCTTGGGCTGTTAGGATCGTCCACGATGAGCACAAGACTTTTGGCAGCGGCCGGAACCGCGTCAAAATGTAATTCAGGATTTACATCATCACCATCACACGTGAACTCCGGAGGAATTCTGTCACCGTTACGAAATGCGGGAGATGTTATACGCATAGGACTTGGATGAACAATAATAGTCATCTCTTACCCATTGCGACAAGCGGTTTCATACACAGGTTCATCTCTCTCCGTTACACGTGTCACTTGCCCACAGACCTCGCTTGCTCTTTTTTGCATCTTCCTGTGCAGCGCGGTACTCCGCTTGCCGTATGTACGGCTTGTCATACGTGTACTCATACGCGTAACCATCTGCAATCATTTTTTTGTTCACATCCGTGCCGTCATCAAGCATGAGATAACGCAACCAACGATCATATTTATCGGTCGAAGCCTGCGAAGGATCAATGACAAGCGTTAATTTTCTTCCGGTGACAATATCTTTTAAATGTTGGCTCGCCTCAAGCGCAAAACACTGCACCGGCTTGCGTGGGTCCACACTTTCCGGCGTGTCTATGCCTATCAAACGAATAGTTTCGTCTTCACCTATAACATTTGCCACTACCGTATCCCCGTCCACCACCCTCGCAATAGAAACATAACCCGCAATCTTCTCCGCTTCCGTGATCTCTACGGCTCCCGAATCTTGCACCGGTTCAGTTTTTGGAAGATTTGCCGTGATGGTGGCAAAAAGTAAAAGAAAAAGTGAAGCCAGCGCACCGCTCACGAATTTTCTCCAGGCGCGTTTGCTCATAGCCATTTTTTTATATACGCCTTCACATCAAATTTTCCCTTAGCACCATTGAAAGTCATGGAGCGCACTTTTCCGTACACCGGCCTCTCTCCCCAGGCCCTATCATGAACTCCTCCTATAGACCATGCGATACCGGCATAGCCATTTGGATCACGACCATCAAGTGAGTACTTGTCGTTCAGATAGATAGCAAACTTCATGGCTTCCTCCGGATTCCTAGTCCACTCCAAAATCTTCTTCGCCCAGTACATTCTGAGGTATCCGTGCATTTTCCCGGTTTTAACCATTTCCCTCTCTGCTGCGTTCCAAAGCTGATCGTGGGTCTGGCCGTTCTCGAATTCTTTTAACGAGTAAAGATACTCGCGCTTGTCATGACGATGTTTGTCATGATTCTTTTTTCCCCAGTCCGGGAAGCCTTCGGCATTATCGTAATTTGGATTATAAAAACAGAAATTATCGGACAGCTCTCGGCGCACAATCAATTCTTCCAGAAACGCTTCGCGATCTTGCTTCGGGATGTTGGATGATCTTACCGCGAGTGCCACGCGCTGCGGCGAAATCATGCCAAAGTGCAGATACGGAGAAAGCCCAGATTGCGCCTCAAGCGTAGGATCATTTCTCTTCTCCGCGTAACCTTCGAGTCCTCCTTCGAGCAGCCTGCGTTGATGCGCCTGCG
>JAHFIZ010000026.1 GCA_023246145.1 Candidatus Uhrbacteria bacterium | reverse complement strand
TATGAGGCTTGCCGTCCCCTTTCTGCAACAGCCCAATGACTATACTTGCGGCCCTACCGCTTTGCAGATGGTTTTACAGTACTTTGGAAAATCCGTGGCTCCGGCCACTATCGCTGCCATGGCGGCTACTACTGAACGGGACGGGACTTCAAGAAAAGGGATGATTAGGACGCTCCAGATTCTGGGGCTTGAAACGCATTTTCACAGTAATAGTTCCATTGCTGAACTAAAGTTTTTTCTGGATCAGGGAGCGCCTGTGATCGTGGGCTACCGTGACTTGCAGCAGGACGAAAGTCACTTTGGCGTAGTAGTGGGCTATGAAGATGAATATCTTCTTCTGCATGACCCATCCGAAGATTCTCCCTTCACGCCAATATTCGTTCAAGACTTTCTTGACCGTTGGTACGGCCGACACACTAAACAGCATACGCGCTGGATGTTGGCTGCATTAAATAAACCCTTCGTTCCGTTTGAAGCAGACATCGTTGATAAGCGGGATTTTCCCACCCCGAACGAAGGTGAGGGGTCACTGATTCCGTGAAGTTATGAATGATGGAACTTGCGGCATTTATATCCTCACGAATCCGGTAAACAGTGTTTTATATGTTGGTATGAGTACCGACATTGCCGGACGAATCTGGACTCACAAAGAAAAAATCGTTGATGGGTTTGCAAAGAAATATAACTGCACCAAGCTTGTCTACTACGAAGCTGCTCCCGATAAACTCTCCGCGCTTGAAAGAGAAAAACAAATTAAAAAGTATTCTCGATTTAAGAAAGAACAACTCGTGATTTCGACGAATCCTTCATGGAATGATTTATCGAATGAAATGGGATTGTAAGAAGTCTGTGACCTCTCGCTTGCGCTCGAGGTGGGATGCGAGAAGTTCTGCTATAATCTCCTCAATTGGAGGACTATGTTGAATGATCTCTTTTTGGAGATGGCGATTGTCATTATGACCGCAGGGGTCATTGCGCTTTTTGCGTATAAGCTCAGGCAACCGCTCATCATTGCGTACATCATCACCGGCATACTTGTCGGTTCTTCTTTGTTGCATTTTACAGAGAGCCTCAGCCTTTTTGAGACGCTGTCTAAACTCGGCATCTCTTTTCTTCTTTTTACCGTTGGCCTAAATCTCAACTGGCGGCACATCAAGGGCGTAGGAAAAGTTGCACTCGCCGCAGGAACGGCGCAAGTTTTGATCTCTTCAACGCTCGGATTTTTTATTAGTCGAGCTCTCCACTTTGATGTCACCACAAGCCTATTTTTAGGTGTTGGCTTCGCTTTCTCGTCCACGATTATCATCGTGAAGCTGTTGTCGGATAAGGAAGATATCGAGCGTTTGTATGGTCGAATCTCCGTTGGCATTCTGATTGTCCAAGATTTATTCGCCATGATGGTGCTCTTGCTCCTTTCCGGTTGGCAGGGCGGAGCTTCCGTTACTGAGGTCCTGTCGCTCTCCCTCTTGAAGGGCGTGGGCGTGGTGATTGCTCTGTTTATTGTGGCGAAGTTCGTCATTCCGCATCTGTTCCGTTATGCGGCACGTTCACAAGAATTGTTATTTTTAATTGCCCTTGGCTGGTGTTTTGCCATAGCGGCAGTGTTATCCCTGGCGGGCTTCGGCGTAGAGATTGGTGCGCTGCTAGCTGGCGTGTCATTGGCTGGTACGGGCTTCCAGCATGAGATTGAATCAAAGATCCGCCCTCTGCGTGATTTCTTCCTCATTCTCTTCTTTATTGTTCTTGGGACGCACCTGGATATTTTCAATTTGCAGGCACTTATTGTGCCGGGAATTTGTTTCAGCGCTTTTGTCTTGTTCGTTAATCCACTTATTACGATCGTGATGATGCGCTTGGCGCGTTATCACCCGCGCACGGCGTTCCTCACAGGAAGCACCCTCGCCCAGATCAGTGAATTCTCCTTCATCTTAATTACTGCAGGTATCTCCGCGAAATTGATCGATCCTTCCGCCTTACAACTGGTCACGATTGTCGCGCTCATCACTATCACCTGTTCTTCTTACGTTATTGCGTACAACGAAAAGATTTTTGAACTGCTTTCCCGGATACTCCCATTCTTGAAACCGGGAACTGAGGAACCGGATGCACTTGAAGAAGCAGCGCCAGAAATTGTGCTCATAGGCTATGACCGCATGGGCCGGCAGATCCTGCCCATGATTGAAGAACTGACGGATCATTTCCGCGTGCTGGATTTTGATCCTTCCGTAGTAGAAGAACTCATGCATTACGGCGTGCCAGTAATGTACGGAGATGCGGGAAGTGAAGATTCTCTAAGGTTCTCTAAGGCAGCAGAGGCCAAGATGGTGATTTCCACCATTCCAGACATGGCCGTGAACGCGGACATCATGGATTACCTAAAGCGAAAACATCACCACGGAACGGTTATTTTGACGGTAAAGTCTTCCGCTGATGCTGCGCAGTGCTATGCCCTGGGCGCTACGTTCGTGATTGTGCCGAGTATCCTTGGGGGCGAGCATTTTGCCGGCCTGTTGAAGAAGAAGGGCCTGGGGAAGACTATTTGGGGTACACTTGGCAAGAAAGAAAAACAGGCAATTAAAGAAGAATAATATGGCTGGTGAAGTACGAAGAGGCATGGGACGCGAGACTTCCGGAGCTCTCCATGACGAAGAGGCAGATATTGAGACTGAAGAGGTGGCGCGCCCAAAACAAGAGCTTTCAAAACAAATCAGTCCTGAGGAGCGGCAGCAGCGAGAGGAAGCCTGGGAGATGATCAGGTCTAAGCTTGAGGCCAGTGGAGAACTTTGATCCTAAGGGCCGCTGGGTAAGGACGGAAGGATTGAATCCTGAACAGACCAAACATCTTTTAGCGTTACAGGCTAACCTCTCAGAAAAGCGATTGGCTGACGGAAAGAAGATGGAACGGCGCGCGCTTGAGGATGATGAGACTGCTCAGGAGGTTGCTGACGAAGATGAAAACTATGATGGCAAGAGCGTAGATATTTATTTTGATGGCCGCACCCAGAGCATGAAGATTGTTCAGGACTTGGAGGGCGATGGATACTTTCTCATTAGTGCAGCGGGATTGAAGGCCAGAAAGAGCGCCTCAGCACTTGTGGGGGAACGTCTTGCTAGGCGCGCTACTAAAGACGAAGTGAAGTACGCACTCGCGCAGACTGAGCGAGCTAAGGCTGCATAATATGGTCTTTAAAGAAGGCAGATGGCCGGGGGTCCGTAAAGAGGAACGTACGCTTGGTCAGGCCAAGGGACTTGAAGGACGGATGAAGCAGGGCGAGCTCCGAATGAAGAAAGAGGAGCTCGATGAGCTTAAGGCTGAGCTCGCGAGACAACAGGAGATGGGTGATAAGAAACAGATCGCTATTTATGAAAAGCGAGTTCGTGACGCGCAGGCTGTTCTTGATGCAAACGTGGAGCCGCACGCCCTAGATCCGGCAGATATCAGGGAGAATCCAAGACCGGGCCTTAAATCTGAAAAGATGCTCGATAGTCTGATTCAGCGCGAGCTTGAGGAGAAACGAAGAAAAGATCTTGATAATAGATTGGTGGACGAACAGCTGCGAAGAGATCATGCGAGACGGACTGAGATAGAAAAAGCAGATGAGGCAGATATGCCGGAAATCACTGAGGAACGGAATGTGGCTTAGGGGCATTGATCCCTCCCTTCGCGAAGGGAGGGATTGACATACTAAATTAGCACTCCTATAATAGGGAGTGCTAATTTGTTTTTGCTTATGAACGAGCGTCAAATCCACATTTTACGGCATATCGTGGATGAATATGTGAAAACGGCTGAGCCCGTCAGTTCACAGCAGATCTGCGATAGGTATAAATTGAACTGTTCCTCAGCCACGGTCAGAAATGACATGGCGGTCCTGGAGGAAGCGGGACTCATCATGCAGCCGCATACGTCTGCTGGAAGAATCCCCACAGAGACTGCCTACCGGTACTACATCACTAACTTTCTGACACCGCAGGTTCCACCTAAAACCATTAACATCAAGATCACCCTTTCGGCACAGCCCAGGTTGCCTACCTATGAAGACAAGATGAAGCAGTTGGGGGAAGCCCTGGCTCAAGCCTCCGGTGAAGCGGTCATGGTGGCTACCAACAGACCGTGGAGTGCCACGATCGGCATCTCGAACCTTTTACGAAAACCGGAATTCAGAGGAGAAGAAACTATTCTGAGATTAGCCGAGAGTCTGGAGCAGTTTGACGAAGCACTGAAGAACCTTCTCGACGCCGCTCATGATGACGTTCAGGTGGTACTCGGCGAAGAAAATCCTTTTGGATCGAACCTCGCATCCGTAGTTGTCAGACACAGACTTCCTGACGGCCTGCACGGCGTCATGGGAATAGTAGGTCCGATGCGCATGGATTATGAGAAGAACATCGCTCTCCTAAATAAAGCGAAACAGATGATTGAACAGCCTTTACTATGAGTGATGAAGAAATAAAGAAGGAGGTAGAGGGGGTAGAGGAGGTAGAGGGGGTTACTGAATCGACGACGGGCCTTGAGGCTAAATGCGAGGAATATTTGGGAGGTTGGAAGCGAGCTCTGGCTGATTACGAAAATTTGAAGCGGTCGAGCGCCCAGACCTTAAATGAAGATCGCCGCAGGGTCAGAATGAACGTGGCGGAAGACTTGCTGCCAGTGATAGACAATTTCGGCTACGTCACCAAGCATGTTCCTGACACCAGTGAATGTTCGGATGACTTCAAAAAGAAATTCGATACCTGGTTCCAGGGAATCGGCCACATTGATCGCCAGTTCACAGAAGCCTTGAGAGGTCTCGGCGTAGAAGCGATCGATTCTGTCGGAAAACCCTTTGATCCCAAGCTTCATGAAGCCGGAGGATCAAAGAAGGACGAATCAAAAGCTGATGGTGAGGTCCTAGAAGAAGTCATCAAAGGCTGGAAAATTGGAGACCTCGTCATCCGGCCAGCGAAAGTAATCGTAAACGAAATTTAAAATATTATGCCTAAGATTCTCGGAATTGACCTTGGTACTACAAACTCCTGCATGGCCGTCATGGAGGGAGGACAGCCTAAAGTGATTGAAAATAAGGAAGGGATGCGCACCACGCCATCCATGATTGCGGTTTCTAAATCTGGGGAACGCGTAGTGGGTATGCCTGCTAAGCGTCAGGCCGTGACCAATCCTAAGAATACTTTGTACTCCATCAAGCGCCTCATTGGCCGCCGCTTTAAGGATGAGGAAGTACAGCGAGACATTAAGCTCATGCCGTATGACATCATCGCCCGTGGTGAAGGCGTAGCGGTGAAACTTGGTGACAAGGATTATTCTCCGCAGGAAATTTCTGCCATGGTTCTGCAGAAGATGAAGGCTGATGCTGAAGAGAGAACGGGGGAGAAGATTACTGAAGCGATCATCACCGTCCCTGCGTATTTCGACGATGCTCAGCGCCAGGCTACTAAGGACGCAGGTGAAATTGCTGGCTTGAAAGTACTTCGTATTATTAACGAGCCGACAGCCGCTGCACTTGCCTATGGATTCGACAAAAAGGTAGGGCAGAAGATTGCCGTGTATGACCTTGGTGGAGGAACGTTCGACGTTTCCGTGCTTGATGTCAGCGAGGGAACGGTAGAAGTGCTCGCCACAAACGGTGACACGCACCTCGGTGGTGACGACTTTGACTTGGTCATCATGAAGTGGATTATCGACGAGTTCAAGAAACTGGAAGGCGTAGATATTTCTGGTGATGCACTCGCCATGCAGCGCATTAAGGATGCGGCTGAACGTGCGAAGATCGAATTGTCGACCGCTAACGAAACAGAAATCAACCAGCCGTTCATTACTTCTGGCGCAGAAGGTCCTAAGCACCTTGTGCTGAAGATGACTCGCGCCAAATTGGAAGAACTTGTTGGACCATTGGTCGATAAGACCATGGGACCAGTGAAGCGCGCGCTTGAAGACGCTAAGCTTGATGCTAAAGCTATTGGCGAGATTGTCATGGTGGGTGGAATGACCCGCATGCCGCTTGTTCTTAAAAAGGTAGAGGAATACTTTGGCAAGAAGCCGAACGTTTCCGTAAACCCGGATGAAGTGGTGGCCATTGGTGCTGCTATTCAAGCTGGTGTCATGCAGGGAGATGTGAAGGATATCCTTCTCCTCGATGTAGCTCCGCTTTCTCTTGGAATCGAGACCATGGGAAATGTGTTCACTAAGCTCATTGATCGCAATACCACTATCCCTACCAGCAAGTCACAGACGTTCTCTACTGCTGCAGATAACCAGCCAGCGGTGACTATTAGGGTAGCCCAGGGCGAACGCGCCATGTTCCCGGATAACAAATTGCTCGGCCAGTTCGATCTTTCCGGTATTCCTCCAGCTCCACGCGGCGTGCCGCAGATTGAAGTAAAATTCGACATTGACGCGAACGGTATCTTGCACGTTTCGGCAACAGATAAGGCTTCTAACAAGACGCAAACCATCACCATCACTTCATCTTCGGGATTATCCAAGGAAGAGATTGAAAAGATGAAAACTGACGCTGACGCGCACGCGGATGAAGATAAGAAGAAGCGCGATCTCTCTGAGACTCGGAATATTGCTGATACCACCATTTACACCGTTGAAAAGATGATGACAGACTTCAAGGACAAGATGTCTGATGATGAAAAGAAAGATCTGCAGACGAAAATCGATGCCGTGAAAGCGGTAAAGGATGGGGAAGACCTGGAAGCCATGAAGAATACGGCAGAAGAGCTCTCCAAGGCCGCACAGACCATCGGCACTAAGCTCTATCAGGAAAATCCACCAGCTCCTGAAGGCGCTGCCGCAGAAGAGAAGGCCGCTGAACCAAAGGATGCGGAATTCACTGAGAAGACGGAAGAGAAAAAGGACGACGCCGGTACGGAAAGTAAATAAAAGATAAACGCCAACTTAAGCACCTTAAGTTGTTAAGTTACTAAAGTACTTAAGGTGCTAAACAAGTTAAGGTGCTAAAGTTGTTTAGCACCTAACGTTCAACTCATATGAAAAAGTTTCTTCCGCTCATGGTTGGCACAATTGCGGTGATCGC
The DNA here is from genome assembly GCA_023246145.1 of Candidatus Uhrbacteria bacterium. GTDB lineage: Bacteria > Patescibacteriota > Patescibacteriia > UBA9934 > UBA9934 > JAGORL01. The sequence continues at coordinate 4,855 of JAHFIZ010000026.1, read as the reverse complement.
CATAGCGGCGGCGCTCTTCACGCTGTACAAACCGTTTGTTCCGGTGAGTGATGACGCAAAGCAGACTGACAAAGCTACGGAGACTGAGACTGCGCAGCCGGTTACAAGCGCAGCAGACTCCAACGAGATCACGTTCCTTGATGAAAGTTTTGTTCCACCCGTTGGTTCCTCTGAAACGGTAAGCGGTAAAAAGTTATCAGACGGGAGCTATCAGATTGCATATAACAACCACACTATCACGATTGCCATTGGAGCTGAGAAAGACGGTAACAAGCTCGGAGATTTGTTTGAAGAATGGCCGGTGACGTTTACGGATGAAGCAGGTCACACGCAGTCGTTTACCCGTTCCTATCGTTTTGACGGGACCAACCGCATTCCTGCCGATGAACCTGCGGTTTATCTCGACTCTCGCACATACCGATATGTTTCGAGCGATGATGCTGGTGATCCGCTCCGTCACGTTATGGCGTTTTCCGGCAAGGGACTGTATGTCTGGGTTTACCAAGGGCTCTACCACTACGATCCAGCTACCGGGACGTTCGGACTTGATTTCGACATGATTCCTTAACCCCATCCTATGACCCCTTCCAAAGAATACGCACTGCTTTGCGAGTTTGCATCCTTGAGCGCTAATGGTTTGCAGAGCTACATGCACGTGTTTGACCGAACCACGTTTCAGAAGGGGGCGCCTATGGCTCTGCGCGGGTTTTTTGGGACACGGATGGTGAACCTTCCAGAAACGGCTAAACTTGAGGTATACATTACGGACGGGTCAAACACCCTAGTAGACGGCGGATCGCTCTTTAAGAGCGAAATTAAGGGCCCCTCAGCCAATATTGTGGCCAGAATCCCTGGGCTTCCGGTGAAGGGAGCGGGGGAGTATAAGGTTTGGGCCAGGGTAGATGGGGGAGAGCCTCTCCACCTGTGTTCCTGGGATGCCGTAGAAAAGGCGTAAAATACCAAAAAGTATTAATTATCCCGCGTATGTCATTTCTTTCTAAGGTAAAGGCCATGTTTGGTGGTGCAGGGGTCGACGCCTCTGTCGACCCAAGTAAGTCGTGCGACTGTGGCCACGAGCACGGTCATGACGCAGGGGCCGATGTCTCTATGGGCCACGAGCACAAGTGTGACTGTGGCGAGGGCGAATGCATGACGGATAATTGTTGCGCCGCAGGGGTCGACGTCTCTGTCGACCCACATCAGGCCTGCGATTGCGGTCACGATCACGCCTAATATGAGTATTCTTTCCGGTCTCAGAAAATGGAATGCGCGAATTCTGGCCATAGTCAGTTTTTTTACGTTGATTGTTGTTCCGGTTATTCGCGCACTCACCAAGAAATCGGAAACCAAGGGTAGCAATTCATCCTCCGGCAGACCGGTGGTAGATGCCGATTTTTCAGAGGTTAAAGAAGAGAAAAAATAACTTGTGGCAGAAAAAGACTACTATAAAATTTTAGGCGTGGAGAAGTCCGCTAATGAGGACGAGATTAAGCGTGCCTTCAGAAAGCTGGCACACGAACATCACCCGGATAAAGGCGGCAAGGAAGAAAAGTTTAAGGAGGTCAACGAAGCGTATCAAGTGCTGGGAGATAAAGAGAAGCGCTCACGGTACGATCAATTTGGTTCTGCCGACGGCCCGCAAGGATTCCCTGGAGGATTCGGTGGCGCCGGATTTGATCCTTCTCAGTTTGGAGATTTGGGAGATATTTTTGGATCATTTTTTGGCGGCGGGGGAGGCGGCAGACAGCGCGCTCGTCCACGTGGTGAAGATATTCACGTAGACACTACGATGAGTTTTAAAGAATCTGTTTTTGGCGTGTCTAAGGATGTGCCACTCAGCAAACAGTCCACCTGTGAGCGCTGTGCGGGTAACGGTGGGGAGCCCGGAAGCAAAATGAAAACGTGTGATGCCTGTAAAGGCAAAGGGTTTACCACTGCCACACAACGAACCATCCTCGGTTCCGTTCAGGTTCGACATGAATGTAATGAATGTCATGGCCGCGGAGAAAAGCCGGAAAAGGTTTGTACTACCTGTCACGGTTCCGGAATTGTTCATGCTCGGAAAACTATTCGCGTAGACATTCCTGCGGGCGTAGAGGATGGTATGCAGGTACGCGTGCGCGGTGAAGGTGAGAGCATAGGCATGCAAGGAGAACCAGGCGATCTTTACTTGAATCTTCATATCTCGAGTGACCCTCGGTTTGAGCGGGAAGGTTCCACCATCTACTCAAGTAAAAAGATCGGCTTCACGCAGGCGGCTTTGGGTGATTCTGTGGAAGTAGATACGGTGGACGGCGTTGTAACGATGAAGATCCCGCCGGGTACCCAGAACGGTGATGAACTTCGCCTAAAAGGAAAAGGCGTAGTATCTGGAAGAAGCGGCAACCGGGGGGACCAGATTGTGGTGATGAAGGTGATTACCCCTACAAAGATTGATCGTAAAACGCGTGAACTCTTAGAAGAGGCGAACCTGAGGGAATCCTAGGCTCACGCTTATGGCACTTAATTTTGCCACATTTTATGATAAGCACATCGATGCCGTGTATCGTTTTGTCTACTTCCGTGTAGGACAAAAGAGAGAGGTGGCTGAAGATTTGACCAGCGACATTTTCACATCTGCCTTTGAAGCCTTTGACCGGTTTGATCCGGAACGGGGTGAGAAAGCGTGGATCATGACCATAGCGCGAAATAAAGTCATCAACCATTGGCGAGATAGAAAAGATAGCGTAGATATAGATGATGTGGCGTTTACGCTCGTAGGTGAGGAAGGCATGGAAACGGCAGAGCGGAGAGAAGACACGGCTACTCTGAAAGAGGCCATGGATAAGCTGAAACCCCCTGAGCGAAACTTGATAGAAAAGAAATATCTTCTCGGGTATCGTTATGAGGAGATCGCAACATCACTTGGGAAGAAAGCGGGAGCGGCCAGAGTAGAGACGCACCGCGCCATGAAGAAGCTGAAGGAGTACCTGAAAGGAAAACTATGATCTGGCTCAGACTGAAATTGCGTAAGCTCAAATCCGAAAGCAAGCCGGACCAGACTTTTACTATTGCCCTGAAGCGTGAACTGTTGTCTAAACAGGGACAAGCCCCCGTGTACCGCACCACGGTTATTTTCCGTTATGCGTTTGCGCCTATCGCCCTTGCGCTCATCCTTGGAGTTGGTACTACTTCCTATGCGTACGCCTCCCCAAGCGTGTGCAACGGCAATATTTTGTATCCTTTAAAGAGTGGAGTGGAGCAAGTGGAGCGAACCGTATTTTATGCCTCACCGCAGGCTCAGGTGAAGTACCAGGTGAAAACGTTAGAACGCCGTGCTGATGAGGTGAATTACGCCATTGACCATGGAGCCCCAGCAATTATCATCCTCAGAAAAGTGCCGGAGGAATTTACCATTACCAAACAGCAAATCGCGGGATACAGGAAGGCTAAGCAGGAAGAGGTGGAGCAGGAATCCAAGGAGCGGCAGGAGATGGAGGACCGAGCAGAGAATGTCCTCATGAACTTCCGTCACAAGGTAGAAAGGGCACCTATTAGAGAAGATGAGCGGGAACAGGTGTTGTTCCTCATTGACCAGAGACTAGGACAAATTGAGCGCTAATGGAATCACCCTTTACGGGTGATTTTCATTTCTGTAGAGTATGCACATTATGATGCCGATTTTTCTTACCAACACGCTGTCTAAAAAAAGAGAGGAATTTCATCCTTTAAAAGAAGGCAAAGTGGGAATTTATTCTTGCGGACCCACAGTTTATGACACCGCCTCCATAGGGAATTTTCGATCGTTCCTGTTTGCGGACGTGCTTCGGAGAGTCTTTGAGGCCAACGGTTATGGCGTGACGCAGGTCATGAACATTACGGATGTGGGGCATTTGGTGAGTGATGCTGATGAGGGCGAGGATAAGCTTGAGAAAGGTGCCAAGAGGGAGGGCAAGACAGCCTGGGAGGTGGCTGAGGAATACACCAAGATTTTTTTGTCAGACATGAAGCATCTGAACATGCTTCAGCCGAGCGTCATGCCTAAGGCAACGGATCATATTGCAGAACAGATCGCCATGATTGAGGAGCTCGAGAAGAAGGGACACACTTACCGTATAACGGACGGGATTTACTTTGATGTTTCCACATTAGCTGATTACGGCAAACTTTCTGGACAAAAAATGGAGGAGAAAGAAGCGGGCGCGCGAGTTGATATTGGCGAGAAGCATCATGCGGCGGATTTTGCGCTGTGGAAGTTTTCACCTGAGGGGGAGAAGCGGCATATGGAATGGGAATCCCCATGGGGCGTAGGCTTCCCGGGTTGGCACATAGAGTGTTCCGCTATGAGCGAGAAATATCTTGGCGTGCCTTTTGATATTCACACGGGAGGAATCGATCATATCGCGGTCCACCATGAGAATGAAATTGCACAAACTGAGGGGGCGAGAGGGCTGCTTGAGGCAAACTATTGGCTACATAACGAATTTTTATTAGTAGATGGCGGGAAGATGAGTAAGTCGCTCGGCAACACCTACTCGATCGATCAGCTGAGCGAGAAGGGATTCACGCCACTCGCTTTCCGTTATTTTGTGCTTGGCGCGGGCTACCGCACGCCGCAGAACTTCACCTTTGAAGCGCTTCAGGGTGCGCAGCAAGCTTTGAATAACATCGTTGACGTAGTGCGCGAGTGGGATAAACCGACAGAGATCGACGAGTCCTATAAGGAGAAGTTTTTGATGGCGGTGAATGATGACCTCGACACACCGAAAGGCCTAGCCATTCTGTGGGAGCTTGTGAAGGACGAAACGCTGCCATCCGGCGTCAAAGCGGCGACAATACTCTTCTTTGACGATGTCCTCGGGCTCGCTCTTGAAGA
>JAHFIZ010000025.1 GCA_023246145.1 Candidatus Uhrbacteria bacterium | reverse complement strand
TAGCGGCAACCGTTAAAAGCTTCTTGTCACCGTTAAATTCCAGGTAGCAGCCGATCAGTGCCTGTCGGGCTTCACTCGTAGAGACAGCAAAAAGGGTCTGAGAGAGAGCCGCATCAAAAGGAGCAACCGGAACCGAGAACTTTACGCCGCCCGTAACCTGAGGAACGAGTGGGAATTCGCTGGGCGGGAGACCGTTAATCTTGGTCTTTGAGGTGCCACAGACAATGGAAAGGGCACTATCCAAAAGATCCACGTCTACGCGCTCATCAGGAAGAAGAGCTACGTAATCCGCCATGAGCTTAGAAGGAATGGTGTACTCGCCAGGTTGGTCTACCTTACTTCTCACCGCGCACGTTACGGTCATGTCCAAATTTGTAGCCGTCAGTTTCAGTCCGCTCACCTCAGCTCTTAAGAGAACATTATTTAAAATGGGAAGATTGGCACTCTTTCCGCTGATGTGGCTAACAATGGCTAGTCCTTGATGAAGGTTTTCCCGGGTGCAAGAGAGTTTCACAGAATTCTGCTAGATATATTTATAAAAAGAGATCGTGACCATACTAAGGCTGTGGACTGAGGGGATAACCTCGGGACAACCTGTATAACTTGAGGCTCCGCGCGATTCTCTCTGTGGAGAGAGTCTGTGGAGTGCTCTGGACGGAGGTGGGATAAGTGCCGCCTCAGAGCTCCCCTTCTTTTTCTGCCCACGTTATCTTCACCTTTATCCCGATACTTATCCAGTCCTTTGTCCACGGACTTTTCCTCACTTTATCCACTTGCCACAAGTTATACCCTTTTCATGCACATGGATAGGGCTTTTACACTCCGGTGTAGAGCTTTTGCTTGATAAGCTCTAGGTCTTTTTGCAGCTTTTCGTCCGTTTCTACTAAGCCGGCGATTTTTGAGTGGGCGTGCATGGCGGTAGTGTGGTCTCGGCCGCCAAGCTCTGTGCCGATAGTAGGGTACGAACTCTTCATCTCTTCCCGGAGAAGGTACATGATGATCTGCCGCGGGAAGGCTAGACGCTTTTCACGGCTCTTGCCGAGCACGTCTTCAATTTGGATGTCGAAGTACGTAGCTACCACAATGATGACCTGCCGCGGAGTAACCGTTTTCTTAATGTTTTCTGATTCGAATGAGGAAATGATGGGCTTGATGCTTTCAAGCGTAGGCTCCATGTTCCGGAACTGGTGCACGGCGATAATTTTATTCAAAGCCCCCTCAAGCTCTCGGACATTCGAAAATACTGTTGAGGCGACGTACTGAAGAACCTCTTTATTTAGAGGGAAGGCTTTCTCAATACACTTCTTTTCGAGAATTGCGATACGGGTTTCGAGGTCTGGAGTACCAACGTCCACTAACATGCCCCACTCGAGACGCGACTGCAGGCGTTTTTCAAGTCCGGCAATGGACTTTGGTGGGCGATCAGAAGAAATGACAATCTGTTTGTTGTCTTGGTGGAGGGTATTGAAGGTATGGAAGAATTCCTCCTGCGTTCCCTCTTTACCAGTGATGAACTGGATGTCGTCGATGAGGAGGAGATCTACGTTGCGGTAGCGATCCTTGAATTCTTTACCCTTACCAGTGCGGACGGAATGAATGAAATCATTCGTAAAGTGCTCGCAAGTCACATACATGATGCGGGCAGCCGGCCATTTGCGGCGGATCTCATTAGCAATAGCGTGAAGAAGGTGGGTTTTTCCAAGTCCCACGCCGCCGTAGATGAAAAGAGGGTTATACGTGCCGCCCGGTTGAGCTGCTACTGCTTGAGCTGCGGCATGGGCCAATTCATTTTGCTTACCTACCACGAAAGTTTGGAAAGTATAAGTAGGGTTAATGCTGATATTTCCAGACGGCGGGGCCATATCTCCGCCATTGGTCTGGGTAAAACCGTAGTCAGCATCTGAAGATTTGCTCTGTGGCAGCTGAATAGGCTGCGGTGCCAAGCTTTTTGTTTCAATGCGGTAGCTTAAATTGCGAATGGTCTGACCGGTGATATTTTGGAGGGCGTCATGAATGTCCCGGTGATAGCGTTTTTCAATCCAATCCCGGGTGAGGGTGTTTGGTACGGCAATAACCACCTCTCCCATGCGATATTCGGCAATAAATGTACGCAACAGCCATGAGCTGAAGTTCGCCTTACTCATTTTGAGCTCTAAATCTGCTAGTACGGCCTGCCAGAGTTCATGGGTGTTCATTGGCGAATCATTCATAGAGCACGAAGCAAGGGTTTTCATCGACACGGCCGAGGAAAATCGGCTCGCGCCTCATCATAATCAATCTATCCACAGGCTACAATGTCTAGAAAGTGCGTAAAAAGTGGATGAATCTGTGGATAAGTGCGCCAAAACTGGGGATAAAACGGGTACTTGTCCACATTTTGCTCAAACGTTCGCCAAGATTTTAAAACCCTTCGTATTTGTCGATAGTTTTCTGCACAGGTGGCTCGACCGATCATCCGGCGGTTAGCTGGACCGCTTCAGACTCGACCGTTCTCGCATATTTGACTCGCGGCCGTTTCTCCGCTATCCTTCGGTAATTCGTAAGGGAAAACTGGGGAAGCTGGGAAAACTGGGGATGAGAAAATCCCCAACTTTCCCACTTTCCCCAACTACCCCAACTCATTTTCTCCTATGCCAAAGCGAACATACCAACCAAAGAAGAAGCGCCGCGCTAAGGTGCACGGTTTTAGACAGCGCATGAAGACCAAGGATGGTCGCGCCGTTTTGAAGCGCCGCCGCGCTAAGGGCCGCAAGAAGCTCACGCTCAAGGAGCGCCCAAGATAAATCAGAAACCCGGCCTCGTGCCGGGTTTTCGGTATACTGCCCGTATGAACTCTGAACACCGCCTGCGGAAGGATCTGGATATTGCAAAAGTCCTTAAATCAAGAAAGGGTGTGTTTGATTCGGCTTGCGGCATGAAGTTTGTGAAAAACGATAAGCCTATCTCGCGTTTCGCAATCATCGTGAGTACAAAGGTGAGCAAGAATGCTGTCGACCGTAATCGAATTCGCAGACAGTACAAAGAAATTCTCACCAAACAGTTGCCAGCGATCGCTACGGGTTACGATGTTCTCCTTTTGGCGAGCAAGCCGGCGCTGAAGCTCGACTATCAGGAAAAGGAAACAAAATTTCTTTATGTCCTCCGCAAGTCAGGTTTACTCAAAGCTTAAGCACGACATTCGTGTGGGTGCCACATTTCCTATTGTGGCCTATCAAAAAACCGTGTCTTTTGACCACGGTCCTTTGAAAATTCTGTATCCGTACGGTTACTGTCCGTTTTATCCTTCCTGCTCTGAATATACTCGACAATCCATTTTAAAAGATGGAGTTTTGAAGGGATCCATGAAAGGCGCTTGGAGAATTTGTCGTTGCCACCCATTCACAAAAGGTGGGATCGATAAACCGTAGTCTCCTCCCACCTCGAGCGAAAGCGAGAGGTCACTGATCCTGCGGAGTTCCGCGAAGTCTGTGATCCCTCACGTGCGTTCGGGATGGAGACTGCTAAGTGCAGTACCATCAGGCAGCTCGATTCTTTTTACCCGGCTAGCATGGCCGGTTTTTATGTTAATGAAAGTTTTGGGGATATGGAGAGCGTCGGAAAGAAAATCTACTAGCTCTTCGTTGGCTTTGCCGTCATCAGGAACGGCGCGGAGGGCGATGACGATGGTTTCACCATCCAACCAGCCGACTACTTTGGTTTCGTGCGCGTTTGGCTTAGCGTGAACTACGAGGATCATAATTCTTCGCTCTTGAGGAAGACGATTTTCACCATGCGGGCACCGGCGGGGATGGTAAGGGATTCTTTGGAGTGGTTCATCATGGAAAGAATGAGTTTTCCGGAGAAGTTCGGCTCAATAAAACAATCCGTGAGAAGAGCATCTATTCCCATTTGTGCCACGTTTCCACGCGTGAAAAGAAGTGCGCAAACATGTTCACTCAGCGTCACCGTCTCTTCTGTTTCCACCGTTTTCCATTCTCCGGGGCCCAAAATCAGCTCGCTTCCGGTATGGAGGGTGTAGCTAGCCATTTTAAAATGCATCTTGTCATACGGCTTGATGGTTACGAGCCCGGCGTCGATCAATTTCTGTACTGCTTTGGCAGAATATGGCATAGCACGTTATTTTCCACGGATTTATTTAGGTTTAGAGCGCGGCAAGCCCGATAAAGGCTGCTGGGTATTTTACCTGAGAGGCATTTCCGCGGAGCAATCGATAATGCTTTAGGATTTCAGCAAAGCCGGGACGGAGTTCAGAAACTCTTTTGAGGCCTAGAGGTGTAGGGACCAGGGGATCTATGTACCGTATCTTGCTCCAGGTCTGAAGATCAAAATCTTCGGGCGTTCCTTGTTCAATAGGCGCTCCGGCCTGTTCCCAGGCAAAGAAGAGTTCCGCTTCAGGACCTTTCACCTGTTTCATGATGGAGTACACACGGTCATCATCAAAGAGAAAATCATCTCTCGTGAGTAATCCATCACGCATGGCGCGCTTCAAGAGGCGGACGATAGTTTTATACAGTGCATTGCCCCAGTTTCCTTCCCGGATGATGTGAATGTCTATGGATAGGCGAGCGAAGTCTTCAGCGATATCAAGATCTTTCATGACAAACTGTCCGTTTTCTGATGAAAGGTTCTCCACAAACCGTGTTATCTCACTCGGACTCGTCTGTTCTGAGCATAATCCGTCTCTGAAAGTGTAATCTATGCGGTCAGCACAAAGATCCGGTGCCGGTTGTTCCAAAAGTGGGTAGCGGGAGTAGTCCATGATAGCTTCTCCGTCGAGACCCTGATCGATAATGATCTGCTTAATAGCCGCCAGGTGCGGATTTACGGAAATAAAGTCCGCGTGTCCTTCCTGGTTCGCCTCATCCCCTATCAACCAGTCTACAAGATGGGAAAAAGCTACGTGATTTACATCGTGGACGAGTCCGGCCAGCTGTTCCTCTCGTGAAGCGCCAAACATCCGCAGAAGATGATAAACACCAATGCAGTGTTCAGCTCTGGAGGTGGTCCAGCTAGGATTCGCTATGCCTACGGGGCCGTTTTGTCTGATTCGCCACAGGCGGTCAAAAGCGGGTGCCTGAATGATCGCGAGCGCTGCCGGATCCGTAATTTCAATTTCGCCGTATGCGCGATCAGTGAGTTTCATACTTACTTCCCCCGGAACTTCTTAAGTAATTTCATGTCCTCTACGCGGCCAGTATCACTGCCTCCCCCGCCCTCAAATGGAGTTTCGAGAATGAGATCGATGTGCTTCAATTTTGGATTCTGGACTATGGCTTTGAACGAATCTGCGCCCATAAATCCTTTGCCCAAGTGTTCATGGCGATCTTTGTGAGCGTCGAACTCCACCTTGGAATCATTACAGTGGCTGGCGACAAGTTTCTTCAGGCCAATGATTTTATCGAACATTTTGAACGTCTTATCGACGGCTTCTTTGGTACGTAAATCGTAGCCTGAAGCAAAGGCGTGCTGAGTATCAAAGCACACGCCAATCTCTTTGCCGCGTTCGGCGCCATCAATAAATGCCGCGATCTCCTCGAAAGTATCCCCCATGATTTCGCCGGCACCCGCGGAGATTTCGATGAGAAGTTGCGTGGTTCCGTCGTAGCCGTCCATGACTTTTGATAGTGCTTCGGCCACCATTTTAATCCCCGCTGCTCTACCAACTGCTTTGGCGGAACCCGGGTGGAACATCATGGCTTTCACGCCAAGCTGCGTTCCTCGATTGAGTTCTTGCTTCAGCATCGAGATGGAACCGTAGCGGGTCGAATTCTTTTCGCTCGCTAAATTGATGAGGTACGGAGCGTGAACATACACGTCTTTAATGCCGTGTTCTTTCATGGATGCTTTAAACTTTTCGGCATCCTCATCCGTAATCGGTTTAGCGCCAAACCCCTGCGGCGGCCGAGTGAAGATCTGGATGACTTCACATCCTAATTCTTCCCCGTAAATTCCGGCTTTCCATAACCCCCCGGCTGCTGATACGTGTGCTCCAAAGCGCATATGGGAGAATATTAACACGGCTTCTCAAAGAACAAAACCGAGCCTTCCGGCTCGGTTTTGGCTACTTAACAATTTTCATTTTGAGGAACTCGACCGTCTTTTTGTTCCGCATCTGGTGCTCAATGCGGTCACGGAAGGCTGGGGAGTAGACGTACTCACGGGCTTCCTGATTTTCGCCCACGGTTTTTGCTACCTCATCCAACTCCTTGTCCACGTCCGCGGAATCTACCTCGATTTTCTCGTTCTTGGCTATCTCATTCAGAATGAGAGCCACCTTCAGGCGCATGATGGCCTGCGGAGTGAAATCGAGTTTCAGTTCAGCCACGGACTTGCCGATGGACTGCACGTACTTTTCAAACTCCATGCCGTTCTTGTAAACCCAGTCTTGGAGTTCAACCATCATTTTCTCAAGTTCCTGGTTGACCAAGAGATCGCCGAATTCATCGAATGTAGATTTATTGGCGATGAGCTCAAGTACTTCCTTTTCCTGGCGGCGGCTTTCTTCCTCAGCTTTTTCTGCAGAAAGATTTTCGCGAATTTTCGTCTCGAGCTCCACTGCATTCCCGATTCCGAGACTCTTGGCGAACTCGTCATCCCAGTTTGGAATATCGAGTGTGAAGATTTCATTCAGCTTTACCGTGAAATCTACGTCCTGACCGGCCAAGTGTTTCTGGTAATGATCAGCCGGGAATTTCAGAGCAAAGGTTCGCTCTTCGCCTTCCTTAGCGCCGATGATTTGATCGATGAACCCTTCAATGTAGTACGGCTCGTTAGTAAAAATGCCGTGGTTCTGCGCTTCTCCGCCTTCTAACACCACACCATCCTTCTTCATGGTCATGTTGATGACCGCCTTGTCTCCTTTGGTCAGTGCGCGATCGCCCACGGCGCGTGTCTCCGTGGTCTTCATGCGCAAGAGATCATTCTTGGCCTGGGTGAAAAGTTCGTCATTCGCCTCTGTTTTCTTAGCTTCCAGACTAAGCGAGTTATAGTCAGCGAGTTTCGACACGCTTGGCATGAGAGAAATTTCTGCAGAATAGATCATCTCGCTTCCCGGCACCATTTTCTCCATGGAAAAAAACGGCTGGCCCACGGTTTCCAAGTCTTCATCAAGCATGGCGGGCACGAGGGTGTTTCGGATGATCTCCTCTGTGGCAGCTTCAAGAATTTTCATTTCGCCAAAACGCTGCTTCAGGCTTTCATAAGAAGCTTTACCCGGGCGGAAGCCAGGAATCTTTGTATCTTCCGCCATATGTTCAGCCGTATGGTGCATGGCGGCCTCCACTTCTTCAGCGGGAACAGTGACCGTAATTTTGACGCGGTTCTTGTCGAGTTTTTCAACCTTGTAAGGCATAGGGGGAAGAAAGTGGCGGGTAAAATCGAGTGTAAAGTATACTGAAAAACATACCCACGTCAATTCTCCTCTAGGATCAGCCGAGAATCAGTCTTTTCCCAGGGTTTTTGCTTGACGGAAGGGGCTCTCAGAGCTATCGTGTCCGTTGCTGTCTTTCCCGGATACCTGAGTCTTAAATAGGCCCATATTCCGAAAATTTCATCACCGTTCCTTGTTCGTCTCGGCCTGCGTTTTATTGCCATGTTAGTGGCAGTAAAGGCCGTGACGCTTTCCGTTATCTTCTTTTTTGCGCGCCTTTTTTCCCCGCTTTGGCGCATTATTGTTGAGGCACTCGTGCTCCCTGTTTACGGTGTCTTGTACGCTTTTCGTCGCCGCTTGAGCCGTTGGTACAGACCAGCCAAAAACAGGCTGATGTTTATTCTTTCTAACCGCTATTCGTTGCACGGCGTGGTCATAGTGGTGGCTTTGGTTGCCGTAGGAGTAAACCTGCAGTTTCAGACCGTGCGCGCGGAAACGGGCACCTTTGCAGAGAAAAGTTTGCTCTATAGCATTGTTACTAATCAGACCGTTGAGACCGTGGAGGAATACGCAGACCTTGAACACCCGGAAACATACGCCGGAGTGTCTTACCTTGATGACAGCACGCTTAGGAGTGAATCTACGAGCGTTGCTTTGGTTCCGCCCACGTCTTCAGCTTCAGTGTTAAGCGACGGCATTATTGTTCCACCAACCGCGAGCACCACTACGGAAGATACCGTGGCGCCGCGTGAAGGAACTATAGATTACGCCGTAGAAAGCGGTGATACGCTTTCTACTATTGCCCAAAAGTTCCGCATCTCATTGAATACCCTTCTCTGGGCCAATGGACTGACGGTAAAGTCTGTTATTAAACCGGGAGTAACTTTGAAGATTCTTCCAGTGACTGGCGTGGAATATAAGGTGAAGAGCGGTGAAACGCTTATTGGTATAGCTAAGAAACTGAATGCAAATTCAGATGACATTCTTGCTTTCAACAAACTTGAAGGCGGCGCTGGCTTGAAGGTTGGCCAGACGCTGGTAGTTCCAGGAGGTACGCCGCCAGCTACCGTGGTGGCAGTTCGTCCTACCAGTTCTACGTCAGTGGGCCAGCTGTTTGTGGCTCCTCCTGCATCTTCCGGCTCTGGCATAAAGCCGCCAGCAGGAAAGATGTCTTGGCCTACGGACATGACGTACATTGTGCGTGGCCTGAGCTTGAAGCACACCGGTGTAGACATTGATTGTAATGGCCATTCAAACGGTACTTCCACAAATGACAACTACGCTGCGGCAGACGGAATTGTGCAGTTTGCGGGCACGAAGAGCGGTTACGGTAATGCGGTGGAGATCAATCACGGGAATGGCATGGTCACGCGTTACGGCCACTTCTATAAACTGTACGTGAAGGCCGGACAGCAGGTTACGGCTGGTACGCCGCTTGGACGCTGCGGATCAACGGGAAATTCCACGGGTACTCACCTGCACTTTGAAGTGATCATTAACGGCCGGTTCCAGAACCCGCTTAACTATCTTCGCTAAGGAGCGAACGGTACTGCAGCGCTTCCGTTAGATGCGGTAAGAGAATGGTTTCTGAGTCTGCAAGATCAGCAATGGTACGCGCCACTTTGAGAATGCGAACGTAAGAACGGGCAGAGAGTTTCAACGCATCTGCGGCTTTGGTCAGAAATACTGCGTCTTCTTCTTTGAGAGCGCAGTATTTTTGAATTAAGGGTCCCCGCAGCTCGGCATTTGTCAGCGCATCCTTTCCGTATCTGGTGCGTGCTTTCTCTCGCGCTTTGATCACGCGCTCGCGTACTTCTTTTGAATGTTCTTCCTCATTTTTTGTGGCTAGAGTAACGAGCGGCAGACGCGGGACGTCTATAGTGAGATCAATGCGATCAAGCAAAGGCCCGGAGATCTTCTGCCGGTAGCGATCTTTGAGAAATGGCGAGCAGGTGCAATGTTTTTCTTCATCAAAGGCGTAACCGCACGGGCAGGGGTTCATGGCGGCCACGAGCGTGAAGCGCGCCGGGAATTGATAGCTGCCGTTCGCGCGCGAGATTGTCACTACGCCTTCTTCAATCGGCTGGCGTAAGTTTTCGAGCGTGGAGCGATGAAACTCTGGAAGTTCGTCCAAGAATAAAACGCCTCGGTGCGCGAGTGAAATTTCTCCCGGGCGCGGATTACTGCCCCCGCCTACAAGTGCAATACCGCTTGCGCTATGATGCGGCGAACGGAACGGGCGGCGCGTTTGTAGTGAAGCACGTGAGGGCAAGAGGCCTGCTACAGAGTGGATAGCAGTTACTTCAAGCGCCTCATCAAACCCTAACGGCGGAAGAATGCTGGCCAGCGCTTTTGCTAGGAGTGTTTTGCCGCTGCCGGGAGAACCGCAGAGCAGAATGTTATGTCCGCCCGCGGCCGCGATTTCTAAAGCCCGCTTGGCATGATGTTGGCCGCGGATGTCGTGAAGATCTTCTTTGAGTTCCTCGGTTTCGACCACACAGGATTCACGAATAGCTTCAGCGAGGAGATTTTTTCCATCCAGATGCTCGATTACTTCTTTGAGCGAGCGTGCCGGATACACGTGCAGACCTTCAATGAGCAGCGCTTCTGCGGCGTTTTCTTCAGGCAGGACGATAGCTTCAAAACCGATCTTTTTAGCGAGAATCGCGCATAAGAGTACCCCGCGAACGCTTCGGAGCGTTCCATCAAGCGCCAGCTCGCCGAGGAATAGGGTCTTTTCGCTTTCAGGCGGCAAGGTTACCGCTTCTTGTGCAGCTATGATGCCGAGGGCAATGGCCAAGTCATACGCCGGGCCGTGCTTTTTCACATGCGCCGGCGATAAGTTCACGGTGATAACGGTGCGCGGATATGGCAGGCCGCTATTTTTGATCGCAGATCTCACTCGTTCTTTAGCTTCACTCACTGCCGCATCCGGAAGGCCCACTATGTGGAACCGCGGTAGGCCAGAAGAAATATCGGCTTCAACTTTGATTGCTTCCGCGGAGAAGCCTACTACCGCGGCAGCATTAATAAACGCAAAACCCATACCTAAAAAGTATGGGGAGTGGAATTAAGAGGTTTGTCTCTCGCTGGGGTTGCCCTTATGGTACCACAAAAAGGCCAACATCCCCACTACAATCAGCAAGTCTGAAAGGTTTATAGCCGAGGTTCTGAACAATATAATGTAGTCTGTAGTAAAGCCGTTCAGCCATCTATCAATCAGGTTGCCGAGTGCGCCAACCACGATCATAAAGCTTGCCAGGGCAATTTTTGGTTCAGTGACCCAACTCTTTTTGATGAAGTAGCAAAAGATGCCGCAGATGAGCGCGGTGAGCGGCAGAATGACTACAAACGGTAGCGGGATATCAAAAGCAATGCCCGGATTTTTGTGAAGCGCGAGATCTATGAGAAAGAACAGGTGTGACTGATCAGCGGGCGGTAGCGAACGAACAGCGAGATATTTGAAAACCGCGTCGGCTGTGCTTACGGCAAGGATGAGGAGGAACAGCCGCTTCACAATTTAGAGCTCTTGGGTAAGGGTCTTTTTACAGGCTACGCAGGAGGTAGAAGTAGGGCGAATGCGCAGGCGTTCTTCAGAAATCTGTTGTTTGCAGTATTTGCACACGCCGTAGGTTTCCTTTTCTATTGCTTTAAGAGCAGACGTGACGTCCTTGAGGCCTCCTTCAAGCTCTTGTTCAAGGGAGAGGTTGTCGCTGAACTGCGCCACTTCAAAAGCATTCTCGCCTTCGTCACTACCGGTATCCTGATAGTTGGCTTCAAAAACGCCGTCCGCCTTAGGGTTGCGGTGTGCAAAATGGGACAGCTCGGTTTCAAGCTTGGTTTTTTCTGCGAGCAACAAGGTCTTCATTTCCTCAACGAAGGCCGGTGAAAGAGCTTTTTTCGTAAACATACAAGGTTCAACAAAGAATGTAGTAGCTAAGACAATAAAGGAAAGGTGAGAAAAAGAAAAGAGGCACGGTCGCGAAGGCTGTATTTCTGCATCCCTGCTGTTGTGCCTCTAAATTGGTTTGGGGGAGCGTATCTTGGGGTGCTGGGTTCTATGGTGGTCTGACCACCGCAGAACTCAACATCCCTCCTACATTCCAGCCAAACCGACTGACAACCTGCTCTACCCCATTATTGGTTTCGGGATTTGCTATCTCCTCCGTAATCAATCCCTAAGCCAAAAACCTAGTAGCGCAGGTGAGGTACTTCCCGAAGGTATGTGGGGCTTCGGAAAATTTCCCCGTGTCATGCTCTGTATCACTACAGAGCCGAAGTTTTAGAAAGAACGATTACTTCCTAAGGATAGAAGCCTGAGTACAAATTGTAAACACCCGTTTGTTATCTAAGGTTAGCCAAATCGTATTTTGCTGTGGATAATGAAACTGGTCAGGCTCTTATGCGTGAGAACAATTTGTGCACAGAAATCTGTACTTATCCACACTTTATTCACTTCTTTACCAGCAGATTCTCATGACGGTATTTTTGAAAGCAATCTCTTTAGTCTCCGGAAAGAAATTATCAAGTGTGGCACTCGTAATGAGCGTACCTTCAGGCAGGAAGTGGGAAAGTTTCTCTGGAAGGACAAACTGTCTAGCCCCCTTTAGACAAACGTCTGGGGCAGTGGTGGCGGAAGTATCAATCTGCACATCGCGGTTGCTCAGTATAAGGCTATGCGGTGTCTGCGTGGCTCTAACCACCTCCCCTTCCTTGGAACGGGCGGTGGTGAGGGTGAAATTTCCATCTGAAGTCGTAGAAAGGACTATATCTTTGTCGGATCGAAGTTCGGTGTAGGTCGTGGCGCCGTCTTTTTCAAAAGGCTCGGCAATAATAGACGGTACAAGGAGCCCTTCCTGTACGAATGACTCTAGATTTTCTTTGCTTACATTGCCGTTCTCAATGACTAGGGCATACACAAAGCCGTGTGCATCTTCACCAAAGAGTATAGAGAGGCCTTTTTCTGAGGCTTCCTTAAATATTGCCGCCGTGCCTGGGTAAACCAGAGGGATGTCGCTCGGCAGGAAGGCTGCAGCTTCACTTGCGGAGAGGTTCAGCGAAGCAGAAATGGCCGTTCCACTTTCAAAATGAACTACCGGAAGGTCATTATTTCTTGAAACCCCATGAATAGTCAGGCTGTCTGAC
>JAHFIZ010000024.1:388-12550 GCA_023246145.1 Candidatus Uhrbacteria bacterium | reverse complement strand
ACATATTCGGATGTGGACGATGGCGTATGGTATTTCCACATTAAGCTCCAGAATGAAAAAGGCTGGGGCGCAACGGCGCATTTCAAATTCCAGGTAGATACCGTGGCGCCAACGGCGTTTGCGGTTTCGTTGTCGCAGACTGGCGTGATTACGGCAGAAGCACCGACTATTATCTTCAATAGTTTGTCGAGCGATGCGCTTTCCGGGCTCGACCACTACAGCGTGAAAATTGACGGTGCTGAAGTAGCGAAGATAGATACTGCCACGATTACCAAGGGAAGCACCTATACGCTGCCAAAAGAAACGAGCGGCACGAAAACGCTTGTGGTTGAAGCAGTGGATCGCGCCGGCAATACCGTGTCCGCGGTGCCATTAACCTTTACCTTGGAAGCTCCGGCAGCACCTATAGAGCAGCCAGTAGTTGCGCCGCAAGCCTCTTCCTTTGAGCCGTTCTTGAGTGATGCTTTGAACGTGCTTATCCATGCCATTCTGTACGTCCTCCTCGGACTCCTTGGCATCTTCCTACTCATAGCGAGCGTCTTTACGGTATTCATGCTGCAGAAACACATCCGTGCGGATTGGGCTCTGTATTGGAAGCACCGGCAGAAGACGCATCCTAAGGTGATTAAGGATCTCCGCCGCCTTCAGGGGGACATCCACGCTCTTTCACGGAAGCTTGAGGCTATAGACAGGGAAGTAGAGCGCCAAATTGGGAAATTGTCCTAGGGTTCGTGGGATTTGACCTCGGGCTTTGTGTTTGTTACTATTTGCGCACCATCGAATTCGTAGAACACGGGTTTCCCCAAACGGGGAGTAAGCCCCGTCGAGAAAATCGATGAAATAGCGCTAAAAACAGCCTGTTTCATATGTTCTGCGGCTTAAATGGCCGCTATTATTTTTTTAGGTCTTATGCCAAAGACACGTGCTCAAAAAGCCGACATCGTGGCAAAGATCGCTGATCGTTTCCGCACCATGAAGGCGGCCGCTTTCTCAGAGACTTCCGGGTTTACCATGGAAGATGCTGACAAGCTCCGCGTGAAGGCTAAGGAAAGGAACGTTGAGGTGTTTATCGCCAAAAAGACGCTCCTTGCCAAGGCTGCCCTTGATGCAGGAATTGAAGGTTTGACTGAAGACAAACTCGAAGGATCGATTTTGACGGCAGTCGGCTACGGCGATGAGGTATCCGCGGCAAAGCTTTTGAAGGAACTTTCTAAAGAGAAAGACACCATCAAGCTTATCCTCGGCGTCCTTGAAGGCAAAGTGATGACTGAGGCTGAAGTAGTTCAGCTGGCATCCCTTCCTTCTAAGCAGGAGCTCCTCCAGAAGTTGGTAGGATCCCTGAACGCTCCGGTTTCTGGTTTTGTGAATGTCCTTGCGGGAAACCTCCGCGGACTGGTGACGGTACTCGGTGCTATTCAAGAAAAGAAAGTTTAATATCAATTCTATGTCAGATGAAATGAAGTCCGTAGAGGTTCCTGCTAAGTTCGCATCTTTGGTGGAAACCATCGAAAAGATGTCCGTACTTGATCTCGCAGAACTCGTAAAGGTATTGGAAGGAAAGTTTGGTGTTTCAGCTTCCGCTCCTGCCATGATGATGGCTGCTCCAGCTGCTGGCGCCGCTGCCGCAGAAGAACAGTCTTCTTTCACGGTTGAACTTACGTCTACTGGAGACAACAAGATCAACGTGATCAAGGCCGTACGTGAGATCACGGGTCTTGGCCTCAAGGAAGCTAAGGATATCGTGGATGCAGCTCCTAAGGCTGTAAAGGAAGGTGCAAGCAAGGCAGAAGCTGATGACATGAAGTCTAAGCTTGAAGCTGCTGGTGCTAAGGTGACTTTGAAGTAACCACTCACGATCAAATTAAAAAACGAGTCCGTAAGGGCTCGTTTTTTAATTTCTATTTCACCAAATGGTCAGCAGTAAAGGCGAGCGCTTTGTTGCCTGTGATGAAGATGATTCTATTTGCATTCTCTTCCACAATGAAACTTACGGCATTCTTCAGTTCTTCCGTGGTGTACTGCGCTTCAATATTTCCGGACTCCTTATTGAAGACCACAATACGGGAACCGCCAGGATCAAGAACGTAGAGATACTTGCTCGCCAGATCCGTCCAGATGTCTGCAGGATTTACGAGCGCTGGGTCAATGGTGGCATGCGGCCAATCTGTCTCTTTGCCGCTCCTGAACTTGATAATGTTGTTTCCTGTGAGCACGTAA
The DNA here is from genome assembly GCA_023246145.1 of Candidatus Uhrbacteria bacterium. Taxonomy (GTDB): domain Bacteria; phylum Patescibacteriota; class Patescibacteriia; order UBA9934; family UBA9934; genus JAGORL01. The sequence goes on along the minus strand of JAHFIZ010000024.1, from coordinate 10,333 downwards.
ATATCTCCGTCAATGGCGAGAGCGCGCGCTCCGCTCAAATCTGAACTGCTCGTGATGATCCAAGGAGTTCCGGCTTCATACGCGTTTCCCTGCGGACGCATTTTCACAATTTGTCCGCTCTTCGCGCTTAAGGCGTAGAGATTTCCGCTGTAGGTCACAATGTCTTCCACGGAGAGCATGCCGTTTGTGCCGCTTCCGAGGGGATTCAGCGTTTTTCCGGTGAAGTCTGCTCTTCCTAGATTTTTCCCGGTATCAAGTACCAGCGCGTTGGCGCCTTCCGGGGCAGCGCTTTTAATAGCCTCCAGGGTTCCCTTGCTACCATCTTCTTTTACAAATGAGGTAGAGAGTCCATCCAGGCGATAGACGTCAAGGTTATTAGCAAACGTGTAGGTTCTCCCGCTTATGCTGACCGCACTCGTAAACGGACTGCCGTTTGAGAGAGCCGCCAGCTCCTGAGGAGCAACCGTGGTGATGCCGCGGATTTTATCCTGCAGCTGGGCTAGCTTGGTGCTCAGTTCCTGCGCCTTGCTCGTATGCTCGCTGGTATCCCTTGGTAGCGTTTCAAGGATAGTGCCTGCTTCAAGGAGAGATGTATGTGCTTCTTCCGTATTTCTGTAGATGAGGCTGGCCTCCGCGGCCAGCATGCGCTGTTCAACCTGTTCTACCGTAGAGGTGAATAGCGCCTCTTCTTTTTCTTTCTCTTTATTTCCCCGGGTGAGGAAGAGCAGACTAGCTCCTATAACAAGGACGGCCAGGAGAGAAACCAACATGAGCTTGCGTTTGGGCGTGAATGATGACGTGCGATCTCCCGTGCCTTGAGATTTTTTGGCAGAGAGGAAGATGTTTGAAGCGAGTTTTGCAATTTCTTCCCAAATTTTGGCTGCAGACTGTACGGCAACAGAGAGTCCACGCTTAAAAAATGCGAGCACGCCTTTTGTTCCCGGGGAGGAAAGTTTTTTTCTGGCGGCAAGAGCAAGATTTTTTACGAGATTTGAGAGTTCAGCATTTGATTCTCCAAGCACCGTAGCGGTTTGTTCTTTTGAGGTTTGGAGCGCTTCCAGAGACCCGATAGGATTTGCTTTGCGCGGTGGACCGCCGGCATCTTTATTTTCCGCAAAAGAAAAACCAATCGCCGCATAAGCCAAAGACGGGGGAACAAACTGCCGGATGCGGGACAGGGCGCCCTGTGGCGGAAGGGTGACCAAGATGTCATGAAGCTCATTTGCGCCTAGGGCGTGAGGAGAAAGCGGAGTGGCAGCGTAAAAAACATCTCCTGGATGAATTTCTCCGTCTAAAATGGTGAGGAAGAATCGTTTTTCCTCCGGTACTCTGCCTTCATGGAACTGCGCGTCCAGTTCATAGACGCTATAGCGGCGGTCAGCGGTTTTATGGAGAAAGAGTGCGGATACTTTTCCTATACCGGAAATAAAAATTTGATCCTTGGTCTGGATGCCCACGGTTCCGTGAAAACGATCAGCTTTTAGTCCCGCTTCATCTGCGGCTTTCAGGAGGTCAGTATTTAATTCTGCCAGCATCTGTTCAAACCGTCTGGGTGGATTTACATCTCCAGAGAGTTCTTCGGCTAGGTGCTCCAAGTGGCTTGCGCCGATATGCAGGATTTTCTCTCGGCCAGCTTCATCTTTAAGCTCAACGTCAAAAAGTCCGAAGACCGAACCTTTTTCGTCTTTGAGAGTATGGAGAACGGTTCGGACTCCGTGGTCAGTTCTTGGCGGAGTTACGCTCGTTTCAGCGGTTTTTACGCCTCTTTTATAGTCAGTCATGATTGCTAAGAAGAGGATTACGAGATACAGTATACTCAAATTGTGGCATCTATGGATACCCCCTCCTCCCCTCCACCATTCCGTATTGAACAGCTCTTCGGTTCGCGCACACGGGCACGTCTCCTTGGACTCTTTCTTGAGAACGCTGAGCGTCCTTTTTATGTAAGAGAACTGGCAAGAAGAGTGGATGCACAGATTAATGCGGTGCGCCGAGAGCTCAAGAATTTATTGGATATTGGAATAGTGATCGCGGTGGAGGCAGACGCTTCTCCGGTGCCGCTTGAAAAAGATGCTGATGATGAAGGCGGAAAAGAGAATAAACGCTTTTACAAAGCGGACAGTGAATTTCCGCTTTTTGATGATTTGCGTGCGGTCATGAAAAAGGCAGCGGTCCTCATGAATGCATCCCTGATTGAATTTTTGCGCGCCAAAGGCCGGCTTGATCTCTTGGTGTTAACCGGACGGTTTACGGAAGTAGCAAATATTCCTACAGACGTGCTTGTGATAGGAGAGATTGCGCCTGAGGCCGTACAGGAGGCCATCACGGCTTTTGAGCGAGAGATTGGCCGAGAGGTGAACTATACCTACATGCCGCGGGAGGAGTTTGATTACCGTTCAGACGTGGGTGACAGGTTCCTGTCTTCTATTTTGCAGGGGCGGCGCGTGGTGCTCGTGGATAAAACGGAGCGCCCCGTATGATGCTTTACGTGAACGGTCAGGATATAGAGCATTTGACGCTCGGACTTTTTCTGAAAACAGAAGTTAGCGCTGCTTGGGTGAAAGAGCCTGAGACATTTTCTGCTACGAGCGAAGTTTTCTTGGCGAAGATTTTGGAATATCTTCACGCAGCAGGGACTACGCCTCAGGCGTTAACAGGTATTGCGGTGACGGAGGGCGAGGGCTCTGCTACGGCGCTCCGCACGGTGTATGCGATTGCGAATGCTTGGGGGTACGCGGGGAAGCTGCCTCTTTTTGTGATCAAACATGATCCGCTGACGGAGGAGCTTGTTCCACGATCCTTTGCTTTGCCTGCCTATACCACCACTCCGCACATTACTGCGGCAAAACGTGACGCGCTTAGGCGAAAATAGCTATGCCACAGTCTTTTGGCCAATACGGAAAGAGTCGCTTTTGGGAAATTGTTCCTGGACTATTAGTGTGGTCAGTGCTCGTGTTGTCCGTGGTCTTGTCGCTGGTTACGCCTACTTTGGCGATTATTTTCATCATCGTTTTTGACTTGTACTGGATGCTCCGAGTGTTTTATTTTGTCATCCACGTTATTGCTTCCTACGCGTCATACAGGAAAACGTTGAGCGTTAATTGGTGGGAGAAAGTGCAGGAGGTTCAAGGTTACGAGCGGGTGTATCACGTCATCATGCTGCCCACGTATAAAGAGGAGCTGCCTATTCTTGAAGAGGCGCTCGCCTCTCTCCTTAGGGCGAAGTACCGGACAGACCGCATCATTGTAGTTTTTGGCGGAGAAGAGCGGGATCAGGCACATTTTAAAACTTGTCAGAAAATTCTTCAGGAGCGCTACGAGGGAAAGTTTTTCAAATTGTTCTTTACCATCCACCCTAAAGACATACCTGGGGAGATTCCTGGAAAGGGATCTAACCTGAAGCACATGGCTACGGTTCTTCAGGGGGAGATTGATTCTCTGGGGATCCCGTATGACGATATTGTGGTTTCTGCTTTTGATGTGGACACGGTGGCACATGAGCAATATTTTGCGCGGTTGGCTTATCTCTATTTAACAGAGCCGAATCCCACCCGTTCTTCTTATCAGCCGGTGACGCTGTTTTCAAATAATATCTGGAGCGCCACGGCACCAGTCCGTATTGCGGCTTTTGGTACTACCTTCTGGCTCTTGTCTGAAATTGTCCGCCCAGAGCGCATGTGGACGTTCTCTTCTCACTCCATGCCTTGGCGCATGCTCGTGGATGTGGGTTTTTGGGAGCCGGATTTGGTTAGCGAAGATTCCCGCATCTTCATGCAGGCGCTTTTACGCTATGACGGAGACTACCGCGTAACGCCTATTTTCTTGCCGGTTTCCATGGATACCGTTTCTGGTGGAACCTATGCGGAGAGTTTGCTAGCGCTTTATCAGCAGCAGCGCCGTTGGGCGTGGGGTGTGGAACATATTCCCTACATGGTGCTCCAGTTCAGAAAGCATCCATTGTTGCCGCGGCTCACCAAAATGCGTTACCTCTTTTATCATTTTGAGGGAATGCTGACCTGGGCTAGCGCACCGTTTCTTATGTTTATTCTTGGTTACCTGCCGTTCATCACTATTCATGACGCTACAAGCGCGCTTGTGGTGAATTCTCCCACCACGCTTGAATTCATGATGCGCGCGGCCACTGCCGGAACCTTTGTCATGGGAGCACTCAGCTTCATGCTCATGCCGCCGCGTCCTACCGCTACGCACAAGCTCCGCTGGATCACCATGCTTCTCCAGTGGCTTCTTTTGCCGGTAACATTCATTCTCTTTGGCGCTATTCCGGCAATTGATGCGCAGACTCGGCTCATGCTTGGCAAGTATCTCGGTTTTAATGTAACAAAGAAGCACGCTTCTTCACGCACCAAGTAATATGGATATCGTGGCTCACGTTTTAAGCTGGAATGGCGAGAAGTATCTCCCAGATCTTTTTGCCTCATTTGATGCGCAGACAAAAAAGGAATTGATTGTCCGCGTAGTTGATAACGGAAGCACAGACGGATCCGTGGCATATCTCCAGGGGCACTATCCGCATGCCATTGTGGCGAGAAACGTGAAGAATCTGGGATTCACCGGCGGGCATAACCAACTTTTTAAATTTACGTTTGAAAAGTGGATGGGGCAGGATTTGAAGAATAAAGCTATTGTGCTCATTAACCAGGACATGATTCTGGATCCCCGGATGATTGAAGAGATGGCGCGAGTGTTGACAGAGAATGAAAACGTAGCCGCCGTTCAGCCAAAAATTTACCGTCTTTTTCCGCCAAGCAATGAAGAAGAAGGCGTAGGGCTTCCGGTGAAATCGGATGTGCTTGATACTACCGGCCTTGAGCTTACGCGTTCTTGGCGTTTGGAAGATAGGGGCGCGGGCGCATTAGACGCCGGTCAGTATGATGCGCAGACGGATATTATTGGTGCCACAGGGACCATAGTCATGTACCGAGCTTCCGCGCTTTTATCCGTACTTGTAGATTCTGAAGTGTTTGATAACGATTATTTTGCCTATAAGGAGGATTGTGATTTGGCGCTGAGGCTCCGGCGCGCGGGGTTTGAAAGCCGGTTTGCGCCGCTTGCTAAGGCTTGGCATTACCGTGGAGTGTACGGCGCGCAAAAGCGTTCACTGTGGCAGAGATTAACTGACCGCCGCGGCCGCCGTCCGTTTTTGGCTGCGCTCAGCACACGTAATCAGCTGTTGCTTCTCGTAAAAAATTTGACCTGTGCGGATGCTTTTAGGGCTTTCCCCAGACTGCTTTTGGAAGAGGGTACAAGACTCATATACGCCATGCTGTTTGAACGGGAAACGCGTAAAATGCTCTTTGCTTCTCCGCGTCTTTTTTGGCGCGCCTTTGCCAAACGAAAAGAAGTTTTCGCTAAAGCTAAAGTGAGTTCAGAAGTGCTTCGTTCCTACATGAAGTAGCGCGCAGAGTCCGCACGCTTCGTGATACAATGAGCGCTGAATGAGCTCTGCAAATTTCCTTTCTCCGCGGCATGATCCGTGGGTCCATCTTCCGCCGCTTCCTTCCCCAAGGGTCATTCTGCCGCCACCCCCTCAGAAGAAAAAGAATCGTCGAGTAGTCCGACGAGGATTTTTTGTCATTGCGTTTCTTCTGATCATTGGTCTTGGTGTGTATTTCGGCATAGGAATTGTGCGCGTACTTGAGGCCGGACTGCAACTGAAAGCATTCGGAGAACAGGCTAAGACCGCGCTTGATGACGGAGATATTTCCGCTGGTGCGGACGCGCTGACCGGAGTCATAACCGCGCTCACAAATTTACAATCCGGCGCAGAATATTTTGCTTTACTTGAACCTCTCCCGGTAGTGGGGGATCAGATTAAGGGCGCAAAGGCTACGGTGGATGCTGCACTGGAAACTGCGGTAGCGGTAGAAGACGGACTGCATATTCTTCTTGAATCCGCTAAAGCCGTGCAGGGTGCGGGCGGTGTGGTGGGAGAGGTGACCGGTTCCAGTGAAAGCCGCTCCTACTCGTCTTTAACGAGTGATGAAAAAGAGCTTTTGTTACAGTCTCTGGCTGCGTCTTTGCCTGATCTGCGAAAAATGCAGATTAAACTCCGGCTTGCCAGTCAGGATTTGGACCGTTTGGATGAGCTAAATCTTTCTCCGGTGTTTAAAAATGCTATTGCGCCGCTTAAGGAGAAACTACCGGAACTTATTACTGCGGTTGATATCATTGTGCCATTTGCGGCTATTGCGCCGGAGTACGCCGGGCTCGGTCATGAGAAACAGTTCCTGATGTTATTTTTGAATAATGACGAAATTCGACCAGGCGGGGGATTTATTGGTGTGTACGGACTCATGACCATAAAAAATGGAGACATTGAAACCATGGTCACGGATGACTCTTATAACGTGGATAAATTTGTAGAGGGGCATGACGATTATTTTGTGACGCCGCCGCATGCTTTGCGTGAATACCTCATTCCGGAGTGGTATTTTAGAGACTCCGCTTGGTCACCGGATTTTACGCAGACCGCAAAAGACGCTACGCAGCTGTTCCGCCAGGAAATAGGTTTTGGCGGCCAGCCCATTCCTGAAATCAGCGGAGTAGTGGGCATTACGCCGAGTTTTATTTCTCGCGTCCTTGAGTTTGTTGGACCTATCACCGTAGAGGATCAAACATTTACGAGTGAGAATATTGCAGATGAGCTGGAATACCAGGTGGAGCAGCAGTATGACATTGACGGCAAGCCGCCGGAACAGCGCAAGGAGATTGTGAGTAAAGTGACAGATGAGATGGTGCACCGCCTCATGGCATTGCCACCTTCCCGCTGGACAGACTTTTTCAAGATTATGCACGCGGGATTTGAAAAGAAGGAAATCGCGCTCATGAGTTTTGATGCACGAACCCAGGCCTCACTTGTGGACTCCGATTGGGCCGGCGTTTTGAACCCGGCGCAGTCTGATGATTTGGTTATGGCGGTTGATGCCAATCTTGGCGCTTTAAAAACAGATCCTTTGGTTGACCGGCACATTACGTACAGCATCAAGCCGTATGCTTCCGGTTACAGGGCCACCACAAGTATTGAATATCACAACACGGGTACCAAGTATGACTGGCGCACCACGCGTTACCGCACGTATGCGCGCGTCTACGCACCGCTCGGTTCCACCTTTGTTTCTTCCGAAGGTTCTTTGCAGAATGACATCTCGCGTGACCCCAGCCGCACGCCAGATACCGTGGATGTGGCCACTGAACTCGGGATGACCAGCTTTGGTGCTTTTACCGCCGTGGAACTGGGGGAGACAAGAACCCTTTCCTTTACCTATGACCTTCCGCCGGCCGTAGTTTCCGCTATTAAGCGGGGTGATTATGACTTGGCCACCTTTAAGCAGGTGGGCGGACGGGATAACCTTTTGACGCTCAACCTTGATTTTGGTACCACGCTCAAGGACGCGGAGCCTCCCGAAGACCAGAAATACTGGGGTGATAAGGTTTATCACGTTGAAACCGTCTTAGACACAGACAGGCATTTCCGCATCCGCTTGTAAGTATGTTCGGCAAAAAAATAGGAATTGATCTTGGAACTACCACTGTTCTTGTTTATGTTCCAAAGCGGGGGATCATTATTAATGAGCCTTCCGTTGTTGCTATTTCTAAAGCAGATAAAACGGTTCTCGCCGTAGGGAAGGAAGCTAAGGACATGCTTGGCAGAACTCCGGATACCATCATTGCTCGCCGTCCTTTAAAAGACGGTGTCATAGCGGATTACCGGACTACGGAAGCCATGCTTCGGTATTTTATTAATAAGGCACTTGGAGGAGTGAGAATTTTTCGTCCAGAAGTGATGATTGCTGTGCCGGGCGGTATTACCTCTACAGAGAGGCGTGCCGTTATTGATGCTGCACTGTCTGCTGGCGCTAAAGCTGCGTACATTATTAAGCAGCCAGTAGTAGCCGCTATTGGAGCGAATATTCCTATTGGCAGCCCTAATGGACACATGATCGTGGAAATTGGGGGAGGTACAAGCGAGATGGCCGTCATTTCTTTGGGCGGTATTGTGGCTTCTACTTCTGTCAGAATTGGCGGAGTAAAGTTTGATCATGCCATCATGGAATTTGTGCGCCGTACGTATAACCTGGCTATTGGCGAGCGCACAGCGGAGGATATGAAGATCAAGGTGGGATCTGCCATGTATCTGGAAGAGAAGCTCAGAATGGAAATTAAAGGACGAGACATGATTACGGGTTTGCCGAAAATTATTGAAGTCACGAGTGATGACGTAACGGAAGCCATTCAGCCGCTCCTTGAGGGTATTATTACGGCACTGAAAGAAGTGCTGCATGACACGCCGCCGGAACTTTCCGCTGACGTTATGGATAAGGGTATTGTGATCTCCGGTGGTTCGGCCCAGCTGCGCAATCTTGATCGCCTGATTGCGGAAGCTACAAGCGTGCCTACGTATATTGCGGATGACCCGCAGCTTTGTGTGGCTAAGGGTACGGGGCTTGCCTTGGAGAACTTGGAAGCGTATAAGAGGAGCTTGTTTAACACGTAGACCGCATGAAAACCTACGGCATCGATGCAAGCGCGCTGCTTAAGGATAGGCCAACCGGCGTAGAGAATTACGTCAGACGGTTGCTTTTAGCCATGATGAAACAGCCGCTCATAGGGGGCGAGCACGTCATCTTGTACGCCGCCAAACCTAAACCTGAAGAGCTTGAAATCCCTTCTGGCTGGTCTTGGAAAGAGCTTCCCTTTTTTCTTCCCAAGGGTTGGACGCATCTCAGATTATCGGTCGAGCTCACTCTGCATCCGCCAACGGTCTTTTTTTCACCGGCTCACGAAATTCCTTTTTTTCCTGGTTCAGCGAGCGTTGTTTCTACGGTTCACGATGTAGCGTTTCGACGGTTCCCCGAGTCCTACGATGCTAAGGGAAGAGCCCGGCAGGAACTTTCCATTAAGCGCGTCAAACGTTTGGCTAAGCGCGTTCTGGCGGTGAGTGAAACTACTAAACAGGATCTGGTGAGTTTATTTTCTTTTGACCCTAACCGTGTCATCGTAACTCCGCTTGCTCCTTCGTTCTCTCACAAACCGACTGTTGAAGAAGTTTCCTCAGTGGAACAGAAATATCGGCTGACGGGCGGTCAGTATCTGTTGTTTGTTAGCCGAGTAGAAGAAAAGAAAAATGTCCGCACACTTCTTAAAGCTTTTTTGCTCCTGAAAGAAAAACTGGGCGTGGGCCATCCGCTGAAGCTTGTCTTTGCGGGATCGCCCGGCTACGGGTTCAGAGAGCTCAAAGAGATGGCGGACGCTTCCATCTTTAAGGACGACGTTCTCTTCCTTGGCTATGTACCGGATACTGACGTGCCACCACTCATGTCCGGCGCACGCGCCTTTGTCTTCCCATCACTTTGGGAGGGATTCGGCCTCCCTGTGCTTGAGGCCATGGTAGCCGGCACGGCCGTGATAGCCAGTGATATTCCGGTCTTCCGGGAGATTGCTCATGACGCCGCGCTTCTTGTCCCGTCATCAAGTACAGAGGGATTCAGAAATGCTTTTGAGCGAATTCTTTTTGACGAGGCGTATCGCCAGGAGCTCATTGCCAAAGGAGAAGAACGAGCTCGGCATTTTACTTGGGAAACAACAGCGGAAAAAACGTGGGAGGCGCTCCGGGGCGCTTCACTATGATGGATGACATCCTCAATGGTTTAAAAACTATCGGCTTAGATGAAAAAGAAGGACGAGTATATCTCGCCCTTCTTTCACATGCGGGTTGTTCTGCGCCAGCGCTCGCCATGGCTTCCGATATTCCGCGCGGTACGTGTTATGACATTTTAGAGGAGCTGACGGAACGTGGATTTGTCCTGGAAAGCGAAACAGATCAGGGTAAGCGTTATTTTCCGCAATCACCAGAACGATTGCTTTCGCTTCTCAAAATGGAAGAGCAAAAGGTGCAGGAGCGCATGCGGGAAGCTGCCACTCTAG
>JAHFIZ010000024.1:0-378 GCA_023246145.1 Candidatus Uhrbacteria bacterium | reverse complement strand
ATGCTCACGGTTCTCTATAACCCGCAGGGCCCGCAGCCAAGAGTCCGGTACAAGGAAGGCGTGAAGGGGCTGCGAGAATTGCAGAGAGAGTATGAGGTGATGGGCGAAGATATTTTGCAGCTCATTGGGCTTGATGCTTTTTTAGCTTTGCATGATCCAAGCGCTACGGAAGAACATAGATCAGGGCTGACCGAGCGCGCGAGAAAGATCCGAGCGATTATTTTTACAGAGTATCCGGAGAAGACTCCCCAATTGCCGAATCTTGAAACGCGCGTACTGCCATTGGCGCTCATGGACGTTCACGGGGAAATGACGGTTTGCGGAAATAGAGTGGCCTTCTTTTCTTATGAGAGCGACATGATTGCGCTCGAGATTCAT
>JAHFIZ010000023.1 GCA_023246145.1 Candidatus Uhrbacteria bacterium | reverse complement strand
TAGAGGTTTTAACGCAAAACAAGATTCGATGAATCTTGCCCTAAAATGACGAGAAAGTCAATCTTTTCTTTGGTTGTTGGCAGATCCTTGAATGTATCCTCACTTACCACCTTATCCGGGACAAAAGCACGGGAGTTCACATAGCCCTTTTCTGTCACGTAGACCTCAGCGTGAAGATAGTCTTTGAGGGCCCGAAGTTCGTCATCTTTTGCGCCGTTGGTGAAGTCATAAATGACCGTGGTGTTCCGTGTACGGTCTTTGGCGTTTGTCACATCCACTACGGTGAAGCCGGAGCTCTGCAGGAGTTCTGCCGTGCCTCCCGCGAGTCCCGTGGTCAGCGTTCCGTTCTGTACTTCCAGGCGAACTTCCGTTTCTGCCTGTGCGGTGGCGTGCGTGAGGACAGTGGCGCCAGCGGTATCTTCCGTCTTGAAAATGTTTTGGGCCAGGAGCTTCAGATCACTCCAATCTTCTTTGTACGGCAAAATGACGTACGCGCCATTCACGTGCGTTTCATAGAGAGAGCCTCCGGCAGTATCAAGCACATGGAGCGCCACTTTCTCCGGAGAAATATCCGGAATATATTTGGCGAGCTTTACCATTTCAATGGCGGAAATATTTGTCTGGATGTTGCTCGTGATGGTGCCAATGATGCGGGAAAGTTTTCCAGGGTTTAGGAGGACGCCAAGCGAGAGCGTTTTATCTTTGACCGCCATGAGGACTTTTTGTTGGCGTGCGGCACGCGCAAAATCTGAACCCTCTCCGTTATTTCCGTGACGGGAACGGGAGTAGGCGAGTGCGGTCTTGCCATCCATCTGTGTCCAGCCTTCTGTGAAAGAAACGGTTTGCACGCTTCCCATAGCATCATCTAGCGGATAGGTGGTATCCGTAAAACTTTTTTCTACGTAGATGTTTACGCCGCCTAACGCATCAATCACGTCAGCGAATCCGCCGAAATCAATTTTTACGGTATAGGGAACCGGTTCGCCCAGAATATCTGAGATGGTATCTGCGGTGGCTGCCGGGCCACTTCCTTTTTTGTTTTGTTCCGCCAGTGCGTTTACAGCATTAATCTTCCGGTAGCCGTAGCCAGGGATATTAATGGTCAGATCTCTTGGTACGGAGATAAGCCCAAGTTCTTTAGTAGAGGGTTTGAAGCTGCCAAAGATAATGGTGTCTGTGAGCTCTGGACCGTCATGTCCGGCGCCGCCAATACCTAAGAGAAGAATATTAATACGATCATCACTTTCTCCGGCCACGGATTTTTCTCCCGCTAATACGAGACGTGAGAGGGAAGCGAACAGCGAGAGCGGCTGGCCGTCTTCCTGCGGTGCCGTGCGGGCAATGCCGGCGGAGAACACAAAAGCGCTGACGCAAAGGAGTGCGCCGCCAAGGAGCGCTAAGCGCAAGCGCAAAGAAAAGAACTTCCGGCGGGGCTTTGCGGGCTCCACCACCGGCGCGGACGCGAAATGTTCCGTGTGAGGCTTGAGAAGGTTTATGGATTCTGGTTCCTGAAGTTCATGCATACGGCAACACCAAAAAAAGAGGGACAAGACCATCTGTAAAGGGAGTATAGAAGGAAACCCGCAAGAAGGAAAGGGCTCGACAAATCCCAAAAAGTCATATAAAATGTACTTCGACCAAGGACACATAGCTCAGCTGGTTAGAGCGTTGCATTCACATTGCAAAGGTCGCTGGTTCGAGCCCAGCTGTGTCCACCAGGAATTTTCATGCTATTCTCATGTCACTATGATATTTCGCCGCCGAACGAAAGAAGAGACAGCAAATGCATTTGAAAAGGCACTCGGCCCAACGCTTGGAGCCGTGGCTACGTTCGGACTGGAGATCGTACAGATAGCTGTTTTGGCACTGGTCATTATTGTGATCACCAGACACTTCCTTATCTTGCCGTTCATTGTAAAGGGAGCGAGCATGGAGCCGAATTTTCATGACAACGAATATCTTATTGTAGATGAAGTGACGTACAGATTTAGAGAGCCGGAGCGCGGAGAGATTGTGGTTTTTCATCCACCGGGAAACGAAGGACAGTATTACATCAAGCGTGTTATTGGTTTGCCGGGAGAAAAGGTGGAGGTACGTGACGGTCACGTGACCATTTATAATGCCGAGTTCCCAAATGGTACGGCGCTTGATGAGACGTATCTGACAGAACCTACGATCGGCAAAGACCTTGTCACTCTGGGTGAGAACGAGTACTACCTCATGGGAGATAACCGCGATGCGAGCTTGGATTCTCGTGCCTTCGGGTTTGTACCTAAGGCAAATTTCGTGGGACGGGTGTGGATCCGCGGTTTGCCAATTGATAAGGCGCAAGCTTTCATGGCGCCAGATTACCAGTATTCAAAATAATCATTATGCCCTCAAAACCTTCTGCTCCTAAGGCTCCTAAAGCGCCTAGCGTAAAGAAATCGAAAGTTCCTGAAACGCTGCGCGGATTCCGGGATGTGTTGCCGGATGAACAGGCTGCTTGGGAAAAGATGGAGGACGTCATGCGCTCACTTTCTCGGGCGTACGGATTTGGTCGCATTCGTTTGCCGGCGCTTGAACAGACTTCTTTGTTTGAACGCGGTGTAGGAAAAGAGACGGATATTGTAGAGAAAGAAATGTTCACATTTACGGATCAGGGCGGCGTCCGCATGACGCTTAGACCTGAAGGCACCGCATCTATTGCTCGCGCCTATATTGAGCACGGCATGTTGAACCAGCCGCAGCCGGTAAAGCTCTGGTACAGTGAAACGTTCTTCCGTCACGAGCGTCCACAAGCTGGCCGTTATCGTCAATTTTCGCAATTTGGTTTGGAAGCACTTGGCAGTGAGGATCCCGTACTTGATGCACAGGTTATCCTTATGTGTCAGCGTTTCTGTAAGGACATGGGGCTGGATGTCACCGTACAGGTGAACTCTTTGGGCGTACCTTCTTCACGGAAGGCTTATGTGGCGGAATTGGTAAAATATTTCAAACTCCACAAGAAGCAATTGTCAGAAACAGATCAGAAGCGCTTGATCCGCAATCCTCTCCGCCTGCTTGATTCTAAAGAACCAGGCATGGAGGAACTAAAAGCTGGCGCTCCGCAGATGATTGATTACTTGGATGATGAATCCAAGTCTCACTTCATGAAGGTGCTTGAATATTTGGATGAAGCAGAAGTGCCGTATGTACTGAATCCTTTCTTGGTGCGCGGTTTGGATTACTACACCAAGACAGTTTTTGAAGTAGCGCTCACCAATCCCGGAACGGAAGAGGGTGCTTCTATGGTCTTGGGCGGCGGCGGACGCTATGACGGACTTATTCCACTGTTTGGTGGACGGGAGAATACTGCAGCCGTAGGTGCTGCCATGGGATTGGAGCGCGTTCTTATTGCGGCTAAAGCTGCCGGCACGCTGCCTGATCCGCGCCGCAGAAGTGAAGTATTCTTCTGCCAGTTGGGAGAAGCTGCTCGCCGCAAGGGCCTCAAGGCCTTTGAGCGTTTCCGCGAGGCAGGGATTGATGTAGCGGAAGCTTTCTCTAAAGGAAACCTGAAGGCCCAGCTTGAAATTGCAGATAAGCTTAAGGCCCCGATTGCCATCATTCTCGGCCAGAAAGAAGTCTTGGACGGCACCATTATCATCCGTGACATGGAAAGCGGCGCTCAGGAGATTGTGGACGTAGAAAAGGTGGTGGGTATAGTAGAAAAGCGCCTGCTGGAAATCCGTGCCCGTAAAGCCGTGGCCAAGGAAAAGGTGGAAGTGCAGCCGAGCGTATGATCCAAGAATTGAAACTCCAGCCAGAACCATTTGACGCTATCAAGGCTGGGACAAAAAAGATTGAATGTCGGTTATTTGACGAGAAGCGTCAGCAGATCAATCTTGGCGATACACTAGTTTTTAAACGACTGCCAGAGCTTGAAGAAACTATCTCTGCTAGGGTAGTTGGTCTTTTGCGTTACGAAACTTTCCCTGCACTTTTTGCTGATTTTTCAGCTGAAGATTTCGGTGTTGAAGATAAGCTAAAACTGCAGGAACTTATTTATACCTTTTACACTAAAGAAGACGAGGCAAAGCACGGCGTTCTTGGAATACGAATTGAGCTCGTGTAGGTTGACGGTCAGGAAAAAATGATATAAAGTGGCCAGTCAAAATTCGGATGGTCCGAGTTTTGATTTAATTCCACGCACAGTACGCACACCACGTATTCAGTGGGATTCGGAGATGATCATGACCAGTGACGAAAATGGTACGAGGCAGCACGAAGTGACCATTCGTGAGGCGCGCGCGGACGATTTTTCGTTCGTGAGCGGGCTCATGTCTGCGGCACTCAAGGATTGGTACGATGGAGACCATGAAGCTCACGCCAAGCGCATCTTCGATGCGCACATGGCGGGCGGAAAGGATCTCGTCGGGCATTTCTCGGCGGAACAGCACATGTTCATCCTGGAGGTGGATGAAGAGCGTGCCGGCATGGTGCACCTCGTGGTGAAGAAGCAGGGCACGGCGAAGATGAGCCCGCTCATCGTTTCGCCGGATTTTCAGAAGATCCCGGGTCTCGGATCCGCGCTTCTCAGTCACGCCGAGCAATTCGCGCGCGAGCGTGGTTCCCGCCAGATCTACGGGACGGTGGCCAAACAGAATTCGCGAGCCTTCGGGTTCTTCCGGCGAATGGGTTACTCCGTCGCCGGCGAGTCTGAGAGCCACTACAAGTCCGACATCACGGAGGTGATGATCTACAAGCGCTTCGATGACCCTGCCCCGCTCGATGAACAAGATCGGGCCGGAATCTCGGTCATCGAGTTCAGCGAAGATCAGCACGGAGCTCAGGTACGCGCACTGATCCTCGCGATTCTCGCGCCCCAGTTCAACGGGGTGGACGATTCGTGGGTGGATGCGCTGTATCGTGGATACGACCGTCGCCACACCCGCGAGCCGAACGCCAAGTACAAGCTGGTGTTCGTGGCCGTGGCGCGTGACGGTACGGTGGTCGGAGTGGCAGGCTGCACCCCGAAGAAGGGCGAGCCGATCAAGCTCATGCCCTGTGTCGCGTCCTCGCCGGCTGCGTTCGCCGCGCTCCTGATCGACATCCCGTACTTGCTCCTGAAGTACGGAAGGAAGCTCTACCTTCACTGTGTCCCCACGGTCGCGGAGATCATGGTGTTGCAGCGCCTCGGATGGGTGCTGAACGCCATGATGCCGGCGGCCTATCACCCCAATTTCTCCACGCAGCAGTGGAGTAATAACCTGGAGATCGACATGAAGCGTAATATGCGCGTGAAAGGCCGCCTTCTCGCGCAGATCAAGTCCGGCAAGAAAACCCTCGAGGTGCGTGCGGGATACTCGAGCATTCGTCAGATCGCGGCCGAGGATGTCATTCACTTCATGTCCGCGAGCGACACGTGTGATGTCAACGTCAAAGCGGTCCGCTCCTACGCGAGCATTGACGCGATGATGGGCGCGGAAGACCACAGGCACATGGCGGACGGCATGACCTTCGACCAGGTCAGCAAGCTCCTCCACGACATCTATCCGCCGGACAAAGAGCGTCTCGGCATCTACGTCATCGAGATCGAACGCATCCGCAGCGCGCGGCCATAGCGTCATCACGAGGACGATCCCTGCGGCCCCGGCGCATCTGCGTCCGGGGTCGTTGTACTTTTATGGGGGTAAACTTGCCAAATTTCTGAGGCTTTGCTATCATTCTGCCAACCTTGAAAAGGAGGGTAAATACATATTGTGGCATCATCTATTGAAGTAAAACGAAAGAAAGGCGAAAGCTTTGAAGCTTTTTTCCGCCGATTCTCCCGCCGTCTCCAACAGAGCGGTAAAGTCTTGGACGTTCGCGCCAGCCGTTTTTTTGAACGCGATGGCAACAAGAACAAGAACCGGGATAGCGCTCTTCGCCGCCTTGAACTCGGCGCCAAGCGTGAATATCTTCTGAAAACCGGAAAGGTTAAGGAAGAAGATCTCCGAGCTAAAAAGCACGGTGGTCGGTAAACAGAAAGGAGCCGCAAGGCTCTTTTGTGTTTTTAGGCGTATACGTTAGAATGATGTCCATATGAATCTCCAACAGCAATTAAGTGAAGACATGAAGGCTGCCATGAAGGGCAAGGACATGAAGACGCTTGGCGTTATCCGTATGGCCATTGCCTCCATTAGGAACAAGGCCATTGAGCTCAATAAGGAGCTTGAGGATGCAGAGGTGATTGCCGTCATTAAAGCAGATGCCAAGAAGATTAAAGACGCGCTTGAATCTTTTGTGGCAAATGCACGTGAGGATTTAGCGGAAGCTGCACGGGAAGAACTCGTGATTTTGGAGAAGTATCTTCCTGAACAGATGTCTGACAAAGAACTCGAGGAGAAGGTAAAAGCTAAGATCGCAGAAATGGGCGCCAAGACTTCTGCTGAGGCAGGAAAAATTGTCGGAGCGCTCGCCAAAGAACTGAAAGGTCTCGTGGATGGATCCCGTATTAAAGAAATGGCTGAAAAGTTTTTGAATGGATAAGCATATCAAAAAAGCGATCCTGGCTGACGTTATTCACTACACTGTTCCTAAAAGCGAAGCGGTGGAGCGAATGCAGGAGTTGGAGGCACTCACTAAAACGTACGGCGGGATTGCGGTGGTGAAAGCCATCCAGCGCCGTTCCAAGCCCGACTACAATACGTTCATAGGGCAAGGGAAGGTGCAGGAGATTTTAACGGACGGAAAAACGCTTGGGGCGGATGTTTTGGTTGTGAACGAGATTTTGAAGCCGGGGCAACTCTATAACCTAGAAGAAGCAGTGCGTCCTTTGAAGATGAAGGTCTGGGATAGAATTGATCTCATTCTCCATATCTTTGATCGTCATGCCACAAGCGCTGAAGCAAAATTGGAAATTGAGCTCGCCCGCCTGCGTCATATGGGTCCGCGTATTTACAACATGAGTGAAGAGCTTGGACGCCAGCGCGGGGGAACAGGCACGCGCGGGGGAGCTGGAGAGGGAAACACGGAGGTCATGAAGCGCCATCTCCGTGACCGCGAGCGCACCATTTTGAAAAAGCTTGAGACGTATGAGGGCGGACGAGCGGAACAGCGTAAGAGCCGGGCGCGTGCCGGACTGAAGACGGTAGCTCTGGTGGGTTACACCAACGCCGGAAAGACGGCGCTCTTAAACGCGCTTACCAAGCGTAAGGAGCTTTCCGTGGATAAATTGTTCGCCACGCTTGATACCCGGATGGGGGAGCTTTATTTGCCTGAGATGCAGGCTTCCGTTTTGCTATCTGACACCATTGGGTTTATTAGGGACTTGCCGCCGTCCCTCATTAAGGCTTTTCGCTCCACACTGTCTGAAGCTGTGCACGCTGACCTCGTCCTTGAAGTAATCGACGTATCCGATCCGAAGCAAGAAGAAAAGAAGAAAGTGGTAGAAGCTATTTTGGCGGAGATAGGTTTGAGCGATCGTCCGCGGATTGTGGTGTACAACAAGAGTGATCTCCTCACGGGTGCAGAATTTTCCTTCCATGCACCGGATGAAGCATTGGTTTCTGCAGTCACAAAACAGGGTCTTCCTGAGCTTAAACGAAGCATTCAAGAAAAATTGCACGCGTAAGCAGAGTTTGTCCCCACATCCATGCGAGGGTGCGTCCATTTTTGCGGTAAAATATCCGTGATCTATGGTACTCCGTACACTTCGCGCTTCGTTTCTCACGGCTCTCCTTTTTTGCGCGGCCGGATTTTTATTTTATGCGGGAGAAGTGCGTGCGCAGGAGATCGTGACTACTACTGCGGACGTGGGGCAAACCGCGGGGCTGGGGAATGCTGATCTCTTGGGAACCATAGGGACCATCATCAGTGTTTTCCTGAGCGTGCTTGGCGTCATTTTCCTTATCTTGGTTATTTACGCTGGCTTTGTTTGGATGACGGCGAGTGGAGACCCTAAGGCTATAGAAAAAGCCAAGGGCATCCTTACTTCTGCAGTCATCGGACTCGTCATTATCCTTTTAGCGTACGGCATCACTACCTTCGTTATTAACCTTCTTGGCGGTGCCACGGGCGGCGGAGGCGGAACTACAAACGGTTCTGTTTCTGTGGAAAGGCTTTCGGGGGCACTTGGAAGCGGAGCTTTACGTGACCATTACCCTAGGCGCAATGAAACGGGCGTGGCAAGAAACACCAAGATTATGGTGACGTTTAAGGATGCGATGAACATTCCCTCATTTATTACGGGGTATGACACCAAGGGTACTCTAGATACCGCGGATGATGTGACCGCTACGGCGCTGAATACGAATAACGTAAAGATTTACGCTTCAGCAGACGGAAAGACGGCAGCCCTCACAGCGGTTTCCGTGGCTTTCACGCCTGACCTTAAGACGTTCTCCTTTGATCCGGAAGCGCTCTTAGGCTCCGCCACAAAAAATGCACAGTACACCGTTTCACTCTCCGCAGATATTTTGGATAGCAAGGGCGCGAAAGTTTTCACCGGAATATCAAGCGGCGGCTATGAGTGGTCTTTTGAAACGGGCACGCTCACAGACGTTACGCCGCCATCCGTTGTTTCTGCTACTCCGTCTGCGAGCGGCGCCTATAGCCGAAATATCAGCGTTCAGGTGACGTTTGATGAGCCGGTAGACCCCACGGTTTCCACGGGTGTGCGCCTGGCCGCAAGCGGATTTGACGGCATCACGGTCACGGGTAGCGCCGGTTCTCCTATCCCCGGGGAATACCTCATGTCTAACGGCTATCAGACCATTTCCTTTGTTTCCGCTGATCCGTGCGGCACAAATTCTTGTGGAGAAACCATTTTCTGCTTGCCAGGCAGCCAACCGATTGCCGTGAACGTAAATGCGGCCACGCTAGGAGATGCGGCGCCGGAAGCCAGGGTGCCGTATGACGGAATTGTGGACATGTCAGGAAATAGTTTAGACGGAAACAATGACGGTACGGCTGGTGATGATTACGCCTTTGGCTTTTCCACCACGGGAGATATTTCACTTGTTGGTCCAAAAATTTTGACGGTCTCTCCAAACATTGGACAGGAAGATGTCCCGCTTGATCAGGACATTGAGGTGACGTTTGATTCACTGCTCCTTAGTTCGTCCGTTTCCGGAGATTCCCTCATGCTCACGAACAAAGAGCTTTCAAGTGGTGAGAGCCACGAGCAGTGGTACAACTTTGATTTGACGAGTTTAACTGCGGGCGGAGAAGAGGTGAGTGCATCTGACGCTGTGGCCGCCAAGACGCGCGTATCTGTCTCTCACGGCACGTTCTTGGAATCTGTGGACGAAAAATCTTACCTTTACGGCATGGACGTGACGGATGGCGTGAGAAACGCCTACCAGAATTGCTATGTCCCGGCAGAGGGTCCTGATGCGGTGGGCGGCAGCTGCGGGGTGACACAGAGCGCTCCCTATTGTTGCAACGGTTCTCCTTCTTCAAGTGCTTGCACACTCTTTTAACCTTTCTTTGTGAAGCTTCGCAGACTCACTCATCTTTTCACCGCCGCTGGCTTAGCACTTTTTGTGCTATCTGGTTTTGTCATGCCAGTGGCGAATATTTTTGCGCAGAGCACCACGGAGCAGAGCCTTACTACGGTGGGCGAAACTACGGGTCTTGGCGCTGAGGATCCAAGACTGATTGTGGCGAGGATTATCAGAATTGGCATTGGACTTTTGGGTGTTATTGCGGTGGTAATTGTGCTCTATGGTGGTTTTACTTGGATGACGGCGGGTGGGGATGAGGAGAAAATTTCACGTGCCAAGCGTATCCTCATAAATGGCGGTATCGGCCTTGCCATCATTTTGTTCTCGCTTACTATCACCACGTTCATTATCAGCTCGCTCGTGAACGCGACGGGTGGCGGAGGTGGTGGGGGCGGAGGTGGTGGAAATGGTTCAGGCGGAGGAAGCTCCCTTGGCGGTGGTAGTACGTCTGAATTTGTGGCAACCGCGTTTGTGCCTTCCGGCGCTGTTCCGATCCGCAATATTGTAGCTCGCGTAACGTTCACAAAAAATATTGATGCCGCGAGCGTAGGCAGTAGTGTAGTGGTCCGAAATTCTTCAGGAGCTACCGTAGACGGCGTGGTGGCAAGTTCAGGAAATGCTTTGACGTTCCGTCCTTCTGCTGCTTGTCCGGAACCAAATGCCGACCGGTTCTGCTTTGACGCGAATACGGCGTACACCATTGAAGTAAAGAGTAGCTTGAAGAGCACCTCGGGAACCATGCTTACCTGTTCTGCCCGTACTCCTTGCACGGCTTCTTTCACCACGGGAGATCTCATTGATACAGAATCGCCGCGCGCTCAGGTGACGTTGCCGGATGATGGAGGTGCGGTCAGCGTAGATAGCCTGGTCCCGCTGCAGGTTTTGGCTACGGATGATGCTGCTGTGAGCTCAGCCACATTTTCTGTGGGCAGTACGGTTATTGATACCGTTCCCGCGAGCGGAGCGGATTTGAAGAACGTACTTCTGGACAGCACCTGGGCAACTGCGGGAGTGAGTGCGGGAGATCTCTATAAAATTACGGCCTCCGTTTCTGACATGGCTGGGAACACGGATGAAAATTCCGTGAGCGTCCGTACCCGAGCTGCTAGCTGTTTTAACGGCGTGACAGATTCCTCTTCTGGAGAGACCGGAATTGATTGTGGTGGAGATCCTGAGAATGTGAATTACTGCGGCGCCTGCGGAGGCTCTTCCTGTACGGCAGACGCAGATTGTGGCGCGAGCGGTTTCTGTGTTTCCGGATCCTGTGTTGCTCTGCCGGTTATTACCAAAGTTTCTCCGCCTGATGGCGCGGTGGGTACGTTTGTCACCATAGACGGTGATCATCTCGGCCTAAGCACCGGCAAGGTATTCTTCACCGGTTCCACGGGAGAGGTTGCGGCCACGGTTGCTGATTGTTCCGCTGGCTGGAGTGATGATGAAGTAACCGTACAAGTTCCAGAGGGCGCAATTTCCGGTCCTATTCGCATCCAAACTTCTGATCAACGGTCTGACGCTACAAATGATGATCGTGGTGAGCTTATCCTTGATTTTGAAGTAAACAGCGTGTCTCGGCCAAGCTTGTGCTTCCTTTCTCCTTCAAGTGGCACCTCCGGCAGCGCGGTAACCGTGGGCGGACAGGGATTTGGCGGAGCACAGGGTGAATCCTTGGTACATTTTGGAGATGCCGGGGTAGCGAAGAGTTACGCAGTCTGGTCTGATGAGAAGATCACGTCTACCGCTCCTACACTTGCGGGCGGGAAGTACAGCGTCTTTGTTTCCGTGGGTGGAGTGGAATCCAATGCCCTGACGTATACCTTGTCAGAAAATATTGTCAGTCTGCCGGCTATTGCAGAAATCACACCTTCTTCAGGTGGCGTAGGCCGCTATGTGAGCTTAGACGGTAGTTCCTTTGGAGATTCCACTGGTCTCGTGAAAGTAGTCAGCAAGGCTACGGGAGATGAAGCCTTTGGCACTTTGGAGTTCCCAGCAGAATGCAAAACTGCGGATAACTGGCGCGACGCGCACATTCTTTTTGCCATTCCAAAGTTCTTCAAGAATAACGGCAATGTAGCTCCGGGGGATTATGACATCTCTCTTCAGACGAGCTCTGGCGCGCAGTCAAACACCGTTCCGTTTACGGTCATAGCTGATGACACCAGTCCAAATCTCTGTGCCGTATCTCCTGACAGCGGCACGAGCGGGGACACCGTTTCTCTCTTTGGTAGCGGTTTTGGAGAAAGCACGGGTGCCGTAAATTTCTTCTCCTCAAAGTCTGCCACCGTGTCTGCTTGGAGTGATACTAAGGTTACCGTGGCAGTTCCTCCGGGTACGGCGAGCGGTAAGGTTTCTCTTTCAAGTGCACTCGGCAAAAGTGCGAATGATGGGTACTTCCTTGTGAATGCCGGTAGCCTTTCTGCGGCGCGTGCTAATGCCGCTACGTATTCTTGGAGTTTCTCCACGGGTGCTATTCCGGATGTGCCTAAGGTTATTAGCGAATGTTCAGCTGACCGCGTGAGTGCGGTGCCAAATACAGAATTTACTGACGCCGTGTGTGTGAACGCTGTTGTTTATGCGGAGTTTACGCAGGACATGAATGAGGCCACCGTGCGAGATGCGGTAACGGTAGAGGCTTGTACCGGAACGGGAACGAATCCATGTTCCACGGCCACTCCGGTTGCCGGATCCATTAAGACGCATGTCCGTTCCTTTACGTTTTTGCCTGATGCCAGTCTTTTGCCGGCCACCATGTACCGCGTAACGGTGCAAACAGGTGCAAAATCTCTGGATGATTCGCCGCTCGCGCAGGCCGCTCAGTGGACATTTACCACTTCCGCGGATACGTCCCCTTGCTCTATAGAAGAGGTAAGGGTTTCTCCAAGTTCGGCTACTATTAGTGCGCTTAATGACACGCAAGGTTTTTCAGCCCTGCCAGTTTCCGGCTGTGTAGTGACAGACTCTAGTTCGTATCTCTGGGATTGGAGCGTGGATGAGAGTTTTGCCAGATTTACCGCTTCAGCCGAGCCATCTTGTGTGGGCGGAGCAACGGACTGCGCTACGGTTGAAGCTTTGGCAGAAGGAACTACAAAGGTAACCGCTAAGGAGGCCGGAAGCGCTATCTCTGGAGCTGGAGATCTTTCCATTAACTTTGTTGACCCGTATATCACGAGCGTCTGGCCGAGCTGTACGGAAGCCTGTGTAAACGCGGAAGTGGGCGGCAGCTTTAACACTGCCATGGATGCAAGAAGCGTAGAAGAAAAGGGTGCGGTGACGCTTTATACCTGTGGCAATGAACTCTGTTCC
>JAHFIZ010000022.1 GCA_023246145.1 Candidatus Uhrbacteria bacterium | reverse complement strand
TTCCATAATCCTTACAGACTTCACCGTACATTTCGCGCCTACACAAGATGATTTTGATATTCCTAAAAAAGAAGCAGTACAGACTACACTTGGCACGGCAATATTTATAAAAAAGGGCCTATCGATAATTGAGACCGGAGATTTCTTCCTGGTGAATGGTCGAAATACCTATGACGGCAATGATGATTTGACCATGGGTTATAACGCGAGCTTCATAACCATCGAAAATTCCGGGGCACCGCTTACGATTGTTGGTCTTCACGGCATCGCCTCCCCCTACCATAAGCAAGACACCTCCATGCGAATAGAGCAATCACGCAGGGTGATTGATTTTTTGAAGAATCGCGCGGGCGAGAAGATCGTCATGGGCGATTTCAATCTCGATTTGGAAACAGAAAGCGTCAAAATGATCGAGCGTGCCGGTTTCCGCAATCTCATTCGCGATTTCAACATCACAACCACCCGAGGAACACACGTTCGAACGCTCTTCCCCCACTACGCAGACGGCCCGTACGGCTTCCAGGAGTTTGCGGACTACACGTTCGTGAGCTCGGGCATCCATGTAAAGACGTTCGAGGTCCCCGATGAACCCGTTTCCGATCACCTGCCGATGATATTGACCATGGGCTAACAATTTCTGTACCCTCTTTCCGGAGGTAACCATGCTCACGCTGTTTGCACTGTTTCTTGATCTCGACGGAACTCTCCTCAATACGGAGGAGCTCAAGTGGCGGAGCCACCGGAAAACCGTGTTCGATCTCCGTGCGGACTGGAAGCTGTCCGATGACGAGTACCTGCGGCTCATCGGGAAATCTTCCCAAGACGCGGTCGCGTTCATCTGTAAGAAATGCGGATTGGACACCACCATTACCTACGTGGGCTACCGCCACAGGTTCGACATCAACTACAAGGACCTGCTCCGCAAGGAGGCGCGAGCACATGACGGTGTGCTCAACTTCCTCTGCCTAGCCCGCAACCAGGGCATCAAAACCGTGGTGGTGAGCTCAAGCACTACGGAAGAAGTGATTCTGGCGCTCCAGAAAACCGGTCTTGCGGACGAAATCGACCGCATGGTCAGCGCAGATGATGTGCGCAGCCCCAAACCCAACCCCGAGCCCTACTTTGCGGCGCTGGCGCATGTGCCGGGTGCCACGAACCGGAACAGCTTGGCGCTCGAAGACACCGAGGCCGGGCTCTCCTCCGCGATCTGCGCCGGGCTGAAGGTAATCGGCGTACTCCACCCGCTCAACCCTCATCAGGATCTCCGGGCCGCCAAAAGGACGATCCGGAAAGAACGATTCACTGATGCGGACGGGCTTCTCAGGCTCTTCAACAACATCCTGAGCTCGTGAACGCCCCCTGGCGGCCAGATCTCTGGCCGCCTTCGTCGTTTTATAAAGTAACTTAATCCCAATATTTTTTATCTGAAATGAACGGGCTGAAGGCAAAGATGAGGCCGTGGGCGTAGGAAGTTTCTCGCGGGAGTAAACCGTTTGTGAGAACTCCCATAAGACCCCGCTTCTGTCCCATATCACTTTCGCCTACCAACTCGTCGACAATATCGTGAAATCGCTCTCCTGCTTTCATGCGATCAGCGATCTTTTTGGGAAGTTCCATTCTGGATGATGAGCCGACGCCAATTTTGCCCTCTCTATCAACGACCGCGATAAAACCACAAACAAATTGCCGGCCGCTGACTATTTCATGACCACCTTCCATGCCCACTCCGTAGTCAGCATCTAATGCTTCACGGGATCGCTTGGCACGATTAATTGCGCCTTCAATCATTTCATCCCGGGACATTGGCTCTTCGGATACACCCGAATCTGTGGTGACACCAGCAACTTCAGCTCCTGGGAACAATGTTCCTACAACGCTCTCTACGCTTCTCACTTTGGCTGGATTCGCGCTCCCTACTGCGATTTTCATACAAAATACACACGGGTCGGCATAGAAGCCGACCCCTACGCAGACATTCGCTTTTTAAAACCATCCACCACCTGGATATCTGTCGTGACTACGTGGTTCAACATGGCCAGGTACCAAGCCACGTAACTGCCAAACTGGAGGAGTTCGCCCATTTCCTCCATCTTGGTCTCTCCTTCACAAAGATATTCGACTACTGGAATGCCTTTTTCTTCAAAAACATCGGCCGTGATATCACAGCGCTTTTGCGTGCGCGCGTTGTAGTGGAGTGACTTGATAAGAAATACCGCGGAATTCTCAGCCACGTCCTCAGGGAATCTCAAGCCTTCCAGAAAGTGGTGATTGAGTTCCGGCAAAAGAAGGTAATGACAAAGCTGTTTAGCGTTTTCATTTACCTGGTTATTGAAGGTGTTGGCATTTCCGGCCAGGTGTTCCGCCGCAATCACAAAGATATTCTTGCCTTGGAGAGATTGGGCAACTTGTTTGGCGGGATTCTCGTCAGTCACAACGTCCACGGCGCAATTGTCTATAACATCTGCCATGGCGGCCATCATTCCCTGCAGCTCTGTTTCCTTAATTTTCAAAATTCCGGCGCGCTCGAGCAAACCCGCTAGGCCGATGAGTGAGAAGCCCACGCCATAACGTGGCTGTTTGGCCAATTCTCCTGGATCAAAAACGTATGCCGGCCAGCCCATCTCATTCGCCATTTCCACGAGCTTTCCACCAGCAGCAATGACCATGACTTTCGCCTTTGCATCCCGCGCTTGTTCAGCACAAGAGAGTACCTCTTCCGTGGTGCCGGAGAAGCTGGAAAGAATCACGAGCGAATTGCGGTCGATATACGCCGGAAGCGTGTAGTCACGAACGAGATCAACCGGAACATTCAGGCGATCATAAAAGGCGTTCTTCAGCATGTAGGGTCCGAGCGCCGAACCACCCATGCCGGCAATCACAATATTGGAAACCTGGGCGTAGCTGCGCGGAATTTCAATTTCCCGCGTGTCATGCCAGGCGATTCTGATCTGTTCAGGCAAATTTTCAATACCTGAACCCACGTCATCAGGATCGTACTCTTTATAAATGTCCTCGCTATCAAGTTCCATAGGCTTGTCCCACAGCCTTAGTGAGACTGGCTCGATTTTTTACATCCCCAATTAAGATGGCACCCACACATTTTCCTTTGCGGATAAAAATCTCTTCAGCAGAAACGTCCGTAAGCGTAGTCTGGATAACCTCGTCAGCCTGATCCCTATGCGTGTCCCCAATGAACACGATCTGCAGGCCTAAGAGATTGGTAGCATAGGAGGAAACAAGCGTAAATGGCGCTTTGTCCCCTAGGATGGACTTGGCTACTGCCCGGCCCTGCATGAGGGCGTTCATCCAGTTTCCATAACGGATGCGGCGGCCTACTATCTCATCATCAAATTCTGCTGCATCACCTGCAGTATACACACCTTTTTCTGCGGTTTCTAATGCAGAGTTGGCCAAAATACCGTCTGCACAAGGGATGCCGGATTCTATCACCGCATGCTCGTTGGCCCTCACACCGATACCCACGCCGAGAATCTTGGTAGGAATTTGCACGCCATTTTTCAGCCCCACACCCATGATTTCTTCGTCACCAAGCATTTCGAGGTTCGGCTCATCAAGGTAGATCTCAATTCCGTTCTTTTTTACGTGGTCGAGCAAGATTTTCTGGCTCTCCGGCGACAAACTGCGGGACCAGAAACCTTTTCCGCGGAGCGCCATGCCAAACGGAATATTGTAATGGGCAAAAATGTTGGCGTACTCACAAGCTATAAAGCCGCTGCCGTAAACAAACCCCCTCTGTTCTTCTTTAGGAATGAGCCTGAGCTCGTTAATGAGAGAAAGCAGCTGATCAGCGTCTTCAATAGTGGACAGGTACGAGACGCCGCGACGGTCATCATTCAGTAAGGAAATTTCGGTCCCCGTAGTCAGCAAAAGGACATCGTACGGCAGTTCGCGGCCTTCGCTCGTCAAAACAAATTTATTGCGGACGTCGATCTTTTCGGCTCTCACACCGTTCATGAACTCAATCTTCTGATCAAAATACCACTGGAGAGTTTTTAAAAAGACTTTTTCACGTCCCACCTTCCCTTTTACATAGTGCGGCAAAAGCACGCGGGAATAGCACGGATGCTGCTCTTCCGCGAGAATAGTAATTTCAGCCTCAGGGTCGCGGTGGCGAAGTTCTTCCGCTGCCGTAGTTCCTGCTATGCCGCCGCCTATGATGAGTATGCGCATGTGGAGGGGGGGTAGAGGAGGTAAAAGGGGTAGAGGAGGTTCTGAATCACTCGTTTTCTCGATAACCTCCTCAACCTCCTATACCTCTTCAACCTCACAAATTATTCCTAAGTACTCGGATACAATTGCTTCCCTTCTTCATCAAAAACGGTAATGGCGAGGGTAGGACAGGACTGAGCGGCAGTAATGATGTTTTCTAGCTCGCTCTCTGCTATCTCTACTATACGCTCATAAGTAGGCGCGCCCATATCCGCTCCGTGATCTAATACTTCCGCCTTATTTTCCAGGTTCATGACAAAGGTATCCGGAGCTACCGTGACGCAGCTGGCTGCGCCAATACAAAGGTCCGGGTCTACTACAATGCGCAATTTCATACGAGGAGTAGGATACAAGTTTGAGGGAAAGGGGTAAAGGGCCAAGAAACAACGAACCGCGCCAGGGGCGAATCCCCGGGCGCGGTGTGGCGCTCAGAAAACGGCGAGCGTGGAGACGAGACGACGGAACGCGTCGTACTCCTCGAGCCACTGCTCAGCCCTCTCCTTGTCCTCCAGACGACAGAGTGGCAACTCCGTGATTCCCCCTTCGCACATGGAGAAAAACGGAAAGCTTGGATCCGTGAGCGGGCGGTTGATCGGTTCGAACGTCTCGCCCCGGAGCGTCACCCGTTGCGGCAGCACGTGGGATTGAGCGCGCTCGCCGTCATGCGTCACGGCCAGCTGGTGATTGAGGTGGGCGGTCAGCCTCCCGCCCCTCTTCTTCACCGAGTCAATGCAGAAGGAACGGGCCACCTCCGCAAAGGCGGGGTCGCTCGGATCACGTTCGATGGCCTGGCGGATGCTGTCCCGACAGTGGCTCACCACATTTCCGACCGTGATGGACATGGCGTAGGCCACCACCGTCCGCCCGCGAGCGCCGTAAATACGCGCAATATCACGCAGGCTCTGCCTGGGGTCTCCAGCGCGGACCGGCTGCGGAGTCCCTTCCGGGATCCCCGCCTCGGCGAGCGACTGGCCTTCGTGGCCGAGAGAAGCGAGAATCCGCTTCATGATGCCGAATTCCGGCGGGAGTGCGGGAACAACAACGAACAACATGAACACCTCCGTGAAAGAAGGTACTCTGACAAAACTCGACAGTCAAAAAGCCCGCGAATCCGTTTGGGTCCGCGGGCTTTTGGATAATGATTACTTCTGAGTGAAGGTGAGGGTAGAAAGAACGCCGCCGAGCATCTTTTCTGTCTTGGTAGCGTCGAATTCTTTCACGGTGCCGGGATCGTAATTGGCTACGTTTGTGGTGTGGAGCGTGGTGACGGCTTCGGCACATCCTCCATTAATCATCAGGCGGTACACCGTGGAGGTGTAGAGATTCCCGGCTGCGGCTCCCCCGCCTGGATGGCCTACGTGGAAAGTATTAGCACCAATAGTTTTTAATTCCGTCATCTGCTGACCGGAACCGTCTGCGCTCGCAAAACAATTCATCTCAGATTTTGCGTTATCGTAATCCAGCGTTAACCAGGCTTCCGAATAATTGGTGTGATCACCTGCAAAGGCATCATCCGGAAGGGAAATCTTCACTGGGAACTTATTTAAAAAGCCTGATCCGGAAGCGCCATCTAGTGAGGTGAGATCAAAATCTCTCGGATATGTGACCTTATAAGAGAGATTTGGGCCGATCTGATTTTCAAAAACCTTATCCGTAGAAGGCGCGTACTCTACACCGGCGTAACTCATCTTTTTTGCGCCGCCAGAAGTAATTTTTCCTAATTCTTTGATGGCGAGTCCGGTTAACACTCCTCCTAGCACCGCACCAACCACTAACGGGACCCAAATTTTCATACGCAATTAGTTAAACGTTCTTTTTTCTGAGCTCGGCTACAATATTTGCTAGCACGTCTACGGTTTTCATCACCGCGCCACGCGTGCTCTCTTTTCCAAAAGAAAAACGTACACTGGATTTAATTTCAGCTTCAGTATAGCCCATAGCCCGGAGCACATGGCTCCGTTCGCTCGAATTACTGCATGCAGAAGCGGCCGAGACAAAAATATCCTCAGCATCTAATCGAAGAATCAATTCTTCTGCTTCTATACCCTTGATCGAGAGATTCACGATATGCGGAGAAGCTTCTTTAGCATGACCGTTCACGCGCACGTGGTCGATCTTGCTCGTTACGCCGTCGATAAACGCCGAGCGGAGCTCAGAAAGATGCTTAAAATTGTTTTCTCGTTCTTCTTTGGCGAGTTCGGCAGCTTTTCCAAAGCCCACAATACCCGGAACGTTCTCTGTTCCTGGGCGCAAACCATGTTCCTGCACTCCCCCGGAGAGAAGCGGCTTAATGGCAGCATCGCGTCGAACGTACAGCGCGCCTACTCCCTTTGGTCCGCCCATTTTTGCGGCAGAGAATGAAGCGAGATCGATCTTTTCCTTTTCAACGTCCACGTACAGGTAAGAAACGGCCTGGGCGATATCGACATGCAACAAAGGCAAGGACTCGCTCATGACGCGGCGGTAGCGCTCGATAACCTTTCCTATCTCTCGGATGGGATTGATGGTCCCAACTTCGTTGTTAACGGAAATAACAGAGACCAAAATCGTATCTGGTCGGACGGCGGCGATAATATCTTTCACGGCCACCACACCAAACTCATCGACAGGCACCAAGGTTACATCGAATCCTTCTTTAGAAAGCGTTTCGAGTGTGGCTTTGTGCTCAGCAGTAGTAGAAACAATGTGCCGACCGTGATCTTTATACGCTCTCGCGGCACCGAGTATGGCCAAGTTCACAGATTCCGTAGCACCACTTGTAAAGACAATCTCATCCGCATGTGCGTTTACAAGCTTGGCCACGCTTGCACGGGCTGATTCGATGGCATCGCGCGCTTCCACCCCCATCCGGTGAATAGTAGAGGGATTTCCGAACATCTGCGAAAAGTACGGCAGCATAGCCTCAAGTACCCGGGGATCTACCGGTGTGGCGGCTGCAAAATCAAAATACATCGTGGAGTCCATAAGATCTCCCTACTCTACACAACCACCAAAGGTAAAGGCAAACATCCGAAGATTTCCGGCGGCAGTCTTTAATTTCAACGTTCCGCGGTGATACATTTTCGCATTTACGATTTTATACATGCGTGGGTCTTTGATCACTATCTCGGCATGACCCTCTTTGGTGTATCTGACATCATCCCCGGCCATATCCTTAGGAAGAGGTTTACCGTCGAGCTCGACTTCAACCGATGCCGTCTTCTGATCGGTAGTGCCCATGACGAGATTTACGGAAAACGCACTATATTTGAGGGCGAGATATTCGCTCGCTATCGGTAATGTCTTGGTGTGCTCTACAAATTCTCCGGAAACTTTAAAATGACCGTGCAGATACGGAACATCGTCTTTATACGCGCCAAGATCGGTAAATGCTTCTTCCGTGTCTGGCATGACATCGCCCAGGTTGCCCACTGTTCCGCGCAAATAACCCAAATACGTCTCGGGTGTGGTCCTATAACAGATGCCGCCACCGAGTGAATCATCGGGGCCTATTGCCGGGAGCTCTTTAACGCCAATATCTTTCAACGCTTTCTGAATTTCCATTTCTGTTTCCGCGTAACCGCCTTCCCCGGCGTGATCGTAGGCAATGTGTCCTCCCTTACTGATCAAATATTTATGCGGCCAGTACTTATTACCGTAGAGTTTCCAAATTTTGTAATCAGGATCAAGCACCACGGGGTATTCGATCTTATGTTCAGCGATTGCTGCCTCCACATTCTCAGCATTTTTCTCAAAAGCAAACTCCGGCGTGTGCACGCCAATGATAATGAGCCCCTTATCTTTATAGGTCTTCCACCAGCGGTTCAGATGCGGTTGTGTGCGGATGCAATTCACGCAGGAGTACGTCCAAAAATCTATGAGCACGGGCTTTCCGCGCAAACTTTTAAGAGAAACCGCCTTTCCGTTCAGCCATGTGAGGCCAGAGGGAAATTCAGGAGCGCGTACTTTGGTAAAACGGTGGAGAAACATATTACTTTGGCTCGTAAACGGAAAAAGCTTGTCCAATAAGGATGCCAATCAAGGCAGCACCGAGAGATACCGTCACCATTTCTACACCACTCCTAAACGCCTTTACGCCGGCAATCCTGGCCTTCCAAAAACCAAGGATAAACAAGGCAACAAAAGTAATAATGACGCTCGCGGCCAGCGCAAAACCCAAGGGAACAAAGAAATACGGGGCTACTACCAAAAGTCCGCCAAAAATATAACAAACGCCCATGACTACGCCGGCCAACAGCGGGCTACCGGCGGCGGCTGGAGACATACGGTATTCCGTGCGCTTTACTTCCATGAGCCAAAGCTTGCGCTCACGAGAAATGGCTTCAAGCGCCACTTTAATCTCTTCTTTTTTAAATCCTTTTCTATCAAACAGGTCTTTCAGCGATTCTTCATCGCTCACGCGCTCGGACAGCACACGAGCCGCATCTTGCTTCATGCGCTCGTCGTAAAGCTCGGTCGCGGCCTGAGAAGAGAGGTAACTTCCCGCCGCCATAGAAACCGCTTCCACCACTACAAGCACCAATCCAGAGAGCACCACCACGCGCGCATCCCCGCTCCCAACCGCTACACCACTAATGGTGCCGAGCGTAGAAACAAAACTATCTTCCAGACCAAAAACAACTTCGCGAACACTCGCGGCTAAGAGTGCACTAATTCCCCCAATTTTTCCCGGCATATCTGTTAGCGAGTATACACCTTTACACTCCGGAAATTCTCTTTGCAATTCTGTCTTTAAGCCAATCGGGAATAAATTTCAAGGCGTAGATGGAGGTGCGGTAACTCTTTGGCGTGATGTATCTAGTCTTTGGCCAATGTGATTCCACGGCGTGCACAATGCTTTCTACTACTGGAGCGGTATTTGAAGAAACGGACGGCAGTCTGGCTTCTCGTTTTTTTGTCTTCTCGATGCTCGAAGCGATGACGGAATCTTCTTTCAGCCACTCATATTTACTTTCTGCCATGCGTTCATTGAAACCCGTATAGATAAGTCCGGGTTCGATGAGAGAAACTTTGATGTGATGCGGCTTGAGCTCGAACCTCAATGCATCGCCCATAGCTTCAAGCGCGAATTTTGTCATCGAGTATGGCCCGAGGTAGGGCATGACGAACCGTCCAGCGAGAGAGCTCACGATGATAACTCTCCCCTTCCGGCGCTTTACCATCTGCGGCGCAAAAGCCTGGGTCATGGCCACGGTCCCAAAAACGTTTACTTCCATCATGCCCCGGAATCTCTCCATGGGAATTTCAGAAATAGGACCAGACTCCCCCACTCCGGCATCATTAATCAGTACGTCTATTTCTCGCTCTTTGGCAGCCGCAATATCGCTTGCGTTTGTGACATCTATCTTCACGATTTCAAGGGAAAGATGCTCATTTTGAGCCTCTACCCGCATTTTTACCGCCTGCTCTTCTGTGTGGGTACCGGCCACTACGGCATGGCCGCGGCGGGTCAGTTCAAAGGCCGCGTCATGACCAATCCCAGAACCCGCACCGGTGATGAGAATTTTCATAGTGGAATGGGGTAGGAGGGGTAGGAAGGGGTAGGAAGGGGTAAAGGGGGTATTACTAACTCTTTAAGAACTTCTTTTTTGAGTGACTCATTACCCCCTCTACCTCCTCTACCCCGTTTACCCCCCAAGTTTCCTAGATCGTATCATTCCCGCCTAAACTATGCTAAACTCGGATCAATATGCGTATTTCAGATCATTACTCTCCCTTCAAGGAGAAGACCCTCATCCTTGTTACGAACAACGAACGAGCCAGATTGTTTAGAGCAGATGACCGTGAGGTAGAAGAAGTAGAGACCATTGAAACTGCCGATTACGGCATCACGGATCGCGTGAGTGAAATAGACGTAGACTTTGATCAAATGAAAATTAACCGCCTGAAGGAGCTCTATCATGCTCTTTCCAAGCGCGTGCTTGAAATGGTGGATCATGACGGTTACAAAGCCATCATTGCCTGCGTCCCTGAAGTAAACAAGCAGCATTTTGTAAACGACATGCACACGGACGTGCAAAAGCACATCAAAGAATTAGTGCCAAAGAATCTTTGTTCCATGGACCTCGGGAATATCGTGCGCATTTTGGTGGAAGGGTAACAACAAAAAACTGCCAATTGGCAGTTTTTTTTGTTTTAGTCTGGTAGATATCCTCCGCTCTGCAACCTCCAGAGCTTCTCGTAAAGTCCGCCTTCGCGAAGCAATTCATCATGGGTGCCGAGTTCGACCAATTTTCCTTGTTCAATAACGGCGATTTGCTCGGCCATGTACACCGTCGATAATCGGTGCGCGATGATGATGGTTGTTCTGCCTTTCATGGCAGACTTTAAGGCCACCTGAAGTTTGGCTTCGGTTTCGGAATCCAAGGCGCTCGTGGATTCATCCAAAATAAGAATTGGCGGGTCAGCCAAGAAGACGCGGGCTATGGCCAGGCGCTGGCGTTCGCCGCCGGACATTTTAATGCCGCGTTCGCCGACGAGTGTGTCGTATCCCTTGTCGAGCCTTTCGATGAACTCGTGAGCTTGGGCTTTTTTACAGGCCGCGATCACTTCTTCTTTGGTTGCGCTTGGTTTTACAAACTGCACGTTCTCAAAGATGGATTCATTGAACATGACCGTGTCCTGATGCACTACGCCCACCACTTCGCGCACGTCTTCCACTTTTGCTTGGCGCAAATTGACGCCATCGATCGACACCGTACCACTCGTTGGATCAAGGAAACGATTGATAAAGCGAATCATCGTAGTCTTGCCGCTTCCGGAAGGACCCACTATGGCCAAACTCGTGCCCGGCTTGATGACGAGTGAGATATTAGAAAGGACATTCTTTTTTGAGCCCGTGTAACGATAAGAAACGCGGTCAAAAACGATTTCACCTTTGCTGTCCGTTAATCGCTTGGGCTTAGGCGGCTCAAGCAGCGTATTTTCCGCGTACCAATCCTGCGCCAGACGTGAGAAAGCTGTCTTCGTTTCACTCGCTCGCC
This sequence comes from Candidatus Uhrbacteria bacterium, assembly GCA_023246145.1. Lineage (GTDB taxonomy): Bacteria > Patescibacteriota > Patescibacteriia > UBA9934 > UBA9934 > JAGORL01. The sequence continues at coordinate 1,849 of JAHFIZ010000022.1, read as the reverse complement.
TTAGAATATCAGCGAGCAGATAATCGAACGGCGCCAAGATGAACGCCATCATGCCAAGGAAGGTGATGAGGGTACCAATGGAGAGCGAACCCTGAGAGATAAAAAGAACACCAATGAGGAGCGTGATAAATCTAGCGGCAAAACGGGCGGTGCCGTTTAAAAAATCGAGTGTAGTCCAAATCCCGTTCAGTCTTGTTTGGCGAAGAAGCGCTACATCCGTCAGCCTAGTGTATTCACGCAGGATTCGACGCTCAGCGTTATAGGATTTGATCGGAATGATGTTAGCGACAACCTCGTAAAGCTTCCGGGACACCTCCTCCCAAGCCTTATCCAATTTCTCTTGCGGCTTGTCCGCGTACTTATAAGCAAAGAGGGTGAGAAGAAGGAGGAACGGCACGGTCACCAGACAAATGAGCGTCATGCGCCAATCAATCACGCTGCCAACAATGAGGAAAACAATGAAGGTAACGAGCGTAGGCACAACATCTACGAGCGTCCGGGCCGCAAGCACATAGGATGCCTCCCCCGCCCGCTCCATACGCTTAGCCAGTGAACCAAGCGGTGTCCTGCCAAATCGCTCTGGGTCCCAGTTGAGCACCCGGGTCAAAACTACCTGAGAAAAAGAATCCCAAACTCTGTTGCCAGCTCTCATGCTAAACCAATGGCTGAGCTCTTTAGCTGCACTGCCAATGAGCGCTGCACCCGCCCAAGCGAGTAAGAAAATGTAGGCATTGTCCCAGAGTGTAGAAAGTTTGTTGGCGGCAATGTCTCGTACCACCCCGTCTATGATCCAACCGTAGATAATAGGTTCCGCTACCTGGCCGAGCGCGGATATGACAATAAGAAAAAGAACACCCGCATATAAAAAGCCGGTACCTTTAAATGAACCGGCCAGCATCTGATAAAGCTGCCGATACGAAAAATGTTTCTCCTCCTTGTCCTCCATACCAACCCGATTATACCTCACGGAGGAACGAGAATTACCGGCGCCAAGCCATGCATGCACGCTCTACTTCACCCTCAACCGCAGTGCCTTTCGATCGCGCGAGCAACAATTCGCTGAGCACTTTATCCCGCGCGGCTTCGCCATACGTACACATCGCAAGGAATCGCTCGCCAAAGGTTCCGCCGCGGTGCGGGTCAATCTCATTCCACCATGCTGGTTCATGTTCGAGTATGTCTCGCGTCTTTTCGATCATCTCTTTCGATCCAATACCCTGCAGAACGTAGAACGACTCGGCTCGTGCAGCGGCACTGTTCCCATCGAGAGCTAAGAGCGCGCCTTCAACAATCGGCCCGCCAAAGTTTCCGGAACGCAAATATTCGCCAGGACCGGCAAACGGCGGCGGCATACCGTCCCCGGTACCGCCAAGATACTGAGCTACTTCTTCTGGAGTTTCAAAAATCTTCGTCATAATGCAGGGTAAATGCTTGCTTGAAGGCTGAATTTCTGCTACTGTACCTCAAGTCTTGGCCGCGTGGCGAAGTGGTTAACGCGGGGGTCTGCAAAACCCCTGTGCGGTTTTTCGATACCTCACCGGGACTGGGCATTTGAGGAAAGCCCAGCAAAAGGCGCATTCTCTGATTTCTCTAGAACGCCGGAAGTCGCCCGAAACACCTCCTTTTTCCGGTTTTGGGCAACAGGCGGTCAACAGGTGTGGGGGCGTCACGTTCGAAAGTTACCGAGTTACTGCGCACCATCAGTCGCTTCATCGAACACACAAAACAGCGCTTTCGGTCTGGTCAGGAGCAGGTCCCGGTCCCGACCGAGCAAATGACGGACTGCGACCCCGTATACTCGAAGAAGTGGTCCGTCAGGGACGTATCTTGCACCTGGCCGTCGGTGGGG
>JAHFIZ010000073.1:949-3361 GCA_023246145.1 Candidatus Uhrbacteria bacterium | reverse complement strand
ACCGCCATGCGTGAAGCATTGAGCGTCCACATCCCAATGATCAGCTTGGTGGATAGCAACGTGAACCCGGTAGGTATTAAGTACGTTATCCCAGGAAATGATGACGCTTCAGCCAGCATCGACATGATCACAAAATTGGTAGCAGAAGCGGTGAAGGAAGGCCGCGCTAAAGCGGTGAGCGCTCGCGCTGCAGCTGCAGCCGCAGTAGCTCCAAAGAATGCTGAAGAAGAATTTAAAGTTTCAGACAAGTCTAAGGAAGTAGTGGAAGATCTGGATGACAAGGTAAAGGAAGAACTTGCAGCTAAGGCTCGTGAAGCTAAGGAAACCAAGTAATAACAACCAACTATGGCAATTACCGCAGGGGATGTCGCTAAGCTCCGCGACATGACGGGTGCCGGCATGATGGATGCAAAAAAGGCGCTCACGGAGGCAGACGGTGATTTGGAAAAGGCAGTGGACATCCTGCGCGCTTCTGGCGCCATGAAAGCTGCTAAGAAATCTGAGCGTGTGACCGCTGAAGGTCGCGTTCATGCGTACACGCACGGTACGGGAAAGCTCTCAGTACTCGTAGAAGTGATGTGTGAAACGGACTTTGTGGCCCGCACGGAATCATTCCAGGAACTCTGTCAGGACTTGGCCATGCACATTGCGGCCGCCGCTCCGCAGTACACCACCCGCGCTGAAGTTCCGGCTGAAGTAGTAGAACGTGAAAAGAACGTCTACCGTGAACAGCTTACGGCGGAAGGCAAGCCCGCTGACGTGATTGAAAAGATCATGGAAGGCAAGCTCGCCAAGTTCTATGAGGAGATTTGCCTTATGGACCAGAAGTTCGTAAAAGATGATTCCATCTCTGTCACGAACCTCCTGGAACAGAAAATTCTCGCTATTGGTGAAAGCATTAAGATCGGACGGTTTGTCCGCATCCAGCTCGGCGTCTAACGCGAGAGACAAAAACAGGCTTCGGCCTGTTTTTGCTTTTTGTGGTAAAATTTCCTTAACTATGGCCAAAATTGCAATCAATGGTTTTGGAAGAATCGGCCGCTCGGCACTGAAAGCGGGCTGGCACAAAGAAGGATTTGAGGTGGTGGCGATTAATGATCTCACGGATGCAGTCACGCTGGCGTATTTGTTAAAGCATGACACGAATTACGGCTTGTGGGACGTGCCGGTTTCCGCAGAAGGGAATGCGCTTATCATTGGCGGTAAGAAAATAGCGCTGTTTGCGGAAAAAGATCCGGCAGCACTTCCTTGGAAGAAACTCGGAATCGATATTGTCATCGAATCGACCGGACTTTTTACTACACAAGAAAAAGCGGAAGGACATATTAAGGCTGGTGCCAAGGGCGTGGTTCTCTCGGCGCCCGCCAAAGGCGGGGACGTGCCTACGTACGTGCGCGGCGTGAATTGCTCGGGGATCAAAGACGATCGTCACAAGGTGATTAACAACGCTTCTTGTACCACCAATTGCGTGGCTCCCGTCACGGCCGTTATGGAAGAAGCCTTTGGCATAGAGAAAGCCATCATGACCACGGTCCATGGTTATACGGCATCTCAAGCGCTCGTGGATTCCCCTAAGAAGGATCTCCGCGAGGGAAGAGCGGCGGCAGAAAACATTATTCCTACTTCAACCGGCGCGGCGATTGCGGTTACGGAGACTATTCCACAGCTGAAGGAAAAGTTTGACGGTCTCTCTGTTCGTGTTCCTATCCCAACGGTTTCGCTCTCTGACATGACGTTTGTGCTGAAGCGTGACGTGACGATTGACGAGGTCAACGATGCGCTCGTTAAAGCCAGTCAGACGCCGCGTTTCTCCGGAATTCTTGGAGTAAGCTTTGAGCCATTAGTATCAAGTGATTACATTGGGGATGAGCGTTCAGCGATTGTGGACGCAGAGCTTACGAACGTGGTGGGCGGCAATCTGGTGAAGGTGGTGGCTTGGTATGACAATGAGTGGGGCTATTCTCACCGCTTAGCAGAGGTAGTATTGATGGCTGCTGCGCGGTCTCTTTAGCTAACTTTGTCATGTCGACGTCAGGAGACACCTCTCTCATGCACGTGTAGTGAAGGGTCCCTCGCCGTCGCTCGGGATGACAAGAAAACTTTATGCGAATACAAACGCTCTTCGGAAGAATCGCTGCCGCTGCGGACGAGCAGTGGTTTGGCGTCTCGCTTGTTTTGATCAGGGTAGCTTTCGGCCTCCGCGCTTTTACGTTTGGCAGGGCTATGTGGCTGGCGCAGACGGCGGGGACTGTCCCGGCGGAGGAGCCGTTTGGGCCCATGCTCCGGGTGCTTCTTGATCATCATGCGCTCATGTCATTTGCGGCGGTAGCGCTCATGACCGTGGGCGTGCTCTTTATGTTCGGCCTGCTCACGCGTCCGTCCGGAGCGTTGTGTATGGTTATGGTGATCATT
>JAHFIZ010000073.1:0-939 GCA_023246145.1 Candidatus Uhrbacteria bacterium | reverse complement strand
CTGCCGTCTGCAGTTATGCAGCCCATGCTCCCGATCCACGCAGGTACGTTAGCGTATGCGCTGCTCGCGCTTGCTGGAGGTTTGGGCCATGCGGGAGGACTGAACGGTATTGTGTTAAGAAATATTCGCCACCCCGGAGGGGTTTCTCGGGCGCTTTTTGGATAATCTGCTATGCATAAACAAGGCAAACGTGTGGTGATATTGGGCGGCGGATTTGCGGGGCTTGTGGCAGCGCATGTGCTTTTAAAATCTTCCGTTGCAGACGAGCTAGAGATAACCATCATTGATCGCAACGGCGAGCATGTGTACACGCCCTGGCTGTATGAAACGAGTTCCGCGTCTTTTTCTCCGCGGACAAACCGTACGGAGCAGAAGGAGATGTTTGCGGCTTCTGCTTTTCCGTTTGCGCACCTGCCAAGTTATGAGAAAATGCGTTTTCGCACTGGAGAGATAACCAATGTGAACACGGAACATAAATCCGTGGCGCTTGCTGACGGTTTGACCGTGAAGTATGACATCCTCGTGGTAGCGCTTGGCGCCGAGGTAAATTACTTCGGTATTCCCGGACTTCCCGAGCATTGCATTCCGCTCAAAACCCTAAAAGATGCAAAGAATATTGATAATGCACTTCGGAATTTGGTAAAGACGCCAGGCAAGCGGGCACGGACGGTGAATGTCATTGGCGGTGGTCCGGCCGGCGTAGAGGTGGCAGCGGAAATTGTTTCCGCGCTCCGGAGGCTTGAGAGTGACGGCCAGATTCCGGAAGGTACTATCAAGATTCAGCTCATGGATCGCGAGAAAATTCTTGGCATGTTTGACGCGCGTGTTCGTAAAACGGCGTTGAAGCGTTTTAAGAAAATAGGCGTAAAGGTGCTAGAAGGCACCTCCGTTCTTGAGGCCAAGAGTGATCATCTCATGGTGAAGAGCGAGAGCCTTGGC
>JAHFIZ010000072.1 GCA_023246145.1 Candidatus Uhrbacteria bacterium | reverse complement strand
CCCCTTCTTATGCAGAGATACATCACTGGTCGTACCCCTAAAGGCGTTTCCGCCCTATTTACCCGCCTGAAACACCATTTTCGCCAGGCCAATAAGCGTGTTTTAGCTAAAAACGTCTTTTTAGGAGGTTTTGCCGCTATACTTCTTAGTTTGATCATTTTTGGAGGTACTTTTGCTTGGTACGCCAAAGACCTGCCTAACCCTAACTCCCTCCTGGAGCGGGATGTTCCGCAATCCACAAAGATCATGGATCGCACCGGAACGCATTTGTTATATGAAATTGCGCTTGATCAGAAGCGTACCCTGGTCCCCATTGAAAATATCTCGCCACTCGTCCAGAAAGCTACCATCACCGCGGAAGACCGGGATTTCTACAATCACCACGGCTTCAGTCTGACGGGGTATCTCCGAGCCGCAGAAATCTACGTACTTTCTTTTGGCCGACTAAAAACCGGCGGTTCCACTATCACGCAGCAGTTTGTGAAGAAGGCTATTCTTACCTCAGAAAAAAGCCTGCCGCGCAAAGTGAAGGAGCTTATTCTTTCCATCGCTATTGAACAGATCTACACCAAAGATCAGATCCTCCAGATGTATCTGAATGAAATTCCGTACGGTTCTACCAACTACGGCATTGAGTCTGCTGCGCAAACCTATTACGGCAAGTCCGCTAAAGACGTGGACTTGGCGCAAGCTGCCACCTTGGCTGCCATTCCGCAGTCCCCTACTACATATATCAGCAACCCCGATCTCTTGAAGACGCGTAAAGACTGGGTTTTGAACGGCATGGTGGAAGAGGGTTATGTGACGCGTGAAGAAGCAGATGCCGCTATCAATGAAGACACCTCTATTCACTTCACCGTGGGCAGCATTGAAGCGCCACACTTTGTGCTCTGGGTAAAATCTCTCCTTGAAACCACGTACGGATCACGCCTGGTAGAAACTGGCGGTCTGACCGTGGTCACTTCTCTTGATTACGATAAACAAAAACTGGCGGAAACTGCAGTTACGAACGGCATGACAACCAATAGCAAACGCTATGGCTTTGATGACGTTGGGCTGGTTTCTCTTGATCCAAAAACCGGACAAATTTTGGCCATGGTGGGATCTCCAAACTGGAAGGACCAAGATCATGGCGGCCAGGTGAACGTCACGCTCCAGAATTTGCAGCCGGGCTCTAGCATGAAGCCTATTGTGTACGCGGCGGCATTTGAAAAAGGCTACACGCCAAACACTATTCTCTGGGACGTAGACACCACCTTCCCTACTCCTACCGGCCCCTACTCCCCAAAAAATTACGCCCTTGAAGAGATTGGCCCTGTTTCCATGCGCAAAGCGCTGCAAGGATCTTTAAACGTTCCGGCAGTTGAAACGTTGTACTTGGTGGGGATTCCAGAAGCCGTAAAATTTGCCGAGCGCCTGGGGTACACCACACTCAGTGACCTTTCAAAGATCGGTCTTTCTATGGTCTTGGGCGGCATCACGGTAACTCCGCTTGAACACACCGCCGCTTATGCCACCTTTGCTGATAACGGCGTTTACCATTCACCGGTAGCTATTCTCAAAGTAACGGAGAATAGCGGCAACGTGCTTGAAGAATGGAAAGCTGAGGAGCATAAAGGCGAGCAGGTCATGGACAGCAATTTGGCGGCGGAGATGTCTAACGTCTTATCTGACAATGATGCCCGCAGCTATATCTTTGGTGCGCGCAGCTGGCTTGCCCTGAGCGGGCGCCCGGCAGCGGCAAAAACCGGAACCACGCAGGAATTTAAAGATGCCTGGACCATGGGCTACACCCCTTCCCTTGCTACCGGAGTATGGGTGGGAAACGCGAACGGTACAAAGATGAAGGGCGCAGCTGACGGCTCCCAGGTAGCCGCACCGATTTGGAATGAATATATGAGAACCGCGCTTGCGGGCACTCCCGTGGAGCAATTCCCACAAGCAAAAATTCCGGTAACCGGAAAAGCGGTGCTTGATGGCAAACTTCCCGGCACCGCGGTGACAATTGATACTGCCTCTCAAAAACTGGCCACAGACTTAACCCCGGACCGCTTTAGAAAAGAACAGATCTGCGGTGAATACCACAGCATCCTCATGTACGTGGATCGTAATGACCCGCTTGGTCCAGCACCAAGCAATCCTGGAAAGGATCCGTACTACACCGTTTGGGAGGGCGCCATCGCAAGCTATCTCACCCGTCACAACGCTACGCTCAAACCCGGAGAAAAACCGCTCGAGACCTGTACCGTTCCAACGGAAGAAGATGACGTCCACACTAAACACAATCAGCCGGAGGTACGGATAAATTCTCCCGCTAGTAATGAATCCGTGGCCAGAAGCTTCCCGGTAGTGATCTTTGCCTCCGTGCAGAGATCCTTCAGCCGCGTGGAATATACGATTGACGGTTCCTACGTAGCTACCGGTACAAACCTTGATGGCGTGACCATTGTGCTTCCGGGTTGGGTGGGTATTGGCACACACACCCTCACCGCCACGGTCTATGATGACGTGGATAACATGGGAAGCAATTCCGTAAAAATTGATGTGAAGGATCCGGGCTCTGCCGGAAGCTTCCGCATTACTAATCCTTTCAATGACCAGACCATTGAAAAGTCTGAGCCTACCTACAGCGTAGCGGTTGAAGTGCCTAACGCAGAAGACCTGGTGAGCCTGAGTGTCATAGCTAAAAATCTATGGACGGGAGTGCAAAGCACCGTAGGTGTAAGCACCAGCCCTAAAGCTATCTCTAGCTTTACCTGGACTCTGCCCGATGCAGGCGATTACACCATTGAAGCCCAAGCCACTACCAAGAGCGGTACCGTGGAAGAAACTGCGCCGCTCAAAATCCATCTAAGAGACGCGAGCACAAGCGCGGATATTGATGTCACAAAACTGAACGGTGACCCGGCAGGAGAAGTAGCCGGCGCGGCGAGTGCAGGACTGTAGGGAATAGGATTGACGCAGATGTGAATCGATGCGACAGATTTTCGCAGATTGCGAAAACGAAAAACGAGTCCATTCCGGACTCGTTTTTTCGAATCTGCGTTTAATCTGCCTCACTGTTTGAGATCTGCGTCAATCGGCTCCTACTGCCTAATAGGCATGATGATGTAGAGATACTGATCTCCACCCTCACCTGGAACAAGGAGGAACGGGTTCATAGCGTCAATCATCTTCACCGTAATCTTTTCTGAGCTCAGGGCGTTCAGACCATCGAGCAAGTAGCGGAAGTTCAGGGTGACCATGTTGGCAGCGCCCTTAATCTCGCCTTCTACAGATACCGTGTGCTCACCGCGACCAGCGTCCGTGGCGGAAAGAACGATTTCCTTTGTTTCCGGCTTGGCTTCAATCTTTACATCAAAGAGTCCGGCTTTCGAGAAAAGGCTGGCACGTTTTACGGA
>JAHFIZ010000021.1 GCA_023246145.1 Candidatus Uhrbacteria bacterium | reverse complement strand
GAGGAATTGATTGCGACCGTTGCCGAATTATTACCGAGTGTTGTGACGCCCGTTGAAGAAAGCGTTGTAAAAGCACCGGTTGAAGGCGAGGAAGCGCCGATGGTTGTGCCATCAATAGCTCCGCCATTAATATCAACCGTAGTCGCAGTGAATGTGCCGCTATCCGTAAGTTCAGAAAGTGCAATTCCGCCATCGAGAACCGTAATTTCACTTCCGGAAACGGTGGTGCCACCAAGGATAAGAGAAATCGCCGTTCCCGTAACCGCCACCGTGTCAGAAGCATCGCCGATGTTTATGGTATCCGCATCCGCGTTCGTGCCGATACTTACCGTGTCGCAAGCGGCCGAATTACAGATACTGACGGATGTAGCCGTGGTGTTTCCAATCGTAAGCGCGCCGGCGGCGGAAGTATCGAGTCCCGTAGCTGCTGCAGTCAGGTAGCCATTCGTGGAAAGGACGTGTCCCGTTGTTCCATCATCTACAATGCTCACGAGCGTGTTGGCTGATGGATCATTAAAAATATGAGAGACAGCACTAGCGACAAGATTACCTGAGCTATCAGCAGAGATCGTGGGATCAGGAACCAAGGCCGAGGATGTAAACAACTTTAATGACCCGTCCAAGGTATCAGCCGTCCCGAGGGCTAGTTGGCCAGTTGAAACGTCAAAGAAAAATGTTCCTCCGGCCACGGTTGAGTCACCGAGAACAAGGTCCTCAGACGTGGCGGTCAAATACGTAAATGTAGTGGCATCAGTCCAATAGGATGCACCGCCGGCGATGGTACCAATGGCCGTATCAAGATCATCAAGAACGTCTTGAATATTGCTCGCACTCGAATACGTGAGCTCATCAAATACGCCGATAAGCGAAGACCCAGAATCAGTTGGGCCTGTACCCACGCCGTTCAAAGCAATGCCCTTAACGAATACATCGCCCTCCTTGTCCACGCGGAAGCGTTCCGTACCACCATCACCAATACCGAAAATCGTATCGTTCGCTGCAGTATCAAGCGCTGCGGGATTTACATAGAGTGAACCAGCACCTACCGTTGATGCACTGGGATTGCCGGTGATGATCAGTGCACCGTTTCCGTTAAACGCAGGAATCGCTGCGCTTGTGGAGCCATCAAGGTCTGCATCAAGGCCATCCAGAGAATCGGAATTCAACGCATACGGAGCAGAAGCGATTTGTTTACGAGGTGAAAGCGTCTCACCCTCTATCGTCACCTGGAGATACACCGTGCCACTATCTCCGAATACCGCATCAGGGATAGCGGCATAAGATACGCTCGTATCACCCAAATTTTCAGAAAATAGACCCGCGGTTAAGGTTACGCTTCGAGCTGTAGTCGAAGCACACGTAGAGGAAGAGTTCGACCATAAACAAGTTCCGCCAGAAACGTCATCATAGAGCTCGAAAATGATGTTCGCGGTAGTAGCGGAAACCGGTACGCCGTTAGAGTTCAGGAGTCTGCCCTGATAACTCACCACATTCGGCGCGGAAGCGGCCTGCACAACGGAGCCCAAGAAAACAAAAAACCCTACGAGCAAGCTGCCCGCAAAGATGCGAGAAAACCAATGTGGTGAACGATTCTTCATGAGACCTACCTTAACGTCGGTCGAGAGCAACGTTAACGGTCAAAGGAACAGGTTCAGTCTGTGCCTTGAAGTCAATTGGGCTGACGATTTTTTGCGCAAAACCTTCTTTATCAAAGGTTGCGTAATACTCGTTCGCGCCCAACAGGAAAGCATAGCGCCCGCGGCTGTCCGTGAGCGTTGACTCGACGAGCTTATTATACCTCGGTTCAAAGAGACGAACGACAACGTTCCCCAATCCTTTAGCGCGTTTTTCTTCACGCACGTAGCCCCATCCCTTAGGACGCTTGGGCCAAGCGAGTTTAATGGAAAAAAGAAGCACAACAATCTGCACAATAACCATGACAAATGCGAAAACCGATGGCAGCACGGCAAAAACAAAAAGAGAAGCAAGAACACCAAACGGAGCCGTCACTTTCTGGAACACGCGCAAGAAACGTTTTGTCTTCAAACGTCTTACACCCTGGAATTGCGGCGCGTCAGAGGGATCAAGTGGGATATTAGCAGCCAGCACTGCGTTTTTCTCCGTCACGTGGATTGGCTGCGTTGTATAAACATCCAAATACTTTCCGTCATGCTGACTCCCCTGCATGTACGTACTTGGAAAAACAAATCCCGGCTTGGTAACCGAAAGATAGTAGTCTCCGGGCTCCCCCACAAAGAGAAAATATTGGCCTTTCGCATTGGTGACCACCGATTTCACTAAACGCTTCGTATCCGATCTATACAACCGAACAATAGCGAGCTCCAGAGGCACCTTCGTGATCCCGTTATAGACAACTCCAAAGGTACTTCTCTTGCCCCGACCAAAGATCAAAAGTGGCGAAGTGAAGAGGTATTGGAGATAGGTCAAAAACGGGAAACCGAGTGCCAGCGTAGCGAATGAGGCAACAGCGAGCGCTGCCACTACAGGGAAAACTATCTTGGCAGCCGTTTCTATCTGCGGAGAATCAAGGAACTTTGAAATACGTCCCACCACATCCGTAGCCACGGGCGGTAATAGTGGGACTGAAACCACCACCAACTTCCCCATCTCAATCTGCGGAGCCAGAATGGAATTTGTCACCCGCACGGTAACGCTCGTTTCCTTATAACCATCCCTTTGAGCCACCACCAGATACGTTCCGTCTGGCACATACCAACTAAAACCACCATCAGAAATCACCGGATTTGGTGAACCGCCCCAGAGTGACCTGTTGCCGCCCCGAAGCTCATAAACCGTCACTACGGCGTTCCCGATTGCCACACGCTCGCCATTCACAATCTCATATACGGATCCCGAAACATTTCTCAAAATGACTGTTTGCGTAGTCTGCTTACCGTCCGTTCCCGTCACAATGATGTTCACGCTCTCTCTTCCTGTAGGAAATTCCACAATGCCTGAAAACACGCCGTCTCCGGAAGGAGAAAGCACTGATGTCTGGTCTCCAATAACCACCACAACGCTCCTAGGAGGTTCGGCCGAATCTACACTGACCTCAACGCGGGCTTTTGTGCCCGGAAGCACGTCCACGCTGCCACCAGAGATAGGCAAAGGCAGTCCGTCTACGGAAATTTCAACATGAATTACTACCTCAGCGGATTCAGGTGGGGTCTCTGGAGTCGTCTCAGGCGGCACTTCAGGAGGAGTTTCAACCGGCGGTGTTGGCGTCACAACCGGCGGCGTGACCGGAGGTATAGTGGGAGGAATCTCCAGCGGGATCTCAGGTGGGATTTCGGGAGGAATCTCCGGTGGAATTTCAGGTGGGATTTCAGGTGGTATCTCTGGTGGCGTTTCCGGAGGAGTGGAAGGTGGCGTTCCCCCACCTCCACCGCCGCCTCCACCTCCCGAACCACCGGTTCCCGTAACCACAACGGAAACTGAGGAATTATCAGCAGAGATAATCGGCATGGGCAGAGAGCCATTATTACCAGATGTTCCGGCAAGCTCGATAAAATATGTTCCCGCAACAGAAGGATTCGTTATGCGGTGGATGCCGAGACCTGAAGATGAAGCATTCGTACCAATTTTTACTATCATGTCATCTCCAGAGAAAGATCCTCCGCCATCTCCCGCGCAGACGGTAAGCGTGAGCGTATCTGAGGCCATAACAGATGAAACCTCCTCCGTCCCGGAACAATCGGCCGCGGTAGAAAGTTCTACGCCGTTCTGTGCAACATCTACATCGCGATCGGCGATGGTGGACGTATCATACGCGGCCGGAAAAACAATCGTGACGGTCTCCCCGTCTGTCCAATCATCGGCCAAAGTAAAAAGAAACTTCTGGTTAGCTTCCGTGCTCGTCATGAGTGAAGTTGGCTGCGCGGTCAGGTCAACCACTGTAGTTGCAAAAACGAACTCGGAACGCAAAAAACTTCCCGCGAGCATCAGGGCGAGAAATACAAAAAAAGACAGTCTGCCAAAAAAACGTGTACGCATGGAAACGATCAGGAGCGCAATCTCTTGCGCGCACTAAGAAGTATACCAAGGATAATCAAGCAGAAAACCAAAAGGGCAATGACGGGGAGAGGCGAAAAAAGGAATACACTCGTTTGCCCATACAGTTTGTCTCCGTCATAAAGCGAAAAGGTGTATTGGCCGAAAAATAGCCGTGCCGCACCCAGATCTTCAGGCCAGCCTGCGGTCAGGGAGCGCGTAGTCCCTACAGGCAAACGTTTGGGCGAATCTGAAAAGCCGATTCGGTCTACCTCTCTACCAAACATATCAGTTACGACAATGATATTTGGAAGAACGGCTGTATCCGTGCCCGTATTTTCAAACAGCCCGTTCAGAGTGACGGAGTTTCCAAGTGTCACGTGCGGCGATGCGTCAAATGAAAGCAAGTGGATCTTCCCCATCAAACCTTCACCAATATGCAAAAAAAGCAGAGAAGTTGCGGCTGAACTGATCGCAATACCACTTCCCGCTTCAGACTTTTCCCTAATAAGCACCGCAATAGTCATGGCAGAGGCTACGTCTGACGCGGGAATAGCAATTTGAACAGAAACGCTGCGTAATTCATTAGGCTGAAGAGAAAAAGTCGGTGTGGCCGTGCTAAACCAGGAAGATTGAGCCTCAGAAAGATTGGCAAAGGTAAGATCATCCGCAGAATCAGCAAATGACACGTTCATGAACAGTACCTCATAGCTCTGAGTGGTCCTGGACGTGTTACGTATCTCAATGGACTGATCCACGGGAGTCCCCGGCTTGATCGCAATATCTACCGATTCTGGCTTCAGGCTCATGGCGGAGGCAAAAAACGGTGCAAGGAAAAAAGTAGCCATCGCACCAGCTAAAAAGAGCTTGCCGAGACGCATATTTAGTACTCCCCCACAAAAATAAACGTCAGGTCCTGAGCGTAGCTGCCAGCTTCTTGCGTAGAGGAAACCGTGGTCTTAAGACTCACAAAGTCTCGAGAAGAAAATGCAGCGGCCGGACGGCTCGCCACCTGGACCGGTGCTAACCCTGAACCAAATCCGGTATCTTGGGTATCAAAAGTAGAACTAGCAAGCGTTAAATCCGACGATCGAGCCCCATATTCTGAGGTTCCGATCGTCACTGAGCCGTCTGATACATCAGGAATCGGAGTACTCCCTCGCGTCAACTCATGATTTGGCAGTACATAAACGCTGTAGCCCTGATCCACGTCTGCGTTCACGTCCCAGGCAACAAGGCCAGTTGAAATCGTGGATGGAGAAAGCGTGGGCAAGGCTATCGTGCTCCCGGAAAGCCGATAAACGTAATCATTTGAGCCATCAATGACTGGCGCGGTGCCATTATCATGCAATTCATCGACCACAATGGTTATTCCATCAGGAATAGTGGTAATTACGCCCACCGCACTAACCTGAGACACTCCCTCATCCTGCACCACGGCAATCATGTCACCAACAGTAAATCCTGCAGATGTAGTCACTGAGACTGTTATGCCCGATGATGAAGTAGCAGCAACCTGCGAATTTACGTCTTCGGCAAAAATTTCGTAATCTACGGTCTGATCGTAAACTCCGGCCCGGTATCCCGAATTTTCATCATAGGAGGCCGAAGAGGCACTACCCGGTATACCGCCAATTGAATCGCGAAGCTCATAAGACGGGGAACTACTTGTATCATCGCCACCACTTCCAACGTTATCCCACTGTATCTCGTAGTTGGTTGAGGACATTGCTGACTCAGCCTGAAATGGAGCTAATACTAGCAAAGAAACTACAACAAATCCGGAAAGCATCATTTTCACTAATCCCCTCATATTGTCTGCTGAGTACAATATGTCCTCAGCTCAGCCGTCACAAGCGCTCCGTGTGGGTAACTCTGTGGATAAGATGTGGGGATTCGGTACCTGTTCGGTACCCGTTTTGTCTACGCTGGCGTATACAAACCTAATAACTCTTTTTTAGCTCAGGTTTTACTCCACACCTTATCCACAAGCCACTCCCCAACTGTAATGAAATCAAAATCGGTCGTATTAATGGTATTCGTAGGTCTCAATACTAGAGACGCATTTTCCCCTTAAGCATTACGCTCTTCCGAGCCGACATTCGCAATCTCAACCTATCAACCGAACTTCTAAAGGGCTGATAAGTTCCATATGGAACCAATTAGTGCAAAGAAAAAGCCGTTTAATTTTAGGGCAGTTCTAGGAGACGGCGAGCGCCGACCGAGACGTACTTGATCAGTACGACGAGGACGGAGCGGAGCTGCCGACAACGAAATGTCCAAAATTAAACGGCTTTTTGTGGTGGACTGGGGCGGATTCGAACCGCTGACCTCTGCAATGCGAATGCAGCGCTCTACCAACTGAGCTACCAGCCCGTACTCGCTACCGGATTGCCTCTCGCTCGGGTGGCGACATTAACACCTAACCCTCGCTGTCGGCCGTCCGTCGCTCGCCTCGGTTGCGGAGCAACCGTTGGGATGTGATTTACTGTGCTAATGTTAGCCAAATCTCGTCTCTTTTCACACAAAACTCCTTCTCATTTTATTCGCAAAAATTTCACTCGTCAATGTAAAAAATGAATCTGAGAAAGTAACCGTTCGTTTCCAGAACTGATTATTTGAGACCAGTTTGGTTGAGCGAAAACTTGCTCAAGTCCAGAACTGGCCAATTTGCGGCTAGTTACATCCCCCGTTCTATTTTAGGGCAGTTCTAGGAGGTAGCGAGGCTCCGACGAGGCGTACCCGGCAGGGTACGACGAGAAGGAACGCAGCTGCCGACAACGAAATGTCCAAAATAAAACGGTGGATGGTGGTCCCACCAGGAATTGAACCTGGATCTAAGGCTTAGGACGCCCCTGTTCTATCCATTTGAACTATGAGACCGTGCTCGCTTTCCCGACGGTCGTCGCTGCGGACTCGACATTAACAGCGTCGCCCTTGTTTGGGGACCGTCGGCCGCTCGCTTTGGCTGACTCTCGTCAGCCATGACCTGAAAAACTATCTGAATTCGCTTTGGCCGGCGGAGCCGGCCATGGAGAGATAATAACCCTTTATCCGTAAGCGCTATCACTCCCATGTGTCGTAAAACACATATCGTACTGTGCTATACTGTTTGCGCTCACAGTGGAAAAAGTATAAGTGAGCGTAAGCCTACGGTCAATTTATGCAGCCTGAAATTCTCTTTGTTATTGTCCTCCTTTTGCTCGCTCTCGGTGTCCTAGTGGCGCTGTTTTTCAAAATGTCCGCCAATGGTTCGTCCAGCGCCTCTACTAAGGAGCTTGTAGACCGCTTGGAGGCTATGCGCGCTGAATTACAGCGCTCTCACGCAGAATCTCGCCAGGAGATGCAGACTAATCTGTCCCGCGTGAATGACAATGTCTATAAAGGAATGTCTGATTCACAAAAAACCATGCAGACACAGTTTGCGCAGACCTCAAAAATCATTGAAGACATCACCACACGATTAACATCGCTCGACAATACAAATAAACAGGTGCTCGATTTTTCTTCTCAGCTCCAGAGCCTACAAAACATTTTAAAAAATCCAAAACAGCGTGGCGTGTTAGGCGAGTACTGGCTTGAAACGCTTCTGCGGAACACTTTGCCACCGGATTCCTATGAGATGCAGCATCACATGGGCAAGGATGAAAATACGGACAAAGAATTAATTGCGGACGCGGTGATCTTTATCCGTGATCTCGTTATTCCTATTGATGCGAAGTTTTCCCTGGAAAACTATAACCGTATCATGGAAGAACAAGACGCTGAACGGCGCATGCAACTGGAAAAAGATTTCAAAAATGACGTAAAGATGCGTATTGATGAAACATCCAAATACATTCAGCCACAGAAGGGAACACTGGACTTTGCTTTCATGTTTATTCCGGCCGAAGGCGTATATTACAACCTCATTAATGCAGAGATCGGTGCGGGCGTTAACAGTCAGAGCCTCATCAACTACGCCTTCTCAAAACGCGTCATGATCGTCTCTCCAACAAGTTTCTTTGCCTATCTGCAAACGGTAATTCTTGGTCTCAAGGAACTGCGGCTGGAAACGGAAACGCAAGAAATTAAAAAACATCTTTCGGATCTTGATCGCCACATCAAATCCTACGTGGATTGTCATGAAAAGATCGGCAAGCAGCTCTCTACGGTGGTGGGGAACTACAATGTTTCCTCCGGTGAATTAAAAAAGGTACACAAGGACACACTCAAAATCATCTCCGGTTCCATGGATGATCTGATCGAAATTGAGCTCATCGATAAACCAACCATTGAGTAGTGAACAAACAAAAAATCTCCCAAACGGGAGATTTTTTTTATTTACTTGGAGACTTTGTTTAAGGTCTTCATGGCGCGGCTCTTCACGCGAGCTACGGTGTTTGGCTTCATCAGCTTCGTTCCAGCTGCCTTGTCCAAGATCTGGTAAAGATCGCTCATGAGCTTTTTAGCTTCATCGATCTTTTTATCTTCTACAAGTTTGCGGAAGCTGCGGCGCATGAAAGCAATTTTAGCATTTGCTTCAGCGTTGCGCTTAGCGCGGACCATGCTCTGACGCAGGGCCTTTTTGGCGTTGTTGAGATTTGGCATAAGAATGGGGGAATGTTAGCGGAGGAATAGGGAATAGTCAAGCCTTAGGCGGGGGAGACCAGCCATTCACTGACCAGACGATCCACGGAAATCTCCGGATTTGTTCCGCTTTTCATGGCTTTATCTAGTTTGAGAGCCAAAGCATGGGTTTCTTCCAGGTCATGCCTGGACCAACCCTTCACTTCAGCCAAGATCTTCTGGGCCACAAATGGGTGGAGCTTCAGAGCTGTGGCCAAATCCTGCTTGGTGGCATCTTTCTTTACCTCAAGGACAGCCCGTGCCTGAAGAAGTAATCGTAGCTGTCTAAGCAGCATCCCATACAACTGAAAGCTGTCAGATCCAGATTCACGTTCATTCTGGAGTTTATCGAGCGCCTGTTTGGAAGAATTCGACGAGAGCGCGTCCATGAAGGCAAAAATATCGGCTTCAACGTCCGCCCTGACCAACAAATCTATCATTTCATGCGTCACCGCCTCACCGTTTGCATATGCTGCAATCTTTTCTAGTTCACCATCTATTCTCCAAGCATCATCCTTCGTTCTTTGGAATATTTCTTGCAACAGGGAAGGGGTGATGACGAGTCCAAGCTTCAAAATGCGTTCTTTGGCCCATGAGACTAATTCCTGGCCTTCGAGCTTGGCCAGAGGATACTTATGCATGTCTGGAACTTCGGCCAAAGCCTTAGCCAGCTCCTTTTTTTCAAATTCCGCTGCCGAGAGATCATCAGAGAACAACAAAACCGTAGATTCCGGTGTCCGGAGAAATCCTTCTACCCACGCTTTAGCATCTGTCTTCTTTAGTGCATCGACCAGTCCGCGAATAATCACCAGTCGCTTCTCCGCCAAAAACGGTGCGGCCTGCACGGCTTGAAGAACTTCTCCCACATTCGGCAAAGCACCAGAACGAATAGCAATATCATCCACGTTCATCCCGGCAGGATCAAATTTGGCCAAAAACTTCACCTTAAAATCTTCCGTGCGCTCCTTTACACGCAGGTGATCATCCCCATAAACAAAAAGTATCATAGCCCCCGTATGGAATCATGTTTGACCGCATAAGGGAAGATCACTAAACTCCCTTGCGGAGGGAACCATGTTCACCGATGATGACATCAAGGCGTTCGCGCGTAACGGAAAAATCCGTCGCGAGGCGGTAAGTTTTCTCGTTCGCCAGGGAATGAAACGGGAGGAGATCAAAGCCCACTTCCAAGTGTCCTTTGGTCTGAAGGTAGACAGAGACCTCCAGAAGATCCCCGTGGGAGACTGGGAGGAAAAGTGCTCGGATACGACGCGAGAGACCAAGCTCCTCTACGCGATGTGTAGAGTGCTGCTCGCCGATCCGTTCGAAGGCTGCCCGTCATCTCAGGCTGTAGCAGCCGTCTGCGCAGGGGTCCTTCAGCCGCACTTCCACATGACTATGCTCATGCTACGTGTGGAGGGGTTCATACGCGGGCTCTGTACGCTCGAAGATGTCGAGCTCCCGCCCTTTGAAGTCACGTGTCAAATCCTCCAGGAGACGTGCGAGGTGACGGTGCGCAGACACGGTACGGCGGAAAGCGTGGATACCGTAGAGGCCTTCGAAAAGCTTCTCTACCTGACCGCCGATGCTGCATTCACGGACGCGTTCGAAGACGATGAAGACGAATCGGGTGAAGACGGGGAAGATGAACCCGCTGAAACCGAGGTAGTGGACGAAGTCATCACAGAAGACGATCCGGAAGAAGAAAAGGTAGTGGTCGAAGATGACGACCAAGAACCCATGTTCGAAGACGATGCCTGAACCCGACACACCGAAAAGGCCTCAGCGGACGCGCGGGGCCTTTCGCAATTTTAGGGGAGGGATTATTCTGAAGCCTGTATGCAAATACATCCCATCATCGCTGTTGTTGGACCATCCGGGGCGGGAAAAACTACTTTGATTGATGCGGTCATCGCACAAATGCCGGAAAAACTTGGTCTCATTCAATCCTTCACTACTCGCGCGCAGAGGGACGAGGCGGACGCGCTGTGGTACGAATTTATCAGCAGGGAAGAAGTAGAAAATCGGAAACGCGCGGGCATCATAGTCCAGCTAATCGAATTTAACGGAAATTATTACGGAACCGACAGGCCGCACATTGAAAAAGTCCTGCAGGACAAAATTGGCATCCTCGCGGTCGTAGAACACGGCATCCAGACCTTCATCGACGCTGGTTTCAATCTCAAAGTGGTAAAAATCGAACCAAAAGGCTACGTGGCTAAGCTCGATCGCCTAGCCGCTGATGAAGCACGATCAAAAATCCCCATCCCGATAGATAAAACTATCGTCAATGACTTTAGCGAAGGGGGATTCGAGCGCGCAGCAGAAGAACTAGCACAATTTGTTCGCTCAATATAAAAAATCGGCCTTGCAGCCGATCTTTTATTTCTATTCAATCTCCCCCCAACGTTTGCCGGTGCCCACGTCTACCACGAGCGGGACATCGAGCGAGACAACGGACGTCATCAGCCCAGGGATTTCCTTTTCTAGCTCCTTCACTTCATCTTCTGGAACTTCGAACACCAGTTCGTCATGAATCTGCAGCACCATCTTCGCTTCGAGTCCTGATTTCCGGAGCCACTCGTCAATCTTGATCATGGCGAGTTTGATGATATCCGCGTTCGTGCCCTGGACCGGCATGTTCATGGCCATGCGTTCAGCTGCGGCCACGAGCTGTGGCATGCCGGACTGGATGTCAGGCAAATATCTGCGGCGGCCGAACATGGTTTCTACGTAACCGTCTACACGAGCCTTCATTTTAGAAGCGTCGATGAATTCCGCAATCCCCGGATGAACAGAGAAGTACTTGGCAATGAACGCCTTAGCATCTTCAAAGCTCATGTGCGTGCGGCGAGCCAGGGCGCGAGGACCTACGCCGTAAAGAATGCTGAAGTTGATCGCCTTAGCAGCTTCACGCTGCGCTTTAGTCACCTTATCTTCCTCAATATCGTAAATCTCAGCTGCGGTGCGTTTATGCACGTCTGCGCCGTCATGGAAGGCCTTCAAGAATGAATCATCCCGAGACATCACGGCCGCCAAACGAAGTTCAATCTGCGAATAGTCGGCGGACATGAGCACATTGCCCTTATCTGCTACGAAAGCGTTTCTGATCTCTCTTCCAAGCTCGGTTCGGATAGGAATATTCTGCAGGTTCGGATCCCTGGATGACAAACGGCCGGTCGCGGCAACAGTCTGACTGAAAGTGGAATGAATTCTGCCATCCTTCGCTACGAGCTGAGGTAAGGAATCGGAATAGGTCGATTTCAGCTTGGCTACTTCTCTATATTCTTCGATCAAAGGAATGATCTCGTGTTCTTCCGCAAGCTTTTCAAGCTCAGGAGCGGCAGTAGAGAATCCTGATTTCGTCTTCTTGATACCTTTGGTAGGTAAACCAAGGTCAACGAATAAAATATCAGCCAGCTGAGAAGGGGAGTTCACGTTAAATTCTCTTCCAGCGAGTTTTAGAATCTTCTTCGTCAGCTTATCGATGGTCTCTGCAAAAGCTTCTGACAAATCTTCAAGTTTCTTTTGGTCTACAGCGATACCCTTTGTCTCCATGGCACACAAAACGGGGAGGAGCGGCATTTCAATCTCTTCGTACAGCTTCAACATCTCATCTTTTTTCAACTGATCGATGAGCTTGGTGGATAGTGGCAGAAGATACGAGACCACATCGTCGATCGCCGGGGATTCAGACAGTGAGAGACCAAGATTTTCGTTCAAGACATCCGTAAAAGCGAGTTCGCGACCACCTGGAGCAAGAATATAAGCCGCCACCATGGTATCCACCATCGTTTTCGATCTGATGGCTTCACACGCATTCACACCGGCGCGCTCAAAGGCGTGCATCATGGCTTTCAAATCATGGCCCACGATGATATCGGCGTTCTTCAAAACATCGAGCACCTTCAGAAGCATCGTCTTGTCTGCATCTAACGTTTTCCAAACGTGAGAACCATCCGTAAGGAAGATGGCAGCAATAGATCCACCAAACAAATCCTGCTTTTTCTCGTCCAAAATAATTCCAATCTTCTTCAGACTAA
Source organism: Candidatus Uhrbacteria bacterium (assembly GCA_023246145.1). Lineage (GTDB taxonomy): Bacteria > Patescibacteriota > Patescibacteriia > UBA9934 > UBA9934 > JAGORL01. The sequence goes on along the minus strand of JAHFIZ010000021.1, from coordinate 653 downwards.
GATCGGAAAGCTTCGAAACCAAACTTAGTGATCCAATCTTCGCTTTCCGTCCCTTTGGGACGATGATTTTATTTGGGTCGACAGGGACGTCGACCCCTGCGGCTGACGCCTTCTCGTACTTTTTCAATAACGTTTTGAATTCGTAATCACGCAACATCGGCAACAACTTTTCTACATCTACCTTCTTGCGAGACGTAGACTGGTAAGAAGAGTCCTTAAGTGGCACGTCCTTTACGATCGTAACGAGGCGTCTCATTTGTTCTACGATCTTTTCCTGTCCGGCAAACTTCTTGGCGTATTTATCTGGCAGTGTTCCTTCCTTCAACGCCTTCATGATGCCGTCCACATCTCCATAAGCCTTCAAAAGCTCCCCCGCGCCCTTCTCACCAATCCCGGCCACACCCGGAAGATTATCCGACGTATCACCGATCAAGGTCTTCAAATCGATGAGTCTCTTTGGTTCCAATCCATAACGCTCTTTCACCGCTGCAGGATCGTAAATTTTCACTTCAGACAATCCCTTCACAAAGAAAACAACCTTCGTCTTATCATCTACGAGCTGGAGAGAGTCGAGATCTCCGGTGACGATCAGTGTTTCAAGCCCATGCTCTTCGCCATTCATCCTCGCAATAGTTCCCAAAATGTCATCAGCC
>JAHFIZ010000020.1:8514-13686 GCA_023246145.1 Candidatus Uhrbacteria bacterium | reverse complement strand
CAGCACCACGGTAGAGTCCAAGTGACCAAAGGTGGTAGCTGGCGCCGGGTCCGTCAAGTCATCAGCTGGCACGAAGACTGCCTGAATAGAGGTAATAGAGCCTTTGGTAGTTGAAGTAATGCGTTCCTGCAATGCACCCATTTCTGTGGCCAGGTTTGGCTGGTAACCCACAGCAGACGGGATGCGTCCAAGAAGTGAAGACATTTCAGATCCTGCCTGGGTGAAGCGGAAAATGTTATCAATAAACATGAGCACATCACGGCCTTCCTGATCACGGAAATATTCAGCCATGGTGAGGCCCGTCAAAGCTACACGAGCACGAGCTCCCGGCGGTTCATTCATCTGTCCAAAGACGAGCGCCGTTTTATCAAGCACGCCGGAGTCTTTCATTTCCATGTACAGATCGTTTCCTTCACGTGTACGCTCGCCCACGCCAGCGAAAACGGAGTAACCACCGTGCTCTTTAGCAATGTTATGGATGAGCTCCTGAATAAGCACAGTCTTACCCACGCCAGCACCACCAAAAAGGCCGGTCTTTCCACCCTTCAAAATAGGACAGATGAGGTCAATAACCTTAATACCCGTCTCAAATACCACCGCTTCCGTAGACTGTGCGGTGAATGGAGGTGCTTCTTTGTGAATACCGTCCGTCTGCTTAGTCTTCACTGCGCCCAGGCCGTCAATCGGTTCTCCGGTCACGTTCACCATACGGCCCAAGGTTTCAGGGCCTACCGGAATAGAAATTGGCTTGCCTGTTCCCGTAACTTCAACGCCGCGGGTGAGACCGTCAGTTGATCCCATAGCCATAGCGCGTACCAACCCACCTTCAAGATGCTGCGCAACTTCAAGCGTCAGGGATTCTTTCCCGATTTTTGTTTCAAGTGCGGACAAGAGCGGCGGAAGCTCGCCTTCAAAGCGAACGTCTACTACTGGTCCGATGATCTGCGCGATGAGTCCTTTCATATGATAGTAATTATTCAAGTGCTGCCTTACCGCTAGAAATTTCCGCAATCTCCTGAGTGATGCTGGCCTGACGTGCTTGGTTATACGTGAAGGTCAATCCTTCAAGCATGTCCTTAGCAGCATCAGAAGCGTTCTTCATGGCAATCATGCGTGCCGCATGTTCACTGGCGCCGCTTTCAAGGAGTGACTGCCAGAGCATGGTTCTGGCCAGTGCCGGCAAAATTCTTTCAAAAACCGTGGCGGGCGTAGGCTCAAAGGTGATCTCTTGCCGCTTCTCGTTCTTTACCTCTTCCATCTTGAACGGCAGCAGTTCCGTGAGCGTTGCTTTCTGGCTGATGCCGGAGACAAAGTGCGTGTACCCGAGTACTACACTCTTATATTCCCCTTTGGCAAAGGCTTCGAGGGCGAGCCTAGCTGCAGGAAGGAGATCAGTGAAAGCCGGGTTATTGGTGAGTGACGGGAACCGAGCTATCACCTTTGTTCCGCCGCGTTCGAGTGCATCGGCTGCTCGCTTACCCACTCCGATGATTTCGATATTTTCTTTTCCTCGTTCTTTGACAAAGATGTTTGCTGCTCTGATCAAGTTCACGTTCAGTCCCCCGGCTAGCCCTCTATCTGAGCTCATGAGTATGAGGAGCGTTTTCTTGGCTTTGGGATTCGCAGTAAGCAGACTATGCGTGGTGCTTTCCGGCGCCTGCTTCAAGGCTTCTCTGATGGAAGCAAAGGCTATTTCCGCGTACGGCCGCGCTTTCAAAGCCGAAGCAACCGCGCGGCGCATTTTTGATGCGGCCACGAGTTCCATAGCTTTGGTAATTTTGCGAGTGTTCCGAATCGATTTGATGCGGAGCTTAATCGCTTTGCGCGACTGTGCCATACAGATTATTTGGTGAACTGTGAGACGAAGTTCTTCAAGTGATCCTCAACTGCCGTCTTGGTCTCAGCATTGATCTCCTTAGTCTCCTTGATGGTGGTCATGGTGTCTCGACCTACGGTGTCCATGTAGGAGAGAAGTTCCGTCTCAAAACGCAATACGTCATCCATGGGGATGGAATCTACGTAGCCGTTGTTGAGCGCAAAGATCACAATAGACTGATCCGCAAAGTTCATTGGCGAGTACTGCTTCTGCTTCATGAGTTCCATGGCGCGGCGGCCACGTTCAATCTGCTTCTTTGTTGCCTCGTCAAGATCCGTAGCAAACTGCGCAAAAGCTTCCAGTTCACGGAACTGCGCCAGGTCTACCTTCAAGGTCTTAGCCACGTTCTTCATGGCTTTAGTCTGAGCAGCAGAACCCACACGAGAAACGGACAGACCCACGTTCAAAGCTGGGCGCTGGCCGCGGTAGAACAAATCGGATTCAAGGTAAATCTGACCATCCGTAATGGAAATCACGTTGGTTGGAATGTACGCGGATACGTCTCCGCCCTGGGTCTCGATGATCGGAAGTGCGGTAATAGAACCTCCGCCATGTTCTTCACTTACGCGGGCTGCGCGTTCAAGCAAACGAGAGTGCAAGTAGAAAACGTCTCCCGGGTACGCCTCACGTCCTGGTGGACGGCGGAGAAGAAGAGAAATTTCACGGTAGGCCCAAGCGTGCTTAGACAAATCATCGTAGACAATCAAAACGTCTTCGCCCTTAGCCATGAAGTACTCAGCAATAGCGCATCCCGCGTATGGCGCGATGTACAACATAGCAGCCGGGTCTGAGGCACCAGCGAGTACGATGGTTGTATATTCCATGGCGCCTGCCTTTTCCAAACGCGCCTTAATCTGTGCGATCTTAGATTCCTTCTGACCGATTGCGACGTAAACGCATTTCACGTTCTCGCCCTTCTGGTTCAAAATGGTATCAATAGCGATAGCGGTCTTACCGGTCTGACGGTCACCAATGATGAGCTCGCGCTGACCTCGACCAATTGGGATAAGGGAATCGATAGCCTTAATACCGGTCTGCATTGGTACGCCCACAGACTTACGGCTCATCACACCCGGAGCAATCTTTTCTACTGGCACATAGGTGGCATCTGAAAGGTCACCCTTGCCGTCTACCACTACACCGAGCGGGTTTACTACACGGCCCACAATGCCGTCTGCAACCGGAATAGAAAGAATGCGGCCAGTGGTGCGCACGGTGTCCCCCGCTTTCACGCCTGAAGCGTCACTCAAAAGAATTGCACCCGTAACCTCTTCTTCAAGGTTAAGAGCGATTCCGATTACTCCGCCGCCGAAATCAAGCATTTCTTGGCTCATGACGCCGGAGAGGCCGGTCATGCGGGCCACGCCGTCTCCAACGGAAATGACCGTACCAACTTTTTCTTCATGCGCCTCAGCCTTAAAGGCATCCACCTGGGCCTTCAGCGCATTAATGATGTCCATTTTTTTTGCCATATACGTGCTAGCTGTCGAGTAAGGTGTTCTTCAGTCTCTGCAGTGATCCAAGGATACTTCCGTCTATTCTGCGGTCATCCATGCGGATGATGGCTCCGCCCATCAGGCGATCATCAATCCGTTCAATCATCTCTGCCCCCGGAGCAAGTTCTTCCAGAATTTTGTACGTCTTCTGCATCATGGGATGCGTGGAAACCACGGTAACTTTTGAAACTCCGAATTTTTCTTTCCAGGCCGTGTGAAGCTCTTTTTCAAGTTCTCTCCAGCGGGACAGGAGTCCGCGCTCCTTCATGAAGCTGATCACATCCTTCATGGCGGTCTCTACTTGCGCCGGCGTCTCCTCATGGAGTGTCTCCACAATTCCGCGGGCGAAATTTCTTAAACTTTTCTTCTTCATATTAGGTGAGCTTTCTTACCACCTCTTCTGCCATAGACTTGGACTTCTTTTCGTCTATGCCTTCCTGAAGAATTTTGGCGGCGGCCTTCACCGCAATTTCTACCAAATCCTTCCGTGCCTCCATGAGCATAGCGGCATGTTCTGCAGCCAACTGTTCCTTACCCTTCTCAATCACGCGCTCTACCTCTTTCTTAGCAGCGTCCACCATTTCACCGCGGCGCGCATCGGTATCTGCCATGGCCTTGACGATGAGTGCCTGCGCTTCTTTGCGAGCTTCGCCCAAAACCGCGTCCTTCTCCATGGTGACTTCAAGCAAACGCTTTTCAATAGACTCGGCGTTTTTCACGCTAGCTGTAATCTTTGCTTCGCGTTCAGCGAGCATCTTCATGATGGGCTTATAGGCAAATTTCCAGAGCACCGCGAGGACGAGCAAAAAGTTTAAAAGCTGTGCCAAGAAAAGATCCGTGCGCAAGCCAAAAGTCTGAATGACTCCCGGAATACCAGAAGCATGCGCTTCCGTAGTGCTTGTGGTTTCTTCAGCAGTTGTTGCGGTAGTTTCAGTTGCCATAGATGGAAAATGTGAAAGCGGTCCAAGGGGAATCTCGAGGTGCTCGAGAGCCCTACTTAGAACGCTCAATTAAAGCGTGAAAGCGATGATAAGCGCGTAAATGGCGATAGCTTCCGCAAAAGCCATACCAAGAAGCATAGGGACGAAAATCTTTCCCGCTGCTTCCGGATTGCGGCCAATGCCGTTCATCGCGGAGAAACCCATCAAGCCGATGGCGATAGCTGGACCAAAACCGCCGATAGCGATAGCAAGTGCTTTCGCAAGAAGTGTCATTGTCTCTGGTGACATATACGTGACGTTACAATTAATGAGAGTTTCAGAACTCCTCAGATCGAGACACTTCCCTCTCAGGAACTGCACCGACGTGAAAAGCCCTGACGTTTTTTAGTGATGAGCTTTAATCTGTTTTCCGTGGCTGGAGATTTCCTCTTCCAGTTCTTCAACTTCATGCTCCTCTTCTCCGTGAGATTCCGTAGCTACGGTCAGGAAAACCAAGACGAGCATGGCGAAGACCGTGGCTTGAATGACACCCACGAGAATTTCCAGAAAAATGAAAGGGATAGGCAAAAACACGGAGACGAGTGACAGCATGACACCCATCAAAATTTCACCAGCAAAAACGTTTCCAAAAAGTCGGAGTGAAAGTGAGAGCACCTTGGCAGCTTCAGAGATGATTTCGATCAAGCCTACAAAGAATTCGATGATTGCCACAACCACCGCCATTGGGCCTTTAGGGATGGCGCGGAAAATTCCACGGATGTTTACAAACTTACTCACGTAATTGGTGAGCCCGGTGGCTTTGATGCCCACAGCCTGAACAACCACGAGCGAAAGAACCGCAATAGCCAGCGTAAAGTTC
>JAHFIZ010000020.1:0-8504 GCA_023246145.1 Candidatus Uhrbacteria bacterium | reverse complement strand
CCATCTCTCCGTGAATCAACTGATTAAAACCAATCGTTCCCGTTCCTGGAATGAGTCCCATCCAGTTACTCACCAGGATGAAAAAGAAAATCGTTGCAACAAATGGAAAGAACGCGAGCGCTTTCTTCTTATTATTCGTAACCTTTTCCATTTCTCCGATCCCCGCCTCCACCACCGCTTCAAAAACGTTGTGAATGCCACGAGGGATGATCGACTTCCGGCGAGAGGCAATAAAAGCAATGACCACAAAAAAACCGGTCGCAATCCACGCATTAATCATGGAATTGGTAACCGGAAAATTGCCTATATGAAAAAGCGGTTCAGCTGCGAGGGCCGCGAAGCTCATCGGAAGGGCCTTCAAGTTTTCTGTACGCTTTGCCATAGGAATTGATTTTGCGGACGAGGACGACTGCGGTGAAAAGAAATGCGGCACCAAGGACAAGGGCAAATAGGGGTGTGGAAAGATGTAAAAGGTATTTGAGAAGCGCCGCCGTGACCGCCGGAACCAAAATGGTGGCGAGCACGTCTGCAAAGGCTTTCATGGCTAAAAGGCAGTATTTCCCTACATTGTCTATAGCCATAAAACGCGGAGAGTATACCGGATAGAAAAAAGCGGGTCAAGAAATTCCATCAAAACTGAAGCCCAAACAGTTTTCGGGCATTTTCTGTAGTAACCTTAGCCACTTCCTCCACGGATATCCCCTTTAATTCGGCTATCTTCTCTGCCACGATTTCCACACTGGCCGGCTCATTCCGTTTTCCCCTGTTTGGGGCCGGGGTGAGGTATGGCGCATCTGTCTCGATGACGATCTGGTCGAGAGGTACTTCCCCGGCGGCTTCCATGACGTTTTTGCCAAAAGTGACAATTCCGCCAAACGCCACATAAAAACCGAGCTCCTTATATACAGCAGCTTCCTCCGCAGTTCCCGTGAAGCAATGAATGACACCGCGTTTCGACAGTCCTCCACGATCGATCTCTTCTTTTAGTAAAACGGCTTGATCAGCATGCGCGTCACGGCAATGGATGACCACGGGTTTATCGAACTCCGTCGCAAACTGAAGCTGAGCTCTCACAGCTTCTGCCTGATCTTTTTTTAATTGCTCAATGTCGAACCCTGGAGGTACGCGGTAATAGTCCAGACCGAATTCCCCTATCGCGACTACCTTAGGATGCTCTACAAGCTCTGCGTAATATTCACGGTCGAATTTCTCGGCCCGTGTTTTTATTTTTACTGAGTCAGACTCGGCGACATCATCGCGCACACCGGGCGGAAGCTCATTCTCATCAAAGAATTCCTGCGCGTGCAGATGATTAGGATGAAGGCCGATGGTGCACCACACCCCTTCATAACGCTCAGCAAGCGCTATTCCGTTCTTACTCGTAGTGCTCTGCGTGCCAATGGTGATCATGCCTATCCCCTTAGCCAGAGTTTTCTTCACTACCTCATCCATATCATCCCTGTACGCCTGAAAGTGAACATGCGCATGTGTATCAATGAAGCGATATTCCATAAAAGACAGTTGCGTCGTAAAATACTGTTGTTGGTGAGAGTAAAGAGGAAGGTGGAAGGAGGAAGTTTACTTGGCCACATTTTTGATAAAACCCGCGAGCATGCGCGAAAGTTCCGCTGCCCGCTCAAGACCTTCTCGTTGTTTTCCAAAGGAAAGATATCGGAGATCAGACCCAGCGTAAAGCATTGATCTCACCTCTCCACAAGAACCTTTCGCGATCTTTAAGTATCTCACCAAAGTCTTAGGGGATCCGCCCTCATGCCCTTCAGCGATATTATTCATGACCGAAATCGCTGCCCTCTGCAATTGATCCTGAAAACTTCTATTCGGTATGCCCTTGGAGAAGGAATAGACAAATTTCACGAGCTCTCTCGCTTTCTTCCATACCTCCAGGTCTTCGAAACTCGTGTATTTTTTCGTTCCCACATCGTTACTTTACTCCTTCCTCTTTTCTCTTTCCTCTACAACACGTTGGCTTTCACTAAGTAATCAACTGCGGTCGAAATGGTCTTAGACTCAAGAAGCGCTGTCCGCACTACCCCAGCCGGGAAGAAATTGACTGTTGCAAAAGCTATAGCGAGCGCCACAAGCGCAGCCTCCGCTACACCTACCACAATACCAAGCAAACTATTTATAAGGTTCACGCCCGGCACGATGGCAAAAATCTTTCGCACGAGATCGAGCAAGCTAATAAGAAGACCCACGAGTTTGGTACAGATCAAGGTGGCGACAAGAAAAACAATCACGAACGTGATCGGATTTGTGCTTAACTGCCAGCCAGTAGCATTTTCAAACCAGGTAATTCCCCATGTGGCAATAGTGGCACTGATAGCGAGTCCAATAAGACTTCCTGCCATGCGCACAAAGCCTTTGCGATAGCCTTGAAATGCCAAGATTGCGGCCAGAACTACAAACGCGGCATCAACGTAATACGAATTCATACAACCCTATGATACCTCCTTGGTATCTCTGCGCGGGAAAAGCGGTTCGCCAAATTCCAGCTTGGCACCTTCATACCGGCGAGCAATTTCTTTGGCAGCCGTAGGAATAACCGGTTCAAGCATTTTCCCAATCCAGCGGATCATGCCAGCAATTTCTGACAGCGTCTTCTTCGCCGCAGCTTCGTCCGTTTTAATAGTTTTAAACGGTGCCTCTACGTCTATCTGATGATTAGCACGATCAACCGCCGTCCAAACGGTATCTATATATTCTTTGAAATCAAACTTCGCCATGGAATCCACGCACCGGGATTCAAGATCGAGCGAGTCAAAATCGACCATATCTACGCCGTCCGGGAAATACTTGGCCGCCATTGCAGCTACGCGGCTCACCAGGTTTCCAAGACCATTGGCGAGCTCCGCGAACCGCTCTTCCATGCGTGCGGAGGAGTAATCTCCGTCAGCACCGTACGGCATTTCACGCAAAAGGAAATAACGGACAGCATCCTTGCCGAAATCGTCCACCAAAGTCTTAGGATGCACTACGTTCCCGAGGGACTTACTCATCTTCTGCCCCTCGGCGGTGAAGAAACCGTGAATGAAGATCTGCTTACTCATCGGCAACCCCGCTGAAAGTAACATCCCCTGCCACATAGCAGACTGCTGACGTAAATTGTCGACGCCTGCAACTTGAGTTCCTGGCCAAAAGAACTCAAAATTTCCTTTTTCAGGCCAGCCGAGTGTAGAAATATAGTTTACAAGTGCATCGAACCAAACATACATGACGTGATCCTCATCTCCCGGAACGGCAATTCCCCACGGCATCTTCTCCTTTAATCGGGAGATGCTGAAGTCACGCAAACCCGCTTTCACAAAGTTTACTATTTCATGCTGACGGTGCGGGGGCATGACAAAGTTTGGCGTATTCTTAAAATGCTCGAGAATCGCTTTCTCGTATTTACTCCAGCGGAAAAAGTAATTTTCTTCGTTCACGAATTCGATTTCGAGTTTAGGATGAATGGGACATTTGCCATCCACGAGCTCGGAATCAGTCTTTTCAAGTTCACAGCCTACGCAGTACTTAGTTGAGTACTCCTTCTTATAAATGTCTCCGCTGGCTTCACAGCGCTTCCAGAATTCCTGCGCTGCAGCCACGTGATGATCATCCGTAGTGCGAATAAAATTCGTGTAGGTCAAATCCAAAAGATCGCGCAGATCATGAAACTTGGCGGCGTATTCATCGCAGTAGGCTTTGGGCTCTACTCCCGCCTCAAGCGCCTTCTTATAAATCTTTTGACCGTGTTCGTCCGTGCCTGTGTTGAAAATCACTTCATCACCAAGCATTCGGCGATACCGCGCAATCATGTCCGCCTGCACAATTTCAAGCGCAAACCCAATATGCGGTTCTGCGTTCACGTACGGCAATGTGGTGGTAATGTAGAAGTTCGACATATGTTTATTTACCTACAATGATCACAAACTCCCCCTTCATACTTGTCTCCCCCAACTGCTGCAGCACCTCCTCCGCACTGCCTCGATAGATGGTCTCATGCATCTTGGTGAGCTCTCTGCAGACCACGAGCGGCTTCTTTACATCTTTCAGTGCTTCGAGCGCTTTGTCTATTCTATGCGTTGATTCATAGAACACCACTACATGCTCGGCCTCCGCTACCTCTTTAAAGAAGCTCTGTCTTCCCTTCTTATGCGGCGGGAAGCCCATGAAGGTAAAGCGATCTATCGGGAAGCCAGAAATCGAGAGTGCCGCCACAAACGCACTGGCACCTGGGATCGGAGTTACAGTGACTCCAGCGTCGACAGCATCCTTTACGAGAAATCCACCCGGATCAGAAATAGCCGGCGTCCCCGCGTCCGTCACGAGAGCAATCTTTGCTCCCTTCTTTAAGCGCTCAATGATTTCCTGACGCTTAGCCGGATCCGTGTGTTCATGAAATGACATCGTGGAAGGCGTGAGCTCGAGTCTCGCTAAGAGCTTCGAGGTAACTCGAGTGTCTTCGCACAGCACCAGATCAACCCCGCCGAGAATCTCCTTGGCCCGCAACGAAATATCGCCCAGGTTTCCAATGGGCGTAGCTACAATGAACAGTTGTCCGTTATTCTCCAACATTTAAGTCTGTTCCGGCTGGCTTAGTAGGGTTAGCGGCCTGAGCGGCATCAAACGCGTCTGCTCCCGCCAGTACCGCATCAGGATACTCTGAAACGTACGCGAACATGAAATACCGCGCATCAGAAGTAAGTTCAGTGAGCTTCTGTCCCTTATATTCGCCCTTTATGGCTTCACCTTTCGTATTCCAGGTGGAACCGGTTTCTTTATCCGTAATGACATTGCCCGTTTTGGTAAACGTCAGGGGGCGGCTGTCTACATCCAAGAAGCTTTCAAACAGGTGTACATCCGTACCATCCACAAACACGGCTAGGCGCGTTGCACCCTCCTCTCCACTATTCACACTCAGGTCTTCCATAAAGGACGCCAAGGCCACGCTCACACCCATATGTCTGCCATCCACAATGTAATCCTTCACCGGGTCTTTGGCACCAACGCGGTTCTGCGTTTTATTCACGGGAAAGAAAATGGCGCTAGAGGTTTCATAACCGCCGTAGGGATGACGGCGATAATCACGCGTAAAGCCGGTATCCGTAGAAAGTGCCTGGCCGTTTGGATACGCCTTCTTCCAGTCTGCCCAAGTCATAACCGTGGAGTGATAGCGCGGCAATACTTTCCCTGCTTCATTTCCTACTATAGCCACTCCCGTTGCCTGGTTCCATAACGTGTCAGTTGTGCCGTCGTACAAAATAGCGCAATCGTTATAGACAAATCCGGCATCCCCAAATGTTCTGGTGTTGCCGTCAAGGGAACGTTCGTAGACCACAGCTGCTCCGCAGAATGGCGAGTAGGAAATAAGCAGATCCTTATTTCCAAAATGATCGTTCACTACTTCATGCCAGTTTAAAATCTGATAGGAGTAGAAGCGAGCCTGTCCATCCACCACTACGCTTATTCCGTTTACCGTATCATCAAGCACGTCATCAGCAGCAGCTACGCTCAAAAATGCCGGTGTATTCAATGCCGGAAAACCATCTTTCCCTAAACCATTTTCATACAGTTCATCTGGCGGAACAAGATACTTCACTCCCCCTTTGGTGACGGGAGATGCATAGGTACCACCCTCTACGTCCGGCCAGCGGCCTTCCTGAGAAAATTTTCCTGTAGCATAGGCTCTAGCCCCAGCCAAAATAACTACCACCGCAATGATGACGAAAACAGGCATTAACTGGCGAAGTTGTTTTTTCATACCGCTATAGAGTAAAGTGGAAAAAGAAATCCGTAAAGCAGGGACGGGGCGCGCCCCGTCCGTACATCTATTTATGATCAACATTGGGAAAAAAGCACCAGAGTTTGCAAACGTTACCGCTTACCATAAAGGAGAATTCACTAAAGTCAGCTTATCTGACTATAAAGGTAAGTGGCTCATCTTCTTCTTTTACCCTCGTGACTTCACGTTTGTCTGTCCTACGGAGATTCGCGGGTTTGGAAAACATGAAGCAGAATTTGAAAAAATGGGCGCCGCAATACTCGGAGCCTCCACTGACTCAGAGTGGTCACACAAAGAGTGGTTTAGCCGAGATTTGCCGGAAGTGCATTATCCTATCTTGGCAGACACGAATCTGGCCATTGCAAGGAGCTACGGCGTGCTAAATGAAGATGATGGCTCAGCGGAACGTGGCCTCTTCATCATTGATCCAGAAGGATTGGTGAAGTATGTGGTCATCACCGCCGGATCCGTTGGCCGTTCGGTCAAGGAGTGTATCCGCGTTCTCCAGGCGCTCCAAAGCGGTGACCTCTGCCCTGTAGAATGGGAACCAGGCGAAGCGACACTTGGAAAGGCCTAAATAAAAAAATCCGCTCAGTCCGAGCGGATTTTTTTATTTACTTTATTGCTTCCACGAATGTGATCATGGTCCTTACGCCAAATCCCGTTCCGCCGCGACCAATGTAGGAAGAGAGTGGTTTTTCCGCAAAAGCTGGGCCAGCAATATCCAAGTGAGCCCATGGTTTCTTCTCTACAAACTCTTCAAGGAACAATCCGGCGGTCAACGTACCGCCATATTTGTTGGTGGCGATATTTCGGAGATCGGCGATATCGGAAACTACGAGCGAGCGATAACGATCTTCAAGCGGCAGCTCCCAGAACTTCTCCCCCGCATTCTTGGCAGCGGCCAGGAAATTCTTAGCCAGTCCGCGATCATTGCTCATGACACCGGCAACTTCTTCCCCAAGCGCTACTACACACGCTCCCGTGAGCGTAGCGAGGTCTATGACAACATCTGGGTTCTCTTTACGAATAATGTACGTCATGGCGTCAGCGAGCGTCAGGCGACCTTCAGCGTCCGTGTTCAAAATTTCAATAGTCTTGCCGTTCATGCTTTTTACAATATCTCCCGGACGGATGGCTTTGCCGGATGGCATATTCTCTGTAGCAGCAATTACTCCGTGAATGTTTACTCTTGGCTTTAATCTGGCCAGGGTGGCAAAAAAACCGAGCACTGCCGCAGCTCCAGCCATGTCACATTTCATGGTCATCATGCCGTCAGCAGGCTTGAGCGATAACCCGCCGGAATCAAAGGTCACACCCTTACCTACAAAAGCAATACTCTTTTTGGTAGGCCTTGGAGAGGTATAGGTGAGGTGAATAAACTTGGGCTCTTCCTCGCTTCCCTGAGAGACAGCAAGATATGCACCCATGCCGAGTTTCTGACACGCCTTACGGTCAAGGACTGTTAGTTTTAAAACACTCCCCGATACCTTCACGATCTCCTTAGCGGCTTCAGCTAGATGACTCGGCGTGATCTCCTGTGCAGGCGTATTCACAAGGTCACGAGCCACGTTCACGCCATCAGCAATAGTCTCCGCACGTTCCATGGCCTTACGGAACTTCATCATGTCCCGAGCCTCGTCCACCACGATCATGAAATCTTCTACCTTCCGTTCACCGTTCTCTTTCTTAAAGGTATCAAAAGCGTAGTCACTTAAAATAGCGGCGAGTGCTAACCCTTCCACGTGCTCTTCCTTCAAAAGCTCTTTTCCAAAAAGCGCAAAGGCCATTCGTTTATAGCCCAGGCGACGCGCCGCATGGAATGCCGCACCGCAGGCTTCACGCAGAGACGCAGCCACGTCTCCCTTTCTATCTCCGAGTCCCATCACTAAATGGTCCGTGCCCTCTGTCTGGAGAAGAACCTGCTGGCCGGCTTTACCGGTAAACTTCACACCGGCAGCCATTTTTTGGAATTTTGAGCGCAGTGCGTCAGGAATGTCCTTCACTTTCTTTGCATCAAAATCTGTGCCCCCAAAAACCGGGATCACGAGCACATCTGCACTTACTTTTGCCGCTTCGCTTTTTACGACAGAGATTTTCATAGATACTTCCGTTTTCTCTTATATAAGCGCACTTGTCAACCGGTCGGTCTCATTGACGCTCGTGTCTTTCCGCTTTACAGTCTATAAGCAGTTCCACCCACCCTAGGAGGTATCTCGTGCAGCCCAGCCTCGCTCAGATCTCCGTGGATATCCTGATCGTTGTGCTCATCTTCGGCCTGGTCCTCGGCAGTGTGAACTTCCTGTTCATGCAGTTCACGCCGCTCAAAGAAGACCCCGTGCCCGATGACGAAGACAATGACCCGCCGTAGCCCATTTTGGGCCCAGAAGCCGATTCTCACCCCGCGGGTGGTAGTCGGCTCTCGTATTTATGCGAGGTTGACCATTTTCTGACCCTTTGCTATACTACTCGCAACTTTTTACCTCTATGCCTACACGCCATCACATCTCCCGCAAGTCCGCTAACGCTGACTTTGCTATCCGCCGTAAGGAAGCTGAATTCCGCCGCCGCAAGCAGAAGGCGCAGCGTCTTGCTAAGCTTGAAAAAGCAGCTAAGTAACGCGCACAAAAACGAGGCCCTGACGGCCTCGTTTTTGTTTTTATAAATGGTAGACTTCGAACCCGTCTTTGAGTGTGATGTCGTAGGCCTTCGCCGCGCTCCC
>JAHFIZ010000071.1 GCA_023246145.1 Candidatus Uhrbacteria bacterium | reverse complement strand
AAGCTTCTTGGTCATGGTTTCCCAATCCTCCCAAGCGTCTTCACTCAAACCATCCTCAATAGAAAGCATGGGGTACTTATGCACCCAATGATTGTAGAGTTCAATCATTTCTTCCGCCGTCATGCGGCGGCGATCAGTATTCAAAATATAACGGCCATAACGTTCGTCAAAAAATTCACTGGCGGCCACGTCTATACCAAAAGAAATTTCTTTCTTCAGCTTGTAGCCGGCTGTTTTCACAGCTTTAACGAGGTAGTCGAGCGCGGCTTCCGTCTTCCCCACATCCGGTGCGTAGCCGCCCTCATTCCCTACATCAGTATCAAGACCGTCAGCCTTCAAAACATCTCCGAGCGCGTGGAAAATTTCACTTCCGGCCTGGAGTTTTCGAGAGTACGTCTTAAAACCCGTAGGCACAATGATGAACTCCTGCATGTCTAGATTGGTATCCGCATGACGGCCGCCGTTAAAGACGTTCATCAAAGGTGTGGGGAGCTTGAATGAAGAATAGGACAGATCATAGACATCCCGCAGATAGGCGTAGAGCGGCATCTTGGCACGCTTGGCGCCGGCGTGCGCACAAGCCATGGATACACCTAAGATCGCATTCGCACCGAGTACACGCTTGTTCTCTGTGCCGTCGAGTATCCTCATGGCGTCATCGATTTTCTGCAGATCAAAAACGTCCATGCCGCGGAGCGCGCGGTTAATTTTCACGTTCACGTTATGCACGGCTTTCATGACACCTAAGCCGCGATAACGTTTCTTGTCACCATCCCGGAGTTCCAGCGCTTCATGGCTCCCCGTAGAGGCGCCAGAGGGCACGGAGGCCGTGCCCCTGCTGCCATCTCTAAGCATGACGGTGACGTGCACCGTAGGATTCCCCCGAGAATCTAAGATTTCGTGGGCGTGGATGGTATCTATCCGTTCAAGCACATTATTCAATGACGAAGTTGATGTTTACGGTCATGGATGTTTCATTTTCTCCTGGAGCTACTACCGGTGCTGCTCCGCCCATGCCACTCTCAGCCTTCATATCATAGATGTAAGGAACAGGGCTGGCTGCGCCGGCGTATTCAGAATAGGAAACTACTGGTCCCAGGCGTCCGCCCATAGCGTCAGCAATGGAGAGTGCCTGATCATAGGCCTTAGCAATAGCCTTCTTTCTGGCTTCTGCTTCAACAGACGTGGTGTCATCTACTTCAAACCGGAGGCTGCTGACATTTGTGGCGCTCAGTTCCCGTGCTTTATCAAGCACCGGAGTTACTTTGGCCGAATCACGGATACGGACCGTAATATTCTGAATGGCCTGGTAGCCCGTAATACGAGCAGGACCGGAACTTGAATAATCGTATTGTGGGGAGACATCAAACGTAGAGGTTTTAATATCTTTCGCATCCACGCCGAGTGCTTTAATAGCCAAAATAAGCGCGTTCATCTGTGATGAATTGTCTGTCTGGGCTTTGGAAGCCGTGTCAGCGATCACGGTGTAGCCAATATCTACCGTAGCGATATCCGGTACAGCCGTGGCCGTCTCTGTGGCGCTCACAGAAATAGTAGAAGGCTCTCTGTCCGCTATACCAATATGATTAGTCTCATACATGGACTCACGCGTCTTGGTCCATAGGAAAACAATGCCGTACACCAGCAAAATTCCGAGCAAAACCGTAAAAAGTTTATTCCCGTCCCATGACGGCCAAAAACCTCCCTGTCTATCTGGCGAATTTGTTGCCATAAATGAAAAGAAAAAATATGAGCTTGTGCCGATTATAACACGAATATTTTCTTAATGGTCAGCGATAAAACCCTTTTTGACGATCAAGAAACTAGCATGGTACCTTCCTGGTGTATCGAACCCTTGGAGTACACATGTCCCAATTCGTGTTCATGATGATCTTTTTCACTCCCAGCTTCCTCATCGCTGGGCTCGCCCTTCTTTCCACCGGAAAAGCTCCCGATGGGGAAAATATCTGGGCTAATGCTTTCAAGGAGCCTGGTTTTTTGCCCACTGTCATCATGAGCACCACTGCCGTATTAGGATGGCTGTCTGCGAGCCTCGTCCTGCAGGACAGCACTCTGATGCCGGTGATGGGACTGGCAATTGGAGGCGGTGCCGGCTTCAGTGTCAGCTACATCCTCCTCAAGGTGAAGGTGACCCGGAGCCTCCTCAAACCGCTCATCGAGGCGCTCGACTAGCCGCATCGCGCCCACGTCTACGAAAGACCGGCACGATGCGGTCTTTCTATTTCAGAGCTTCAAGTCCCGGAAGTTTTTCGCCGGCGAGGAAGGCTAACATGGCGCCGCCGCCGGTGGAGACGTGCGTGAATCCGCCCAAGAGGTTTTTCTTTTCTAGATAATCGACAGAGTCTCCGCCGCCTAAAATGGCCCGGCGGGGTTTGTTTTTTGAAAGCAGTTTAGCAATGGATTCTGTGGCCTTGCGACCGCCTGGGAATTCGATGATACCCATCGGCCCGTTCCAGAGGACCTCTTTAGCGCCTTTAAGTTCACTCGCAAAAAGTTTGATCGTATCTGGGCCGACATCGAGCACTTTCTCCTCCGAATCGTCGAGCACGAGGTCAATGGGAACAAAAAGCTTACTCCGATATTTTTTAATGACCGTTTTTGCCGCTGCAACATCGGCAGGCAAAAGAAGACCATGAGGCTTTACCGGCATGGGAAGCTCGAGTGCTTTTAAAAATGGGAGGCTGATTGCACCACCCAAGAGGATCTTATCGGCTTTTTTGCCGAGCGCTTCTAGGATAGGGATCTTGGTCGAGAGTTTCGCTCCACCCATGATGAGAACGAACGGGTGAAGTGGTACGGTCGATAGCTCTTTGATTTCTTTGTGTAGTAGTCCTCCGGCGAAGCTTGGAAGATACTCTGTGATACCTAGTACAGAAGCATGCGCTCGGTGACACACCCCAAAGGCGTTGTTGATATATACATCCGCGAGTCTGGCCAGGCTTTTCGAAAATGCCACCTCATTTTCCTCCTCCCCTTTTTCAAAGCGCAGATTTTCGAGCATCACAATCTCGCCCGGCTCCATTTCGAGAATTGCTTTTTCGACATGCTTCCCAATAACGCCGTCGAGCACCACTACCTTTCTTTTTAAACGCCTCTCAAGAGCCTTGGCAATTGGCTTGATCGATAATTTCTCATCGACCTTGCCTTTGGGATCGCCAAGATGAGTGGCCAGAATTACTCGCGCACCATGTGCGCATAAGCGAATAATCTCGGGCACCGTTTGGGCTATTCGACCACGATCCCCATCTTCTACAACCCCCTTCTTGATAGGCACGTTTGCATCGATACGCAAAAAAACTCTAGTGCCAATCCCTATGTCTCCTGTGGTCCATGCTCGTATGCGCATACTTACAAATCGTTCTTTTCGTACAGAATAACCGCTTTACGCCACTTGCGGAGTGCTAGGCGCGGAGGAAGAATCAGCAAAAAATATCTGAGGTCAGAGAGCAGCTTTAGCGTATACGCCAATCTGCCGCGGACAAAAAATCCCCAAACATTCCCCGCTGCATACTTTGCGCCAAGCGCCACAAGAACGTCCCAGCGATTGGAGAACGGAAACATCTTCAGCTT
>JAHFIZ010000019.1 GCA_023246145.1 Candidatus Uhrbacteria bacterium | reverse complement strand
AATGTAGACATCACCATTAATGGTGATCTGATCATCCGTAGCTGTAAACGTACCGCCCGTTATCTCAAACGTATCTCGTTCTTCAGTATCATCCGGATTGCGGACTACCATTCCGGCGGCAGTCACGGTTCCACCTGATTGGGACCAATTAACGGTGTCCACTTCTCCCGTTCCCGCGGACCAATCCCATGAACCATTAACAAAGGTGACGCCTGTTCCGTCCGTGAAGGAGGCCGCACTTGAGGCCGGGCCCGTAACCGTGGCGGACGCATTGTTAATGGTGATCTGCGGAAGATGGCCAGATCCGCCAGTAAAGACAATGGACTGTGCTCCCCCACCGTCTACCTGAATATCCGTGGTGGAGTGGAAACCAAACGCATTCGCGAATCCTCCGCCATTCGAAAAACTACCCTGGACATCCAGTGTGCCGCCCGTTATCTCTCCTGTGGTCAAGTTCATCTGGTCCGTGGTGACAAGAGTATCTCCAGCTGCAATCGTGACGAGATGATTCGACACCTTAGCAATCGTCAGACGATAGAATGTTTCCGTACCATCCACATCTACCGTGGCATCTACGTCTCTAAAGAGTGAGACGGTTCCGGTGCTTGGAGAGAAACTAGCTCCTGCCCCCACCGTGAAGTTCTGCTCGAGCGATAGTGTGCCTGTAGTAGAAGTGAAGCTTGCGGTTCCGGAAATGTTGAAAGCATTGTTCATTTCAATGGCGGCCGAACCTCCGGTAAAAGTTCCTGCCGTCATGATAAAATCCGCCGGTGAAGGGTTTGAACCAATATGCAGGATGCTCGCACCCTGAGAAAAGGTTCCGCCGGCTTGCGTGTATCCGTAAATGGAGAGCTCTTTTGCAAGCGTGATAGTTCCCCCGTAAGCGGCATCAATCTGGAGCGCACCCAAATCATCATATGCGTAGGAAGCGTCAATCGTGGCCGACTTGCTCGAAGTGCCATCAAAGAGCGCTGTATCCGCATCCCCCGGAATAGTATTTGCGGACCAGTTTGCTGCTTCCGACCAATTTTCTGTAGCCCCCTCACCATCCCAGGTTCTGACCGCAGCAAATGCCTTGTTTGTGGCAAGAAGGCCGAATACGAGGAAAAGCGAAAGGAGTCCAAAGCTGCGCAATATTTTCATCATACCGATCACAATAGAATTGTTCGCATTATATCAGCCATTCTCCTGCTCCAAAGCAAAAAGTCCCCAGCTTGAGCTGGGGACTTTTATTTAAAAATTATCGTCAATATTGTCTACAGAGTTCTGTGCGGTGTTTCTATCGTAATCGCCGGAGCTATCTATGACACTTCCGCGGGTGTAGTTGCCGAAATACGACTCAGGAACGGTCACCAGATAGGAACTCCAGGAGCTCCCCCAATCATCACGAACGAGTGACGTGTTCAGATATTTGTGGAGAATTGCACCACGGGAAACCGCGTAGATGTCACTTGAGCTTGCAAACTGGATGAGTACGCTGCCCGGCTTATAGGTAACGTTTTTCCCAAGAGCAATCCGGGAAACAGAAGATGCGCTCAGCTCCTCCACGCTATCAAAGTTGCTATACCAGCTGAAGTAGACGCCTTCATTTGGGAAGGCATGGCGCATGTTGTCATCACCGTAGTAGTACACGGCTTTACACGGATCATTAGACGCGGCACCAGAAGCACAGGCAATTTTAATCAATCTCCCCGTGCCTGAACCAACATCCGCAAAGTCATCTGCCGTCACCTTAAGGGAACGCGTAACGCCCTTTTCTGAGCGTCCGTCCTGATCCGTGCAGTAGGCATAGACCGTATAGGTAGTGGAAGTAGTGAAGGTGTAGTTCTTTTCAAACGTACCACCCGTCCGTCGCGTCATGGCGCCCTTGTTTGAACCGTTCACGTACAGGTCACACCACTCTGCAGTACGATTCCCGTACGGCGTAACCGTGACCGTAGTCACCTCATCCTCAGTGGCCGTAGACGGATAGACTGCAGGCACCGTGAAATCCCCATTATTCGAATCGTCTTGATTGTAAACGGTAATGGTTCGAGACGTACCGGTAACCGTTCGATAGTTCTCATCCGTACAAACGGCATAAACCGTGTAGGAACCATCATTCGTGAAAGTATATTCTTTTTCAAACAAACTGCTGCTTACCCGGTCCATATCCCCCTTGTTTAGACCGTTGACGTAAAGATCGCACCAATTAACGTCATTGTCCGCATTAGGACGAACGCTGATGGTTACTTGTTCGTCTTCCGTGGCGCTTGATGGAGAAACGGACGATACAACGAAATCACCATTATTCACCCCACCGTCATTATAAACAGTAACTGTTCGAGATGCGCCGACAGTAGTTCGATAATTTACATCCGTACAGCTGGCGTAAACATCGTACGTACCGTCATTTGCAAACGTGTAGTCACGCTCAAACAAATTTCCGTTCACTCTATTCATGCTGCCCTTGTTGGTCCCGTTCACGTAGAGATCGCACCAATTAACGGAACTATCGCCATACGGCTGCACGCTCAGGGTCACCACTTCATCTTCTGTAGCCGTGGATGGATAAATGAGTGGAACTACCGGAGCATTGCCGTAATTTGGGTATCCGTTGTTGTTGTCATTCGCAACTGCGTTCACCTCAAAACGAAGCAGCGCGTTCGCATTCACATCACCCACATTGTCATGCGAGCGAACGTAAACCGTGTGCCAGCCGTCTGGCAGCCAGGAAGAAGTGTAGGAGAAATTGTTACCAATACCCGTGTACCATGTTCCGCCATCAATCGAGGCGTCATACCAGGTGGCATTTGTAGCTGCACCCCAGGTAAAGGTGGGCGTGGCGTCTGTGGTGTAATCTCCCCCTCCTTGAAGCGTCAGACGCTGCGGCATGCCAAGGTACGCTGCCTTACTCACATTCGGGAGAACTAGAACGACCAACGCAAGTGCGAGTACTGCGGATTTGAGAGAACGAAGAGCAAACATATGCGTAATGTTACGTGACTGAAGTAGTGCCTGGCACTTCCTCCGTAATAACTGCTTCCACAGGAGCTTCCACCATCACCGTGGGTTCAGCTGATACACTTTCCTTAATGACGATTACCTCACCCTTTGCTTCACGCGTGTAAAAGGACGCCAGGATAAAGAGCAAAAGAACAGTGAAGAGCCAACCTGCGGCTATCTGCAAAAGGAGCAAAGATTCATGTGCCTCAATTTCACTGAGTGATTTCCCCACCACCACAAATCCTGAGGTGCTGTCTGCGGCAGCTACATAGTGAACTGCCACAATAGCTTGTCTGACTCCCTTCTTAGGTTCCCAGGTGACACGGTCTTCTCCATGAGTACGGGTGTAATCCAGTACTCCGGCAGGAACGGTAGGCTGCGTGCCATCAAGTGTGGCTGAAGAAACTACGAGTGTCCCCGTCTCGTCATACACAATGGCGTAGATGCTAAGGCTGTGCGCGATGTCTACCGTGCTCTGCGGGGCAAGGGATGAAAGCGGCCGCCCGTTAGCAAGAGCATCTGCTAGGCCACGGGAAACCTCCACCAAATCATCATTCGCGCTCAAACGGTAAGACTGCTGTACGGCGCCATACACCATTGCCGTCATGAGCGTAGCTAAAACCACAAACGGCAAACACCACTTGAACATAGCCGCCAAACGAGCTCCGACATTTTTCATACCAAGGAATAATTATTGCTCAATGTTTATGGTTTCATAGCACTCTTACGTCTTTTTAGGTAGGATTGCCTGTGTTTAGCTACCCTCATATCTACTCTTCCTTTATGATTCAATCAATAGTCTTTGGCGGCGGCTGTTTCTGGTGCACAGAAGCTGCATTCTTAAACCTGAAAGGCGTACAAAACGTTACAAGCGGCTATTCCGGCGGCAGTATTCCGGATCCCTCATATGATGCCGTCTGCGGGGGCGATACCGGACATGCAGAAGTGATAAAAGTGGAGTTCGACGACTCAGTTATTAAGCTCCACGATCTTTTGAACGTTTTCTTTTCTGTTCACAATCCCACTACGCTTAACAGACAGGGAAATGACGTGGGAACGCAATATCGTTCAGTGATTTTTTATACCACTCGAGAAGAACGGGACGAAGCCATGAAATTCATCGAAGAACTAACGCGCGAGAAGGTGTTCGACGCCCCGATCGTGACAGAAATACAACCGCTCGAACAATTCTATCCCGCAGAGGATTACCATCAGAATTATTACGCCAAAAATCCTGAACAAGGATATTGCTCAGCGGTCATTGCACCAAAACTTTCCAAACTCCGCGCCAAATACGCACACCTCTTACGCACGTAACAGAAAATCTCGTTGATCCTCAGGGACACTACTCCCTTCAAGGGTACGCAAACTATTAGCAAAGATTCGCTTGAGGGAAAGCGTCTCTTGCTTTACTTTCTCTTCCTGTTTTTCTTTAGTGATGGTGGCAAAACGCCGGTCCGAATAAAAAATCGGCTCTTTAAGCGCTTCTTCAAATTCTAAAAGGATATCCTTTCTTCCCATGCGCGAGGCGCGCGCGAGAAACCGCAGGAAAAATTCTATATCTTCCATGCCGCCGGTCACATTACAACCCGGATGAAATCCACCCATCACGAGAAGGTCCCGAAGCGGATAAAGTTCCAAGGTATTTCTGAAGGCGTCAACATATTCCGCTGGCGGCGCAACTGATACATCAGACAGCAGACGAAGGTACCGCGCCTCAAAATCAACAGGAGGCTGCTGACCCCGCACACTCATAACAAAGCGCTTGGTCAGGCGGTGGTGAAGCGTACGGAGGCCATCCTCAAAAACTTCCGCGTCAAAAGAGACTACCAAGACCTTCAAAAGGTCACGATTGAGTTCATTAGCGAGCGCAATCTCATTCACGATAGAGGCCCCGGCATTCAAAGCGGATGTCCAGGAATACCGCTCTATAGATAAGGGGAGAATAGGAATGGAAAACCGTTCGTGAATTTCTTCCAATGTTTTTTCCGTCAGTCCGTTCTCATCTTCACCTTTCAGACAGAGAATAATCCCCTGAAGTGACGGCAAGGCACGTGTCATTTTTTTCAGTTCCTTTTCAAACGCCTGCCACTCCTCCGGCCCCTTGTTCCAACAACGCACCACAGCCACCACGAGAGGTTCTTCTCCCTGCCAGTCCCTCATAGCGCTCTCTAAAGCCGCCAGCCGTCCTTCCGCAAAGACAGAAAAATGCATGCGGGGTTTCCCTGCATCGCGTGATTGCTCACATCGCTTTTTCAGTGCTGCCGCCGAAATCATACGGAAAGACTATAGCAAAGATATCCAAACTCCGCGCCAAATACGCACATCTTCTCTTGCTTTAGGATTTCTCGCGAGTATGATGAGCACATTACTCTTAGTGACATTTTATGGACGAGACATGTTCAATGTGCGGAAAGCCGTTAACCACAGACGGACGATGCAGCGGCTGTACGCTGAGCGTAGCAGACTGCAACTGCGGCGAGGCTATGCCCGCCGAACCAATGGCGTAGTGCAAAAAAACACCGGTTCATAGCCGGTGTTTTTATTTGCGCAAGAGATTTAGGAGGCGTATGCTCGTTTTATCTATGACTACTTCTCTTAAACGGTCCCTACCGTACATCCTCATCATGGGTGGATTGTTCGGTCTCCTAGCCTCAGGAATACTGACCACCGAAAAAATCTCCTCCCTAGCTGATGCAAGCTACATCCCGCCGTGCAACCTGAGCCCTATAGTGAGCTGCGGCTCAGTCATGAATACCGCACAGGCGTCCCTCTTTGGATTCCCCAACTCGCTTTTCGGAATAGCGGGATTTTCGATCGTGATCACCATTGGATTCTCGCTTCTCGCCGGTGCCCTCTACAGGAAATGGTTCTGGATTGGATTGCAGACGGGCATGAGCGTAGCTATCCTATCCGTAGTCTGGCTGGCCTATCAAAGCATTTTCATTATCGGCTCCCTCTGCCCCTATTGCATGGTCTTCTGGGCCGCTGCGATCGTGCTCTACTCCTATACCACTGTTTATAATCTTCAGGAAAAAAATCTTCCCCTTCCTGCATGGGCAACGTCGACGAGTTCTTTCTTTGAAAAGAACCCTCATCTCATTGCTATCGGATTATTCGCCATCGTGATCATTACCGTACTCGTAAAATTCTGGAGCTACTGGGTAACTTTGGTCTAGCCAAACAAAAAACCACCCCGTCAGACGGAGTGGTTTTTTGTTTGTTTTTACTTCTCATCCACTTTTCTGGGACGAACCCAAAGCCCGTCTACCAATCTCATCACCTCTCCGCCGCCATACGGCATCCCGGTATCATCAAAAACGGTGGATTGAATTGAGGTGATGTATGTAGCCTGATGCGGTTCCCCGTGTCCACGCGTGTAGCAGTACTCAATTGTCCCGCCTGTTTCCTTATCGGCAATTTCTACCTCCCACACTTTCAAGCCTTTTTCATCCGTCTGCAGTCTTCTCTCCTTAAATTCACCTGAAAATACCTCTCGAAACTTTTCAAGCACCTCTTCTTGTGTAGGAAAGCGTTCCGCTCCTACCTCCTTCGCTTCCTGTTGCGGCTCGAGCCCCCCCCTGTTTCCTTCTGGCTGTGGTCGTTCTCGTTCACCCATATAAAGAAAGTAAAAATTTAATCGAAACTAGTTTATCACCGTCATTCAGCGATCCTCTGTCCGCAGTGCATACATCGGGTAGCGGCTTTGGGGACTTCACCTAAACACTCTGGACAGGATTTCATGCTTGGTTCTGACGGCTTGCCGGATTTTTGGGTTTTTTCTATTAGGTAGTTCATGGGTTTGATGACAAACAGGAAGACGGATAGTGCCACGAGAATGAAGGAAATGAGCGTGTTCAAAAAATGACCGTAGAGAAACTGACTGCCGTTTACCGTGAAGAACAATTTAGCAAAATCCGGCGTCTTGATGATGGCGCCAATGAGCGGAGTCAAAAAGTCTGCTACGAGCGCTGTGACTACTGCACCAAAAGCTGCACCGATGACTACACCAACCGCGAGATCCACCACGTTGCCTCGTAAAAGAAACTGTTTAAACTCTTTGATGATTTTCATACAGGAGAAGCGTATTAAATTTATAGTGCCAGAGTTCAATTTGTGCAAAGTGTCTGTCAAAAACTTCGGGAAGATCCAGTGACTTGAAGGCGTTCAGCAAGCAGTAGCTGTTAGGCGAAAGGACGTTCGCAATTGCCTGAACCATCTCATCGCCACTAAGCGCCGGAGGAGTAACGCTGCCTGTAAAAAGATCCACAAGCACGAGATCGAACTTCTCACGCATGGCTGGAACAAGGATCGTGGCGTCACCTTCCATGATGGTGACGTGCGCGATCTCGCCATACACTTCTTTATAAAGTTCTATCATGGCCGGATCCCATTCTACAATCACGAGCTCACAGTTCTTAAATTTACGGAGAAGCGATCGGACTGCCGAGCCGCCACCAAGGCCGAGCATGAGTATTCTTGAAGCCTCGAAGCTCACCGGAAGATGCCTGAGCGCGTGCCACCACATGGTTCCGGTGTAATGCGTAGACTCATGATAGCCGTCTACGAAGACATAGGGTCGGCCAAAAAAATAGTGCACCTCTATCTTGCCATTCTTATCTGACGTAATGGTGGTGTGGCCGAAAAGTTTTCTCATAGCGTGACATGCTCCCCCGCCAGTCTGCCGGTAGCCCAAGAGGCCTGAAGATTAAAGCCTCCGGTATAGCCGTCCACGTCCATCACCTCACCGGCAAAGTATAAACCAGGACAAATCTTGGACTCCATGGTCTTTGGATCTATTTCCGATAAGTTTACTCCCCCGGCAGTTACGAATTCATCTCCTACGCCTCGACCGATAACATTCAAAGGAACTGCTTTCAGCCAGGCCAAACATTTATTGATTTCTTTCTTGGCTACTTGGTTGACGCGTTTTGATTTCGAGACTCCTATCTCGTCGATAATAATCTCGGCCAATGATTTAGGTACAAGAAGAGAAAGAACGTTGTCGAACTGCTTATTTTCTTTGCCAACCACAATCGATTCGAATCGTTCTCGAAGTGCATCGACAGTCTCATCCGGGAAGAGATCGATCGAGATCTCGAGCGGTGTTGTTGCGTCGTACTTTTCGAATGCGACTAAAGAAGAAAGCGCAAAAACTGCGGGGCCACTGACGCCTTTGTGCGTAAACAGAAATGGTCCCGTGAAGTGCGGTTTTCCTTCCCGCTTGGCCGATAACGCCGCCTTCTCGAATGATAGTCCGGAGATGGATGCTGGCCACGTTTCTTTAGTAGTAAACGAATTCAAGCTTGGTGCAAGTGGCGTGATGGTGTGACCGAGAGATAGAGCGAAAGCGTAGCCGTCACCCGTTGACCCTGTCTGCCGGTAGGCTTGCCCGCCTGTCGTCAAAACGACTCTATCGACTAGCAATGGAGAAATCTGATCGCGAATATTTACGGCGAATTGATCTCCCTGCTTCTCGATTGATAATACTGACTTTTTTAACATCACCTTAATCTTGGTCGGGTCGACAGGGACGTCGACCCCAGCGCCGAATATTCGTTCGAATACCCCGACGATATCGTGGCCGTCGTCTGAGACCGGAAAGACCCGGAGATCCGTCTGGCACTTTAAAGGCACGCCATGGGCCTCAAACCAGGCGTACACGGCTTCTGGCGGAAAGGCATACATGGCACTAATCAAAAATTTGGCGCCACGCGGGTACTTGGTCAGCACCGTCTTGATATCATTTACTCCCGTGGTGACATTGCATCTGCCGCCACCGGAAATAATGACCTTCTTCCCTAATCCATCATTCCTATCAATCAAAAAGATCTCCGCTTCCGGATTCACCTCATACGCCCTAGCCGCGCACATCATACCTGCCGCTCCCCCGCCAATAATCGCAATACGCATAGAAGAGCGAATATTACATCCTACCGCGCCTATTCCTCCCACGCCGTCATGCCCCCCTCAAGAAAATCAACATCATACCCCCTTTCCTTCAATTCCCGAGCAACAATCTCCGCACGGACACCAGATCTGCAAATGGTCACTATTGGCGTGTCCTTTGGCAACGCGCCTTTGCCGGCCTCTACAAAAACCTTCCCCATGGGAATATTTACGGCGCCTGGCATCATACCGCCGTCCGCCACCTCATCCGGCTCCCGCACGTCAAGCAGCATCATCCCCTCCCGAGCGGCCATCTTTTCTTTTAATGCAGAAATTTTCATAGGCATAGTATCTCGCGAAATGTAGACTTCTACAATATTACTCTCGCGGAAAGACGGCGCCTTCGCCTTGCGTGAGTTCTTGATAAATAACTGGGTTCACTGCCAGGAAATTCAGATTCGTGTAGTCATAATCGGATTTGCCGACGTTCGCCACAATCCCGCCGGCTTCCTCTACGAGAAGTGAGCCCGGAGCAAAATCGTAATCCTTACCAAACGGATCAAAACACATTCGACCATCTAACTTACCTGTGGCAACAAGTGCAAATTCGTAACCAGCGCAGATCATCTTAAAAAAAGAGGTTCTTTCTACAAGTGCGAGATGCAGCTTCAGATTTTCTTCTTTTTGAATATGCGTCTCCCAAGCCACGTAACCTTGTTTTAAGGTTCGATTGCTGACATGAATTGGCTGGCCTTGTGCAAAGGCTCCGCCGCCGCGCACTGCGTGATACAGCGTATCTGAAACAAAATCGTAAATCACGGAAAACATTACCTTCCCGTCTTCAATATAGGCGAGCATGGTGGTACAGAACGGAATGCCTCTAATAAATAGCGCAGTGCCGTCTATAGGGTCACACAGCCACTTCTTAGCTACAGTTCTGTCACCTCCGGTTTCTTCGCCCACGAATGTTATGTCCGGGTAAATCTTCGACAGCTCTTCGCGCAAAAAGTTCTCTACTTTTACGTCGAGCTCAGTTACAACATCATAAGCCCTGTCACTCTTGGTGCTGAATTCTACCTTGCCGTAATGCGGCATGAGAATCTCTCGTACTCTTCGAACGACTGGCTCTACGTCCTTAATGTCTACGGACATAATTTACGCCTGATCGTATGCGGCCTGGAGGGCGGCGCAGTCAATCTTTTTCATCTCCAGCATGGCTTTCATGGCAGCCTGTGCCTTTTTAGGATCAGAATCTGTCAGAAGCTTGGTGAGGAGCTTAGGAACAATCTGCCAAGAAAAACCAAATTTATCCTTCAGCCAGCCGCACTGGCTTTCCTGCCCGCCATCAGCAACCAAGGCGTTCCAATAACGATCTACCTCTGCTTGATCCTCGCAATCCACCACAAGCGATACTGCTTCAGAAAACTTGAAGAGCGGTCCGCCGTTTAGGGCCATGAACTTCTGACCAAAGAGCTCAAACTCGCAGGTGAGAATGGAACCTTCAGGCTGTCCTGAAACTTCGGCTGACGCCTTATCGTATCGCGTCTCCGTCAACATCTTTCCGTCCTTAAAGATGGAGATGTACAAATTCACCGCTTCTTCTGCCTGCGTATCAAACCAAAGGCAAGGAGTAATTTTTTGCATATGCAGAGTGTTCATTGAGCTCTTATTTAGATCGTCCAAAGAAGTAATAGATGATAATGCCGACCAATGGGAAAAGAAGGATGAGGACGGTCCACAAGAGCTTGGCAATCAAGTCTTTACCGCTCTTGAAAATTTCAATGATCGCTACAATGTCCAAAATGAGGATAACAAGGCCAATAAGTGATCCAGAACGGAAGTCCATAAGGAATATTTTACGTTATTGAAGGATGTTTATAGTCTCTCACAAACAAGAGCGGAATAATAGCAATGATCTTTATGGCCACGAGCACCAGGAGTGCAATAGCTAATCCGTACCATTGTGCTGACGCACCTAAGATGAGGGCGAATCCGGCACCAAAGAGGCTGGCGAACATGGCGTTTACGGACAGTAACGTAGCTCTCCGCTTTGAGGCGATAATTTTATTAATGTATTCCGATTGGAAAACTCGGTAAGCGTTATCAAGAAAAGAGATGAGCGCGAGACCGCCAATAATAAAATAGACGTTGGTGAGGCTCATGATGGCAAAGGCTACAGCCATGCCAAGAGCCAAGACCACAAAGGCTTTGGCACCAATTTTGCCGTTAAATGTTCCCGCAAAGTAAGAACCGGCAGCCGAACACAATTTCAAACCGGCAAAAATGAGGCCGAACATGGCTGCGGGAACACCCACATGCGAAAGCTGCGGCTGCCACAGATACGCGCCAATTTCTGTCAAAAATGCAAAAGAGAACATCATCAGAATAAAATGATGATTGTCCCTCAGAATCCCAACTGCACGCTTCAAGAGTGCTAACGGATGTCGCTCCAGTTCCTCTACGGCATTATCGATGACATGCTCGTGCACCGAAGGTTCTCTTAAGAAGACCAGACTGAATACTCCGGTGAGGGCCATGAATATTCCGGACACGCCAAGCGCTCCGGTGACGCCGATGAAATAGACTACTCCGGAAGAAGTAATCATGCCGAGCGTCATGGAGACTTCATCTACTACGGAGACCTTACTAAATACTTTCTTAAACGTGCTCTCCTCCCCTTTCTCTTTTAACGTGTCATACACAAATGCCTGATCAGCACCTGAGTAGAGCGCAAAGCCAAGTGCTTCGATGCCGACGCAAATGAGCAGCACCGTGATGTTATACGTGCTCACGTACACCGCATACGAAAAGGCCACTACGAAGGCCGAAAGCACGAGGCTTGTTTTTCTCCCAAAGCGGTCGGCAATGTATCCCGTAGGAACTTCAGCGATTAAGGCTACGATAAGAAAGATGGTAGAAAGCGAAGCGATTTGAAACAAATTCAGTCCACGCTGCAACCAAAAAAGCGTGACGCCAGGAATGATGATCCCCAGTCCAAAATATTGTAGGAATGTTCTCAAGTAAAAAGCTCTCATGTTGCTAGGTGAGAATAGAGAGAGCCAAGAGAATAACCGCAAGAGCGACCAGGATCAAGAATACATCTATGAAGTGCGGCAAGCCGAGGGTGAAGCAGACGTCGTCGATCGCACCGAAAACTCGCAGCCAGAGCGGCTTGAACTGCGGGATGATGGCTACAGAAGATTCAATGGCCTGAGCGGCGCGACGGCCGGATTCTACGGCCCCTTCTATACTCCAGATGTCCGCAGACGTTTTAGTGTGAGCTCCGGCGAGCAAGAGGTTTGGTACCGGGGTCTTTTGGTTGGGTAAAAACTGCTGCGTGTGCGTGCTCATGACCCACTTTTTCTGTCTCGATTCGATTCCCTGCGGAGAGAATTCCCATTCGTGCCAAACTTCAATCCGGACCTCCGGAAAATCCTTCAAGCTCTTGCCGTTATTTGCCTGTTTCAAAAGATAGTCGAGTCCTTGGCATTCGAGCAATTGCGTTTTCACTTCTTCAATAAACTGCTCGCGCGTGCATTTATCTAGCGGCAGGCCATACACGCGCCCGGGAGCCTGTGTGCCCACGCAGGCGGTGCCTGTCCACAGAGACTTGATACCGTCTCCGAGACTGATCTGCGGCATCCAAGCCTGTTCCTGCGCAAAGACGGTCAGATTAAATTCTGAGTCAGGTAAAAGGATGGCTGTCATCTTTTCCGGCCACTTTATCTCTTCAGAGAATGCTATGCGGAAAGAAACCTGCGTGTGCGGGCCATCGTTTGTGAGCGGTCGGAATAGCCGAAGCTCGTCCAGTACCGCGAGTGCCGGAGTTTGACTAATAATCTCTGCTGCGGCAAAAGGATTTACTGCCAGCACGTGAATATCAGCTGTCACCTCAACTCCGGAATCGAGAACAGCGCTCGAGATGTTCCTTCCATCGAAAAGAAATTTCGTGAGAGCTGTTTCAAAGAAAAACTGTGCACCTTTTTCTTTTAAATACGGAATCCATTTATCAAACCACACTTCATTACTCGGACCACGGAGCAAGAGCCAGCCCTCCCCTGCGCCTTGCTTCCAGGCCGGACCCTCTTCATCAGCCTCATGCTCATGCGCAGTTCCCGGCTGCATGTTCCGGCGGAAAAATTGCCCCACATGGTGAAGAGATGCCCGCGTCCAGTCTACGCCCACCCACGGGCCAAACGTTGCCCGCCACGTTTTCCAGCCGAGCTCCGTCATGCGCGGCTTCCACGCTTCAGAGGCGCTCAGGGCCGAATACCATTTCTCTGTACGCAGATTAGCGCTCCAGGTTTGAAACAAGAGTTTCGACCACCGGATGGTGTCGAGTGCCGTAAATCGAAATTTCAGCGGAGTTTTAAAAATTGCGGGGAGCGTGAGACCCGTATCCCTATCTGGCACCACGCCGTAATTGACGGGTCTGGATAATGCTCTGTCATAAACGCTCTTTAGCCCATCAAACGGGATCTGTTTCATGACATCAAAGGCATTGTGATACCACGGCCCAAAACCATGCCAGGAATATTCCGTAGGCATGTTCCCGTCTTCCGCACGGCGCGCACTTCTAAAAAATCCGCCTGCTTCCGCGTTAGCCTCATACACAGAAACCTTATACCCCAGCTTCACAAACTCATGAGCTGCAGATAATCCCGCCACACCCGCTCCGAATATCGCAACCGTTCTCATACTGCCTTCAAGGATTATTTAATTCGTACTTCCACTTTCGAACCATCCTCTTCTGCATAGTACACACAATAGGCCTCCTTCACCCCTTCATCAAATTTCACACTCCTGAGTTTCTGAATTACCGCTTGAGCCTCTGTTTCCG
Organism: Candidatus Uhrbacteria bacterium; assembly: GCA_023246145.1. GTDB lineage: Bacteria > Patescibacteriota > Patescibacteriia > UBA9934 > UBA9934 > JAGORL01. The sequence continues at coordinate 606 of JAHFIZ010000019.1, read as the reverse complement.
ACAGGAGCATATGGTTATAATCTCGACCCTCGACACTAAACCAAAGCTTGTTAATTTGGGCACCGCTGAACGCACCCGGCAGTATTTTAAAATCGTCTGTAAGCCAATAGTCCAACTCGGAAATCTTTGCCCCTTCAAATGCCCGAGATTCTATGAGCTGTATGCCTTTTGATTGAATAGAGACATGAAATGTATCCACATTCCTAAACGATCCCGGTTCCAGAATCATTCCTCCTCCTCGAAATTCGAACCCCACATTACTGATACGGAGTGCCTGGCTAAAGGTATTCTCCTCTAACACACCAAAATAATCAGAAGGAGTGTAGTACGTCACAAACTCTGTAGCATGGCTCTGACTGACCATCCTTGAAAATGGCACGCCACCCTTTGCTGCGGAGGTGTCCACCGTCAACTGTTCTATTTCCGCTCCAATAAACCAATCTGGCCCAGCTGCTACCTCTTTCCCGGAAGCAATTCCTAACGTTAGCTTCCTGTAGATCTTCTCCTCATTGTTCTCCCGCAAAAACTGAGGGATAGACGAAAGGTCCAGCATTTCTATGTTTGTAAAATGACGAGCTGTTTCAAGCGTAGCTTCACCGGGCTCGC
>JAHFIZ010000070.1 GCA_023246145.1 Candidatus Uhrbacteria bacterium | reverse complement strand
GTGGCGTATATTTTGAAAATTACGGACATTGAACCTTTGGCGTACGGACTTTTGTTTGAGCGCTTCTTGAACCCGGACCGTATTTCCATGCCAGATATTGATACGGACTTTGCTGATCGTGGTCGAGGAAAGGTTTTGGAATATGTGACGCAGAAGTACGGTGCTGATCATGTGGCTGGCATTATCACCTTTGGAACGCTCATGCCGCGCGCTGCCGTGCGTGATGCTGCCCGCGTGCTCGGTCTTACGTTCCAAGAGGCCGATGTGATTGCCAAGGTGGTGCCGCCGCCGGTGCAGGGCCGCCATACGCCGCTTAAGGACGCGATCAAAGAATCGCCAGACCTTAGGGTACTTTATGATGGCAATCCCATGGCTCGCCGCGTAGTGGACTTGGCCATGAAATTGGAAGGGAATCCTCGTCATGCTTCTCAGCACGCCTGCGGAATCGTCATCGGCGATCGTCCTTTGGTACAAAGAGTTCCGCTCCAGGCTGGCCAGCATGAAGACATGGCGCTCGTGACGCAGTATTCCTTGAACTCTGCGGAAGCTGCCGGTTTAGTAAAAATGGACTTCTTGGGTCTCTCTAACTTAACCGTGATTGAAGATGCGCTCACCATCATTAAGGCTGTGACCGGGGACGAAGTGGACATGGATAACTTGCCGCTGGATGATAAAACCACGTTTGATCTTTTGGGCAGAGGAGAAACCACCGGTGTGTTCCAGCTGGAATCTGACGGCATGAAGCGCTACATCAAGGAACTCCAGCCCAGCCAATTTGAAGACATTATCGCCATGGTCTCGCTCTATCGTCCTGGCCCGATGCAGTTTATTGAAAGTTTTATTAGGAGAAAGCACGGCATAGAGCAGGTGGTGTATGAGCACCCACTCATGGAGAACGCCTTTAAAGAAACGTACGGCATTCCGGTGTATCAGGAGCAGGTCATGCAAGTCTCTAAAGACGTGGCCGGATTTACGGGTGGAGAAGCTGACAGTTTGCGTAAAGCCATGGGTAAGAAGATTGCGGAGCTCATGGCCAAGATGAAGGTCAAATTTATTGAGGGAGCTCTCAAAAAGGGCGTGACAGAAAGTGTGGCGAATAAAATTTTCCAAAAGTTGGAAGATTTTGCTGCGTACGGATTCAATAAATCCCATGCTGCCTGTTACGCCATGATCGCGTACCGCACGGCCTATTTAAAGTCGCATTACCCGGCCTGTTTCATGGCCGCCCTCATGAACTCTGACGCCGGAAATATCGATCGTATTACGATTGAAGTGGAAGAGTGTACGCGCATGGGTCTCACGGTTATGGCGCCGGATGTGAACGAATCTTTTGCAGGGTTTGCGGTGGTGAAAGGGACTAAGAATATCCGCTGGGGCCTCATGGCTATTAAAAACGTAGGTACGGAGATTGCGGAAATTCTGGTGCAGGAACGTAAAGATAACGGCGAGTTTAAAGACTTGCCGGATTTCTTGGCCCGCGTCCGTTCTCACGCCTTTAACAAGAAAACACTTGAGGCACTGATTAAATCCGGCGCGCTCGATAGATTTGGCGACCGTATTCAACTGGTTACAAACCTCGACCAATTAGTTCTCTACAACAAGCAGGTGAATGATGAACAGGAGCGCAATCAGTCGTCACTGTTTGAGCTGACTCCAGACATGGATTCCAAGAAACTTGAACTCCGAGCACCGGATCCCATGCCCGCGAGCATGCTCTTAACCTGGGAAAAAGAACTCCTCGGTCTTTATGTTTCATCTCATCCAGCGGCACTCTTTTTTGAGAAATTTGGAACGTACGTAAAATCGTTAAAGAGTATTAATGAGATGGCGGACGGAGAGATGGTGAGAGTCTGCGGCGTTATTGGCGCGGTGAAACAAATTTATACCAAAAAGAAAAATGAACCCATGGCTTTTGCGCGTCTGGAAGACCCAAGCGGCGGCATGGAGACCGTGGTTTTCCCAAAGACGTACATCAAAGTCCGGGAGAAGCTTCTCCCGGATACTTTCGTGGTGATTACCGGAAAGGTATCGCTCAGACAGCGTGAAGACTCAGAGATTGAAGAACGTTCCATTCTTGTAGATAGTCTCGTTTCGTTTATCGAGGCTGAGATTGGGGAAATGGCTGCTTCGCTTTCGCAGGGCGGAGTAAGTGAAGACCGCGCGGCAGAGATGGGCAAGAAGACAGTTATAGATCCAAACGCTGCAAACATGATCAGCGTGGGGCAGTTTACGATTATTGTTCCTGCCAAGCCTACAAATGAAATGATCATGCGTCTGCGGGACATTTTTAAGGCCGCTCCGGGTACCAGTCGGGTCTATTTGGAAGTGACGAGCGCCGGGGAACAGAAAAAGATCGCTACGGAATACTCCATCAATCCTTCCAGGGATGTCGCGAAGAAAGTTGGAGCAATCGTGGGCGAGGAGAACGTAAAGTTTTAAGGTCTTTAAAACCTCCTCTACCCCCTCAACCCCTTCTACCCCCTGCGTGATATAATGAACACACTATGACTCCAGCTCCACAGAAGCACGCGGGCGCCGGAAAGAAGCCGCTCTCGCGTTCTTTACGCCTGTACCAGCGCATTGCGGTGGTCTTTGTTGGCATCACCTTCTTGCTCCTGATTGCCGTCCTCTACCTCTCCGTTTCTCGGGCCACCATTAAGATTACTGCTAATCCTAAAATCGTCAGCGTTACTGCGGTAGCGGACGTGGTGCCTACGCCTACACAAGACGGACAGATTGCTGGCGCAGTAGTAGGGAAGCGGGTAGAGCAGAGCAAGAGTTTTACGCTCCCATCAGAAGGTGCGCAGGCTGTGGAGGCTAAGGCCACAGGAACCGTGACCCTGATCAATGAGTCCGGCGCTCCGCAGCAACTTATAGCAACTACCAGATTGCTTTCCAAAGAGGGAATTCTTTTCAGGCTTGATAAAAGTGTAACTGTGGTTGCTAACGGGCAGGTAGATGCAACCGTTCATGCAGATCAGACAGGAAAGAATGGGGAGATTGGCGCTTCTCGTTTCACTATTCCTGGATTAAACACCACGCTCCAGCAGAAAATTTACGCCGTCAGCGTGAATCCTATGGTAGGCGGTGTGCAATATGTTCGCTCATTAACGGAACAGGACGTGAAGGATGCCGTGGCCTCGCTGACGGATGATATTTTGGCGGGAGCCAAGGCGGATTTAGAAGTTGGTATTGATCGCGCCCAGTTTGATGGACAGACGTATCTGACCAATGTGGTGAGCCAAACTACGGATGTTCCGGTGGGTACTGCTACGGGAACATTCACCCTGAAGATGGCCGTGGATATTTCTGGGGCCTATTACAATAATGAATTAGTGCGGACGTATGCCGAAACGCTTCTCAAAAAGCGTCTGACAGAAGGATATGAAATGACGGAGACCAACCTAGACGGGATGAAGGTGACGGTAGGCTCTATTGATACCAAGACTTCTTCCGCCAGAATCTCTGTGTATCTTGATGGCAACTCCCGCATCTCACTTGATTCGGCCACGCTCAACAAAGATCGTTTTGTAGGCCGAGCGCCAAATGAAGTAGTCACCCTTCTCAAGTCTTCAGACGCTATTAAGGACGTCAGCGTCTCCTTCACGCCTTTCTGGCTGAAGCGCGTACCTACGCTCAAGGATCATATTAAGATCGTAATCGAGTAGGGGTAGAGGGGGTTGAGGAGGTAGAAGGGGTAATGAATCACTCAAAAAGAAACTTTTACAGAGCTAGTAA